>JBBRUC010000158.1:0-14185 GCA_038248205.1 Thermoanaerobaculia bacterium
ATCCAAGGGTTGAGAAGATTAACCGCAAGCTGCGAAAAGTCCTCAATATTGCGGGTCACCAACGTCAGACCTTGAACTTCTGCGGTCGCGGCAACAAAGGCGTCGATCACTCCAACGCTGGCACCCCGCGAACGCCCACGGGCCATAATGACTCCCCAGGTCTCTGCAATCTTGCAATCGATGTCGATAATTCGCCCTTCGAAGCGAGAATACAGATCGGCGGTCAACCAGTTGGCCAGGCGGCTACGCTTCTTTCCCAACGGCATCAACTCAATGCCATGGCGGATCTCAGCCAGTGAAACCACGCTCAAGAACACTTGGGCCTCGTCCACCTCCTGAAACCAGGCGACGACCTGCGTGTTCGGCTGCGGCTTCACCCATTCCGATATGACGTTTGTATCGAGAAGGAAGCTCACAGGTCGAGATCACGGAAACCGCCATCCAGACGCTCGAGATCCAAGCCCGAATCTCGGAGAGGCGAAGCGGCAAAGAATTCGGCGAGTGTACCCTCACGATGGCTCGTCCGTTCCCATTCCTCTGCCGCCACGACAACGACGGTCTTTCTACCATGGCGGGTAATCATCTGCGGACCTTTCTTGAGCGCGCTCTCGACCACTTCGCTCAAATGCGCCTTCGCATCGGCAACTGTCCAAGAATTCTGCCGCAAGTCCATGATGCTCCTCCCGACGAGAAACTAGTCACTGTGGTCATTTTAAACCCTGGCCGGCAAGCTTTCAAGACAGACAGACGGAAGTACGGTCATTCGTTCGGCACTTCAGATGATAGTTGCCCTTTATCACGTTCTGTGCGGCGCGTTCGGCCTTCACTCTCCGCCTACCCCCGGCCACCAATGCGCCGCCGGCAGATCGCGCATCGTGATCAACCCCGGCGGGGCGGCCAGCACCCGCGGGATCGCGTTGACGACGATCGAGGCGGTCGCCAGATCTCCCGGAATGCCGCCCTCGACTCGAGATTTGAGGTTGGGCGAGCCGGCGATCTCGACCTCATCGTAGCTCTCGGGCGCTCCCAGGTAGGCCTCGAATTCGAGCCGGATGCGCTCGACGCCTCGCTCCATCCCAAGCCCGAGTTGAACGACGCCGCTGCATTCCCCCGGCGCCACGAGAAGGTCCGCCGAGGCGACCTGTTCGGTGGCGATCTTCGGCCCGATCTCGTCGGTAATCGAGTCGAGGTTCCAGCCGAATGCACTCGCGAGCATGCCGATCGATTCGGCGAGGCCGACGTGGCGGACGCCGCCGGCCGCCACCCGGGCGCGAAACTCTTCCACGATAAGCCCCGCGCCGATTTTCCGTTGGAAGGGCAGGCGCCGCTTCGATGCGTCCTGAATGCGCCGGACGATCACCCCGTCCACCCGCTCGCAGACCGCCGAGAGCGCGAGCGGCAGGGCATCCATCGCGAAGCCCGGGTTGACCCCCGTGCCGAGCACCGCCAGCCCCGCGGCGCGCGCCGCGGCGTCGATCCTTGCCGCCGGCTCCGGCCGCTCGCGCCAGGGGAACGACAGTTCCTCGGTCGTCGAGACGACAGCGACGCCCGCCGCGAGGCAGGCGAGAATCGTCGCCTCCACCTTCTCCAGAGCCGAACTGGTGGAGACGACCGCGATCTCCGGCCGGGTCGCCGCCAGAGCCACCCCGAGATCGGCGGAGACCTCGACTCCGAGATCGCGACCGGCCTTGGCGGGATCGAGATCGACCCCGCCCACCAGTTCAAACCCCGCCCGCTCCCCTACCTGCCGGGCGATCGACGCGCCGATCGGCCCCAACCCTACCTGCAGCACACGAATCGCCATCGCAACCTCTCCTCTTCTTCGCCGGAACCTGAGAAAACGGCGAGAGTGTAGCGCGGCCCGATCGTGGATCGGAGGAGCTTGCCTCCTACTGCGCCTCGCCGAGCAGGAAGCTCTGGTCGGCCGGGGTGCCGACCGCCGTCTTGGCTCCGCTGTGGCAGCCGAAGCAGCTCGAATTCGGCTGAATGTACGTCTCGAGCGTGGTGTTGGCGAGAGGTGTCGGAGTGCCGCCCGGAGCGCCGCCGGTCGTCCACATCGTCGAGACCAATTCGTAGTTCTCCCACACCGAACCTTTCAGCAGCCCGCGATAGTAGGCGTTGAGCGCGGGGGCCGAAGGATCGTTGGATTCGATCGAGTTCGTTCGCACCACCTGGACCGGCGAATTGATCGGTTTGCCGTTGGCGTCGAGTTCCGTGTAGGGCTTGCTCGCCGTCTGCTGGTTGTCCGTGCAGGTCGTGCAAGTCGGGTTGAAGAAGGAACTCTTCGTATTGTCCACCTGCTCGAACGTCGACCAGAACCAGGTCGATTGGGTAGAGGTTTTGTGGATGATGTGCAGGCCGACCAGGCCCAGCGTTACCGGGTTCTTGCCCGGGCTCGGAGTTCCCTGCTCGTCGTTGTCGACGACCGCCTCGGTCATGTAGAACCGGCCGCTTCCGATCTCGCTGTCGGACAGTACCTTCCACGCCGACTTGATCTCCATCGCACCCACCGGGCCGCACGGCTGGTCGCCGCAGCGGCTCGGGCTGTCGTTCGGTCCCTGCGGGAAATTGATCGTCTGGCCCGTCTGGCCGCTCGCCTGCCACAGGTCGTTATAGGTCACGTAGTTGTACTCATCCATGTTGACCCGCACTTCATAGCGGACGAACCGGCCGTTTTGATCGGTCAACACACCGCCCACCGCCTCGGCGACGTCGGGAAAGTCCGCGGCGAAATTTGCCGAAACCTTGCGCAACCGACCGAAATACCGCGGCTTGGAAAGCGTCGCGGTCGCCGCCGCGTCACACCAGCCGGCCGGCTGTCCGGAGGAGACGAACAAGTTCGAATCGAGCGTGTAGGTCTCCCAAACGCGCGGCCCGATGCCCCCGAGGATCGATTTCGTCGTGTCGCCCGTGCAGGTCGAAAGGTCGGCTGGCCAGTTGAGCGCGATGAACGTGTTCCAAGCGTAGACGTCGACGTCCGACTGGAACTCTCCCTCGCGCGGGCAGGCGTCCACGGGGACCGTCGTACTGGCCGCGGTGATGCTGGCTTGGCACGTTGAACCCTCACACGGAGAATTCGGGTTGCACTCTTTCGGCACCGTCATCGCTTCCGACCCGGGAGGAGTCTCTTCCGGCCCGGCCGCCGGCTTCGAGCAGCCGGCGAACGACCCGATACAAAGGACGAAGGAGAAGGGGATCAAGAAGGGAGAGCGAGTTTTCACGCGCATTCCTTTCTCCCCGAGCACGACGGTGATCCGCCCAGCATGGGCGCATCGGTACAGAATGAGAAGCTCAGGGAACCTGCGCGAAGTCTATCGCGTCGGCGCACTCCAAATCCCGTTCAGCGCGCCCGGTCCGCCCGATTCTTCACCGCTTCGAGCGCCTCGATCATCGCGTCGAAACGCTTTTGCTTCTCGCCGTGGGTCTCACGGGTAAGGCCGGTGAAGCGGCGGGCTTGGAGGGTCGCTCTGCGGTTGAGGACGCGAATTTCCAGATCCTGGTACCAGGTGGAATAAAGGTTTCCCGGTAGATCGTCCGGATGGGCCGCGGCGAGACGGCGGGCGAGATCGGAGAAGTCCGCCGGGGAGAGGGGGATGACCTCGGGATCGGACCAGCCGCTCGGCGACGAGCGGGAAAGGTGCGCCTCGCCGTACTCCAGGCGAAGGATCCACCCTTCTTCGGGCGACTTCGGATCGTCCGGCTGGCGCTGAAGCTGGAGGGTGAGCGCCTCCGACGCGAGTTCCCCCCGCGCCAGCTGTAGGAGCCCGTCCGAGAGCGACTCGGCGCCAATCCCCGCCGGTCCGCGCGTTGCGCCTACGCTCAAGACCTTCTCGGCCATCGTCCGTAGCTCAGGTGAACGGTGCCCTTCGGAAAGTTGGTAGGACTCCTTTTCGACCCCGTCGAGCACCAGGCGAATGCGGCAGATCAAACGCAGGCCGAAGGCCTCGGACGGCTCCTCGCCAGGACCGTCGTCGGGATCGTCTCCGCCGCCGTAACTTTCGTGGAGCGAGCCCAATCCGCCGCGGGACAGCTCGCGCAAAAGCCGCCACAGTTCGTCGGTCGAGACGGCGAATTGCCGTTCCCGCTCCCAAATTCCGACGCCGCTGCCAAACAAGACGATCGCGCGCAGATGGGCCGCGTCGTCCTGGCATTCGGATTCGACGCGCAGATCCCGCCAGGATCCACGATCGAAGGCCGCTTGGAGGGCTCGATCGATCGGCTCGACGGGCTTCTCAGAAAGCTCGGCGTTCGCGTCCGGACGGGCTCTGGTTTGAGGGGAGGGAGCCGCCGTGCAGGAAGCGAGAACCCCAAGAGTCGACGACAACAGAAGAGCCCGGCGGATTGCGTTCATCGCCGCGTTCTACCACAGCTGGAGATTATGGAGCGGCTCCCCCCAGATCGCCCGGGCTGTCCCGAAATCTCGCAAAATGAGCACCCCCTCTCTTAGGAGTACTACCAATCCTTTTCATTTCGTGCCGCGTCCCGCGGCTTTGTTGGAGCCGTTGACCGGCTCGGTTTCATTTCACCCTCAGGAAGAGGAGGAGTCTCTCGATGAATCGAAAACTGATTGCCTTGGGATCGGCTGTCTTGGTCTCGGCGGCGCTCGTCGCCCCGGCCGGCGCTTCGGATCGCCCGGAAGTGTCGAAGGCGGTTCGCCACGACATCTCGCCAGCGCTGCGGGATCAACCGTTCGTTCCCGTCAAGGCTGCCAGGGCAGACCGGGAGATTCCCAATCGCGTTCCGCTCGACATGGCGGCGCGGTCCAAGCCGCAGACCAGTAAGGAAACCCTGGTGGTGGATGAAGGTCCCATCCTCAACGAAACGCCGACTCCTCTGCTCAGTTTCGACGGCCAGAGCGACGACGACAACGCCGCGATCCTGGGCGGTAGGATCGTTCCGCCCGACACCAACGGCGACGTTGGAGCGACCTATTACGTGCAGACGATCAACCTACTCATGGCGGTTTATCGTAAGAGCGATGGGGTGAAAATCTTCGGTCCCGTGGGCGTCAATTCGCTCTGGGCCGGATTCGGTGGCATCTGCCAGACCAACAACGACGGCGACCCGACCGTGCTGTATGACGACGCGGCGGGGCGTTGGGTGATCAGCCAGTTCGCGATTGGCGCCGACGGCCATCAGTGCGTCGCGGTCTCGACCTCCAGTGACCCGACCGGTTCGTACTATCGATACGATTTCGTGGTCAGCCCGGGCAAGTTCAACGACTATCCCAAAATGGGCATCTGGGCGGACGGCTACTACATCACCGCCAACCAGTTCGGCGCGAGCTATGAGGGAGTGATCGCGGTCGCCTTCGAGCGCGCCCGGATGCTCTCGGGCCTCTCGGCGCAGATGGTGAAGTTCGGGCCTCTCGCCTGCGGCACCGAGTGCCCGTTCTCGCTCCAGCCGGCCCACTGGGACGGCGGCACCGCTCCGCCCTCCGGTTCGCCCGAGCCGTTCATCATGGCGTGGGACGACGAGTCGTGGGGTGTCGGATCGAATTCCGACGGTTACCGCATGTGGGAGTTCTCGGTCAGCTGGACCGCGCCGGGCAGTTCCACGTTCGTCGCGCTGCCGCAGGTCAATTCTCCGGAGTTCGATGCCAACTTCTGCAACTACAGCCGCTCCTGCATCCCGCAGCCGCGGCCGGGCGAAAAGCTCGACGCCTCGGGCCAGTTCACCATGTACCGGGCGATGTACCGCAACTTCGGCACCCATGAGTCGATCGTCATCAGCCACTCGACCGATCTGGCGAACAACAACAAGAGCCGCAGCGGTGTGCGCTGGGCCGAAGTTCGCGACAACGGCAGTGGCTGGGTGCTTCACCAGAGCGGCACGTTCTCCGCCGACACCAGCAACAGCCGCTGGATGCCGACGATCGCCCAGGACAAGCAGGGCAACATCGCGATCGGCTACAACATCTCGGGCACCGGCACCAACCCCGGCATTCGCTACGCGACCCGCAATTCGGGCGACACCCTCGGCACGATGGGCGGCGAGCAGGTGCTGGTCAACGGTGGCGGTACTCAGCGCAGTTCGAGCAACCGGTGGGGCGACTATGCGTCGATGAGCGTCGATCCGTCCGACGGCTGCACCTTCTGGCTCACCGGCGAGTATTACGCCAACAGCGGCAGTTTCGACTTCAAGACCCGGATCGGCTCGTTCAAAGTTCCGGGCTGCATCTAAAGTCCAACGTCGTGTGATTTTCCGGTCCCTCCTCTCCCCTCGGAGAGGAGGGATTCGCGCGTTCCAAGGGCTGTAAGATACCCGCCGTGCGCCCCTTCACTCTCGACGAGTTGTCCGCCCTCTCCCCGGAGCAGGCGGTCGCCGGCCGCTTCGATGAATCGAATCTGGCCAAGGCGCGCGGATTCCTGATCTTCTTTGCGCTCGCGAGCCTGGGCGGATCGATCGGCGCCGCGTTCGCCGATCCGCGCCGGCTGGCGGTTCTCCTCCCGAACTTCCTCTTCGTCCTGACCTTCTCGCTCGCCCTGCGCAGGCACCGCCTGGGCCTAGCGCCGGAGGCCGGACGGGATCGCATGTTCGAGCCGGCCCGCCGGTTGATCGTCAGGCAACCGCGCGCGGCGATCGTCACTCTGCTGATCGTCGAGCTGATCGTCGCCATGCTCGCCGGGATCGGTTCGGGCGCCTTGATCCCGCTGGTCGTGATCCAGGGGTTCTACGTCCTCGCGTTTCTCGTCCGGCCCGCCGAGCGCCTGCTGATCCACGGCACCCTGGTGCTCGGCCTGGTGGTCTCGGCGCTTTTCGGCGCGACGGTTTCCGACGCGCGATCCGACGATCCGGGAAGTCTGGTCGCCGTCGTCGCCAACCATGCCTTCGCCCTGGCGATCGGCCTCGACATCGCGCGCCGAAAACGCAAGGAGATCCTCGCGATCTTCACCGCGGCCCAGGCCAGCGCCCGAGACCAGTTGCGGATGCGGCAAGAGCTGGATTACGCGCGCGAAATCCAGCTCGCCATGCTGCCGGCGGGCTGCCCGCCCCAAGGATGGCTCGACATTTGTAGCCTTTCCTGGCCGGCTACGGAGGTGGGCGGCGACTACTACGATTATTTCCCGCTCGACGGCGGGCGCCTCGCCGTGGTGGTGGGCGACGTCGCCGGCCACGGCATGGCGAGCGGCCTGCTGCTCGCCGGGGTGCGGAGTTGCCTGACGATCCTCGCGGCGGATCTCGATCGGCCGCTCGAGGTGCTGGCCAAGCTGAACCTGATGGTGCAACAGACGGCGCGGCGGCGAAAGCTGGTGACGCTCGCGATCGTGATTCTCGATCCGATGCGCCGAATCGCCACGATCGCCAACGCCGGGCATCCGCCGGTTCTTCTGGCGACCGCCGCGGGGGTCGAAGAGATCTCCCTCCCCTCGCTCCCGCTCGGCACCCAACTGCCTCCCAACTTCGGGCTCCGTGAGCTACCGCTCGCCCCCGACGACGTATTGCTGCTCCATTCCGATGGCCTGTACGAGGGAGTCGATCGATTCGCCGAGCCCTACGGTCTGGAGCGCTTGGCGGCGTCGCTCGCCGCTCTGCCCAAGGAGATCGAGGCGACGGCGGTGCGCGATGCCCTGCTCGCCGATTTCGCGGCCTTCCAAGACGGGGCGGACCAACGGGACGATCTGACGTTTGTCGTGGTCAAAGTCGCGGAGGCGCAGTGAAGCCGTTTACGGCTTTTCCGGCAGGGAGTACTCGAAGTCGTAGCTGTGCTTTCCCCCTTCGATGATGATCCGCAGGGTACCCGAAATTCCAGCCAGACCCTCGGTGCCGGAATCCGGCACGACGATCACCGCCAGCTCCGGCTCGCCGCGGTTCATCACGCCCCGGTGGTAGAGGGCGAAGGTTCCCGTGCGCCCGGCGAGGGTCGCGCTCACCGTTTCGATCGCGACATAGGCGGCCGACCCTTCCGCGGCGCCCGCGGTGAGCATCTGCCCTTTGCCGGTGCCCGCCAAGTCGCCATGAAATTCCTTCTCGATCGACATGCGGCCGAGGGTGGCATCTTCCGCCGGCCCGTCCAAAGCCAGCGGTTTGACCTTGACCTCGAAGTCGCCGTGAGCGTGTTGCATGGTTGTCCTCTCCTCTCGGGGTGTGGAATTCGGGTTCGTCGCGGCGTGGATCGCAGCGGGAATCGTAGCGATTGCGAGGGCGACCGCAACTACGGCCCCTCTCCGGTTCCTGGGTCGGTGCTTTGCTTCGTCTCGTGGATCTTCTTTTCGGATCATGGTCCCTCCTTTTCGGCATCGAGGCAATGCTAGCTTCGGGCTGGAGCCCCAGGATTGAACAAACGCGACACGATCGTCCCGAAGCTCGTGGCCCCCCGCGGCATTCTGCACACGCCGGTCGTGCCGTCCAGCCCCGACTATGGCCGCTTCTGGCCGGGCGAGACCCTGGCGCCGTTCGTCGAGCACTTCTGGACGGTTGCTTGGAACGTACCCGAGCCGGAGGTGGCGGAGGTACTGCCCCACCCTTCCGTCCACCTGGTGTTTGAAGCGGGCAGCTCTCGGGTAGGGGGTGTGCCGAAAGGGCGATTCACCCGGCGGCTCGAAGGAAAGGGCCGCGTCCTCGGCACCAAATTTCGCCCGGGCGGCTTCCGTCCGTTCCTCGGCCGGCCGGTCGCCACCTTGACCGGCCGCACGGTGCCGCTCGCCGAGATCTTCGGCCCGGCCGCCGAGGGACTCGAAGAGCGGGCACTCTCCCCCGCCAATCCGGTGGACGGCTTCGCCGTCGTGCAGGACTTTCTCGAGCGGCTCGGCCCGATCCCCGATCCGCAGATCGAATTCGTCGCCCGCATCGCCGAACGGGTCGCCACCGACCGCGAGATCCTTCGAGTCGAACACCTCACTTCCGCCTTCGGTCTCGGCACCCGGACGCTCCAGCGCCTCTTTGCCGAATACGTCGGGGTCAGCCCGAAATGGATCATCCAGCGCTACCGCCTCCACGAAGCGGCCGAGCGCATCGCCACCGAAGCCTCGATCGACTGGCCAGGCCTCGCCCTCGACCTCGGCTATGCCGACCAGGCGCACTTCATCCGGGACTTTCGCCGGTTGGTGGGTCAGTCGCCCGCGGAGTACGCTCGCGGGCTCCAGACGCCCTGAAGGAAAGCTAGTTGTCAGTCGTTGAACGTGCAGGCATTGGCGCAACCAGAAAGGCCACAGGTCCACCAAGAGAAACCGCAATCTACCGTGATGCATTCGTCCGTCTCGCCCGTTCCGCCCGCGGCCCGTAGCGCTAGGACTTGCAGGGTACGAACCGTCTCCCGATTGAGCGAGAGTTTCTTGCCAATTTTCTTCACTTGTCACTCCATTTCGAGGCAAAGGTGGGGGCCTCACGTATTGGAGTGCTTTTGGCGGCCGGAAGAGAGCCGCGTTCTTCCCGGCCCTCTTCTTCGCTATCGCCGCCGATGGCGGGAATTGGAACCGAAGCGCCACGAATAGGCGTCCGCCCGACGAGGACCTACGTGCGGCCTGCGAAGCTTTGCCCTGGTGCCGGAGGCGGGACTCGAACCCGCATGACCTTGCGGCCGAAGGATTTTAAGTCCTCTGCGTATACCATTTCGCCACTCCGGCTGGGAGGGAGGCATGGGGGAATTGTAGGAGAGATGGGCGGCCCGTGCGCCGAGAATCTTCGGCTGCGTGGCCCGAGGCTCGGCGAACTCGGCTGAATCGGCGGGGGAAGCCCCAAGGTCATCCTGTGCTAGCGTTCGGTCAACACCTGGATTCGACCAATGAATGTCGCCTCGCTAAGGGGGACACGCGCATGCCCGACTACTTCCAAGTCGCGCTGTCAGCAATCTTGGCAGTGAACGCGCTGTTCATCTTCGGCATCGGCCTGCGCGGCTTGGTGACACGCCGACCCTTCCTACTGTCGAGCCGGTGGTTCTACGCGATCTTTCTTCTCTCGATCCTTCCTCAAGCTATCTTCCCGCTTGTCCAAGCCTTCTCTGGGCGAGCGCAACCTTCGATGTCGGATGGCCTGTTCTTTTGGCTGATCCTCATCGTGTTCGTGGCGCTGGCCGGATACCTCGCACTAGCCATGCGCGGTTACATCGCAATTGGCGTCACTCAGGAGTCCATGCGGCAGGGGCTGTTCGCCTCGCTCGACGAGTTGCAGATGCCCTATAAGGAGTCGATTGGCTCGGTGGAGCTGATCGCGGATGCCGCAGAGCTTGAGGTCGCCATACAGGGGTGGATCGGCACCGGACAGGTAAGGCCCGCCAACGTTCCGCCGCGGCACTCGTGAGCCGAATCGCCCGTGCGATGAACAACCACTTCCGCCGTACGGCCGTCTCGATCAACCTCAGAACTTGCGTGGGGTACCTTTTCTTCGGCGCCATGATCGGCGCCTTGTGCGTCGCTCTTCAGTTGCCGTGAATTCGGAGACATCGTGTTTCAGCGCAGGACCAGGTCACTGGTGGTGAGTTGGACCGGATCACCAGCGCGATGGTCTCTAAGAGCACCAAAGCGCGAGGCGGCCTGCGTACGTTGACGGAAGTCCAGTACTTTGTTAAGACAACAATTCCGATTCAAGCGCGATGCGAGAACCAAGGTACATCAGGCCTGCTGTGCGTAAGATCTATCTCCCTCCTACGATTGGGGGACCGAAGAAAGCCTCAATACAGCCTTCGCAAGCCTCACCAGAACTCGATCAGCCTCGCTAGAGTCTAGTCGGCTGAGCGGCAACTCCGGATCGTTGAACAGTTGAAAGTCTTTGAGATACGGATCCTCCTCGAAGAGGCAGTGGCCAACTATTAGAGGAAAAATGACCACGCCGCCCGAGAGCGCTCGCTCAGCGAGGGGCTGGAGTTCCCGAGTGTAGATAAAGTCCGACGCCATAAAATCCGGACTCAGGAGCAGGATCGCTGAAGACGCCGCCTGCAAGGCTCTCGCGATCTCATTGATCCACGGTTTTCCGGCCTCTATACGCCCATCATGCCAAAGGTCGAGGCGTTTAGCTCTCTCCAAGGGGCGTAGGTGAATCTTAAGTCGCTCAAGCCACGCCAAGTCAGCGCGAGCATAGCTAATAAATACCGGTGCAGCCATCTGTTTGAGTGGACGATGGTCGTGGCGTTCAGAAGCGAAATATTCGGAAATCGACCACGGACTATGAATCCTCGGCCTCGCAAACAAGCGATTCGCCTCCAATGAAGTAGACCGCGGCACCTCTGAGATGGTTCCACCCAAGCGCAACCGCGCTTGTACGGCAAGGAGGTCATCGACCCTTGCTTCTATTACAACTGCACTCCTGCCCTGCATAGATTCGACCAGTGATCTCACTCCGGAGATCACACGCACTATAATGTCCGGATCAGTATTCTTGCAAAAACGCTCGACCCATTCTAGGGCGCCGTTTACAGTAACATCCGCACGTCGCCGAGCTACTATGAGATCTTTGCCTGTTGCCTCCGGCGCTGAATCGTTTGCGGTCAAAGACGCGTCCCCATTCCAAGGCGCAGCTAAACGTTGTATGTCTACGGAGGGAAGCGGCGGTTCCGCAGAATCAACCTGCGCTTACATGAAGTAGTTTCTGACTACGGCGCGTAGCTATCTTCAGCAAAATCGTGCATAATTCTTCTTTCTGCGACTTCTACAACGGGACATGGTGTCGATTGCTTTCCCAGAAATCTATACGATGCCAGTCTCCAACCGCAAGTGCTCTCAGCCACCCACCCGGCCGCCCAGCGGATGTCGAGAACGCTCTGGTGCCGGAGGCGGGGATTGAATCCGCATGACCTCTAGGCCGAAGGATTTTAAGTCCTCGGCGGCTGTATTTCGCTACTCAGGCAAGGAGGAATTGTAGGCGAGATAGCCGTCCCCCGCGCCGTCCTGTTCGGGGAGAGTCGGTTCGTGCCCCTGAACCCATGCTAACTTTCGGTCAACTCTTGGTTTCAAGATCGGGGACTGCGCGGCTTGGTGACACGCAGGCCCTTTCTGATTTCGACACGGTGGCCCACCGCGATCTACCTTCTCGCGCTCTTTCCTTCAACCATATTCGTACTCCCAGTCCTCTCTCCGAGAGCGGAATCCTTGATGGCGAGTGTGCTGCTCGCGTGGCTGTCCTGGGCATTGTTCGTCGCGGCTTGCTTGGTCGCGCTGGTAATGCGCGGCTACGTCGCAAAAGGCGTCACCCCTGTGCGGAGGGGCCTCTTCGCATCGCTCGACGAGTTGAATATTTCCTACGAGGAGGGGTGGTTTGGAAAGGTGTGCCTACCCACAGAGTCCGCGGAGCTGAAATTCTCCGCGCAGGAACGGCTTGGCAACGGGCACCTCAAATCCAAGAAGCGTGCCGACGGAGCGCTGCTGAACCAGATTGCCCGAGCTATGAACGGCCATTTCCGGCAAGCGGCCGGCACCGCCCGCCTCACCCCGTTCGTGATGGACATCGTCTTCTCTTCGTCTTCGGCTCCTTGGCCGTCGTCAACATGGTCTTCCTGGTGGACTCCGCGCCGCGGCCCTGATTCGCGATCCGGGTCGGGTCTTGGCCTACCAACGGAATCGACCAAAGCAGACCCCGGAAATGAGACTCAGGTCAGAATAGACCCATGCGAACTCCGATCTTCCAGCTGGACGCCTTCACCACCCGGCGATTCGCCGGCAACCCCGCCGCCGTTATGCCGATGGCCAGCTTCCTGCCGGAAGCGACGATGCAGGCCGTCGCGGCGGAAAACAATCTCTCCGAGACGGCTTTTCTGGTGCCCGAGGGGGGCGACTATCGTCTCCGCTGGTTTACGCCCGCCGCCGAGGTGCCGCTCTGCGGCCATGCGACGTTGGCCAGCGCCGCGGTGGTCTTGGAGCGCCTGGAGCCCGAACGCCGCCAGGTGGTTTTCCGCACGGCGAGCGGGCCGCTCACGGTCCGCCGAGCGGAAGCGGGGTACGTCATGGACTTCCCCGCCCGCCCCGCCGAGCCGGTCCCGACTCCGCCCGAGTTCAGCCAAGCGTTGGGCGCCGTTCCGGTCGAAGTCCGGGTCAACGACTTCAACTACCTGGCGCTGCTCGACAACCCGCGGGCCGTGCGCGACCTGGCACCCGATTTCGCGGCGATCACCCGCCTGGATCGCCCCGGATTGATCGTCACCGCGGCGGGCGACGAGGGCTACGACTTCATCAGCCGCTATTTCGCCCCCGCCAAGGGAGTTCCGGAAGATCCCGTGACCGGCTCCGCGCACTGCGTCCTGGCGCCCTACTGGGCCGAGCGGCTGAACAAGACCGATTTCCGCGCCTACCAAGCCTCGCGCCGCGGCGGCGAGGTGGCCTGCCGCCTGGTTGGGGATCGGGTGGAGCTGACAGGGAGTTGCGTGTTCTATTTGGAGGGGAAGGTGGAGGTGTAAGGAGATCCTCTCTCTCGCTCGGGATGACGGAGAGCGGACACCCTCGGAGTGCCGGACAAGATCCCCCCGGCACTGGGCCAGATCACTCCGGAGTTCGACCAGATCACCCCAGCGATGGGCCAGATCGCTCCGGCGTTGGTCCAGCTCACCCCGGCGCTGGCCCAGATCACCCCGGAGCTGGCCCAGATCGCTCCGGCGACGGCCCAGCTCACTCTGGCGCTGGGCCAGATCACCCTGGAGATGGGCCAGATCGATCCGGCGATGGCCCAGGTCACTCTGGCGCTGGGCCAGATCACCCCGGAGCTGAGCCAGATCGCTCCGGCGATGGCCCAGGTCACCCCGGAGCTGGCCCAGATCGCTCCCGCGACGGTCCAGCTCACTCTCGCGATAGGCCAGACCACCCCGGAGCTGGTCCAGGTCACCCCGGAGCTGAGCCAGGTCACCCCGGAGCTGGGCCAGATCACCCCGGAGCTGGGCCAGATCACCCCGGAGCTGGGCCAGATCACCCCCGTGCTGGCCCAGATCACCGCTGTTCTGCGCCAGGTCGCCTCTGAGCCGGACCGAATCACCGCTGAGCTGGGCTTAGCCTTACCGTCCGCGGGTCCGTCTTGGTCGCAATGATTCGATACAGGCTGGCGTCGTTCTGAGATTTTACATCGGCGACCCCGAGATCGAAAGCTGCCTGAACGCTCTGCCCGAAGGCGAGCGCGCCATAGAACCCACGCGCGAACTCGATCGCCGCCGAATCACGGACCTCGGCGGAAAGGCCGATGACGCAATCCACGCGCCGGGCAACTTCGCCGGCCTGCACTTCGGAAAAGCAGGCGTTCAAGACCACGCATCGAACTTGGGAGCCCTCTA
>JBBRUC010000159.1:0-14135 GCA_038248205.1 Thermoanaerobaculia bacterium
ACGCGCCGGTCGAGCGCGGCGAGGGCCTTGGGGCCGTAGAGGGCGCAGAGCGGCTCGGCACCTCCCTCCCACCGGGGCAGCACGAGGTCGACCCCGCCGGCAGCGACCCCGGCAACTCCGGCGACCGCCGCGACCGTCGCGACCGCCGCGACCGTCGCGAGCGACGCGATCCGGGCCAGCAGCGGGGCCGGGACGGCGGGAAGGTCGCAAGCGAGAACCAGCAGCGAACGTGCCGGAAAGGCATGCGCCGCACCGAGCAGGCCGGCGGCGGGACCGCGGCCCGGGCCGTCGAGGAGCGACCGGGCCTCGGCCACCACGCCCCGTCCGGCGTCCGCCACCGCCACCTCGGCACAGACCTCGGCGAGGCGCCGCAACGCCCATTCCGCCAACGTTTCTACCCTGTCGCCACGAGGGATTTCGAGCCTCGCCTTGTCGCTTCCGAAGCGCCGGCTGGCGCCCCCCGCGAGCACGATCCCGACCGGCCGAGCGCCGCCTCCCGACGCCGGGTCACCGGTTGGCACCGTGCTAGCATTCTTCGCTTCAGACGATTCAAAAGGAGACATTCCGCATGACCCTCAGAAACCTAGTCCTCGCTTCGCTGGTCCTCGCCGCATCGGCCGCTTCGGCCGCTCCGGCTCCCGCCCCCGCGCCGGCCAAGAATCCGCGCGTCGCCCTGGAGACCAGCAAAGGCAAGATCGTGATCGAACTCGATGCCGCCAAAGCGCCGAAGAGCACCGAGAACTTCCTTTCCTACGTCCGTTCGGGCTTCTACAATGGCACGATCTTCCATCGGGTGATCGACAATTTCATGATTCAGGGCGGTGCGTTCAAGCCGGACATGACGCAAAAGCAGGGCAACGCGCCGATTCAGAACGAAGCGGACAACGGTCTGAAGAACGACAAATACACGGTCGCGATGGCGCGTACCAACGATCCGCACAGCGCCAGCTCGCAATTCTTCATCAACACGAAGGACAACGCGTTCTTGAACCACACCGCCAAGAGCCTCCAGGGCTGGGGCTACGCGGTGTTCGGCAAAGTGGTGGAAGGGACCGATGTGGTCGATGCGATCGGCAAGGTGTCGACCACGACCAAGGGCATGCCGGACGTGCCGGTCGAGGCCGTCATGATCAAGAAGGCGACGGTCCAGAAGTAGCCCCCTCTCCCCACCCTCTCCCCCGGCCCCTCTCCCAAAAAGGGAGAGGGTTAGGGAGAGGGTTGCTAGTGCTCCCGCAGCACGTTTTTAGCCTGGTAGCCTTTCGGTCCCTCGATCATTTCAAACGTCACCCGCTCCCCTTGGGTGAGCGTGCGATAGCCGTCGGCGACGATCGCCGTGTGATGGACGAAAATATCGGTGCCCTGCTCTTCCGGGAGGATGAATCCGAACCCCTTGGCATTGTTGAACCATTTGACCGTTCCTTGCTGCGGCATGGCGACTCCGGCTCCTTTCTCGCGCCGGAAGCCAGGATTCTCCTACGGACCGGCCGGCACCGGAATCCGGCGGACCGACACCTTCGAGTTCTGGCTTCCCGTTATATTTGACGCGATCTTGCCATCGAGCGAATGCGGAGATCAAGTGCCAGCGCAAAGAGGCTTCCGGAGCGCCTCGCAATCGATCGGCGCGAGGGTCGTCGAATCGTCGACCTGCAAGACCTTCCGTTTGCGCAGGGCCGCGCTGCAAAAAGCAGCATCAAGATCTCGGCCACGCCCCCGCACGTTGAAGCCAAGCAGGGCCAAACGGAGCCGCTACCCGCCGCAAATCCGAGATCCTTCCGGTACCCGCTCGCGGCGGCGTAAGTTGTGCACCAAGCATCCGGTTATGCAGACGTTTTTCCACGATCGCGATTGCCGAGACCTTGAATCCTTGGAGATGGCCCTGGGCACGCCGGACGAGCAGGGTGCCCTATGCTTGGCGCGGGCCGAGTTCCTCCCGGGTCCGCAACGATGAACACCACCACGTCCGAGACCACCACCTTCGCCGCTCGGCCCCAGCGGCACGACGAGCCGATCCGCGGCGACATCCTCGGCGGCGAAGCCTTGGAACAACGCGCGGAGGAGTTGGGCGCCTCGCACGTCGGCGCGCGCGTCCGCCGAGGCCGGCCCCTCCTGCCGCAGCTGCACCGCAACCGCACGGCCCTGCGCGACAGCCGCAAGAGGTTGGAGCGGGCGGTTCACGATCACCGCTCGATCACGCTCGGCGCGGTATGGCTGGTCGACAACTTCTACCTGGTCGAAGAGCAGGAGCGCCAGATCCGGCAGGACCTTTCGCCGCGGTTCTATCGCGAACTCCCGAAGCTCGATGCGCCGCCGTGGGAAGGGCTGCCCCGGGTCTATGCCCTTTCCTGGAGCTTCGTCGCCCACACCGACAGCCGGTTCGATCCGGACCTCCTCCTGCCTTTCGTCCGCGGCTACCAAAACGGCGCGATCTTACGAATCGGCGAGCTGTGGGCGATCGGCATCCATCTGCGGATGGCGTTGATCGAGAACCTGCGCCGGCTGGCCGAAGGGGTGGTCCTACGGCTCGAAGCGCGAACCCGGGCCGACGTGATCGCCGACGGCGTCCTCGGCCTGGGACCGCGGCAGGACGAGACGCTGCGCCGCGCTCTCGACCTTTCGCCCGAGAGCACCGAGCTGGCGTTCCACGTCCAACTGCTCCAGCGCCTGCGCGAGCAGGACCCGGAGACGACGCCTCTCTTGGCCAATCTTCACCAGCAGTTGGCCCGCCACGGGGTGAGCGAAGAAGAGGTCATCTACCTCGAACACCAGCGTCAGGCGGCGACCCAGGTGAGCATCGCCAACGTGATCTACAGCATGCGCCAGATCGCGGCGTTCGACTGGGCCTGCTTCGTCGAAGAGGCGTCGCGGGTGGACGACATCCTGCGCGCCGATCCGGTCTGCGTCTACGCGCTCCAGGACTTCGAGAGCCGCGACCTGTACCGCCACGCGATCGAAGACCTTGCCCGCGGCGCCCAGATCCCGGAACTCGAAGTGGCCCAGCGCGCGGTCGAACGCGCCCGGCGGGCGGCTGCGGCCGGCGAGGAATCGGCCGAGGTTTTGATCGGCGACGCTCTGGTCGGACCGGGGCGCCGGACCTTCGAACGCGAAATCGGCTTTTCCCCCACATGGCGTGAACGCCTGGCGCGCGCGATACTGGCGAGCGGCCTGACCGGATACCTAGGGGCGGCGGGCCTCACAACGCTCCTTTTGCTCGCGCCCGCGATCTATCTTCTGCGGGCGGCCGGGGTCTCCCCCGTGGCGCTTGGGCTCTTAGGGCTGTTCGCGCTCCTACCGGTTTCCGACCTCGCTTTTGCGATCGTCAACCGCCTGGTAGCGGAGATCGTCCCGGCGCGCCGGCTGCCCAAGCTGGCGCTCGAATCCGGGCCGACGCCGGAGCTGCGCACCCTGGTCGCGGTGCCGACGCTGCTCGAAGCCGCCTCGATCGAGGAACAGGTGGAACGGCTGGAGGTCCATTACCTGGCCAATCCGGAAGGCTCGGTCAGCTTCGCCCTGCTCGCCGACTTCCGCGACGCGGACCAGGAACGGCTGCCGGGCGACGAGGCCTTGCTGGCCGCCGCCGCCGAGGGCATCGCCCGCTTGAACGAACGCTACGGCCCGGGGGACGACGGCGGCCCGCGGTTTCTCTTGCTCCATCGTCGGCGCCTGTGGAATCCCGGCGAGGGGCGGTTCATGGGCTGGGAGCGCAAGCGCGGCAAGCTGCACGAGCTGAACCGGCTGCTGCGCGGCGCCACGGACACGACTTTTGAAAACCCGGGAGCCACCGAGGCGCCTCAAGGCACTCGGTTCGTGATCACGCTCGACGCCGACACCCGCCTGCCCCCGGGGGCGGTGCGCGCGATGGTCGGCGCGATGGCCCATCCGCTCGCGCGGCCGCGATTCGATCCGGTAACGCGGCGGGTGATCTCCGGCTACGGCATCCTTCAGCCGCGCGTGGTCTCCCTGTTGCCGGCCTATGGCGAAGATTCGCTCTACCAGAAGAGCTTTTCCGGGCCGACCGGGGTCGATCCCTATGTCGCCGCGATCTCCGACGTCTACCAAGACCTGTTCGGCGAGGGTTCCTATGTCGGCAAGGGAATCTACGACGTCGACGCGTTCGAAACCGCGCTCGCCGGCCGGGCGCCGGAAAACGCCCTCTTGTCGCACGACCTGTTCGAAGGGGGTTTCGCCCGCGCGGGGCTGCTTAGCGACGTCGTCTTGTTCGACGAGTTCCCGTCCCATCTGCTCGCCAGCGCCTCGCGCCAGACGCGGTGGGTGCGCGGCGATTGGCAGCTTCTCCCCTGGTTATTGCCGATCGCTCCGACCGCCACCGGCCCCTGGGCGAAGAATCCTCTATCCGGCCTCACCCGCTGGAAAATGTTCGACAATCTGCGCCGATCGCTTAGCACCCCCGCGGCGTTCCTGCTGCTGGTCGCCGGCTGGCTGCTGGTTCCGTTCTCCACCGGATCGGCCGGCGCCTGGGGTGTCGCGGTGGTCGCCCTGATGATCTTGCCGACGCTCCTCGCGACGATCGTCGGCCTTCTGCCGAGCCGGCGCGGAATCGCCAAGCGCACCCACGTGGGGGCCTTGTTGGGCGATCTGCAAACCGTGATCACCCAATCGGCGGTGACGACGGCTCTCCTTCCGGCCCGCGCCGTCCTGCGAGTCGACGCGATCGCCCGCACCGCGTACCGTCTGGCAACCCGCCGCCGAATGCTCGAATGGCTCACCGCGGCGCAGGCGGGAGCGGGGGCGACCCTTCGCCTCGGCGATTTCTATCGCCGGCTGGCCGGCGCGCCGATCGCCGCTGTGCTCACCCCCGCGCTGATCGCGATCGGCCGGCCCACCGCGCTGTTCGCCACCCTCCCCTTCGCCGTGATGTGGGCGCTCGCGCCCGCCCTGGCGCGCCGCCTGAGTTTGCCCGCGGTGTTTGCCTCGCGCGAGGAGCTTTCCCCGCCGCACCAGCAGTACCTGCGCCTCATCGCCCGGAGGAGCTACAGCTTCTTCGAACGATTTGCGACCCCGGCGGACCATCATCTGCCGCCCGACAATTTCCAAGAAGATCCGCTGCCGATCGTGGCGCACCGCACGTCGCCCACCAACATCGGCCTCGGCCTGTTGTCGGTGGTGGCGGCCTGCGACCTCGGTTGGGCCGGACGGACCGAGACGGTCGATCGGCTGGAGGCGATGTTCGCCACCCTCGATCGGATGGAGCGCTACAACGGCCACCTGCTCAACTGGTACGACACGCTGACCCTCGAACCGCTCGAACCGCGCTATGTCTCGACGGTGGACAGCGGCAATCTGTGCGGCCACCTGATCGCCCTGTCGGCGGCCTGCACCGAGCTGGCGACGACGCAGGTGATCCGATCGCCCGCCCGGCTGGCGGTCGTCTGCCGCGGCCTGACCGACGCGCTGGCGCTGGCGCGAGCCGCGGGGGCGCGAGCCCCGGCCGCCGGTCGCGGCGGCACCGTCGGAGCGCGCGAGCTGTCCGAGGCGCTCGACACGGTCGGCGCGGCGATTCGGGCGGCGCTCGAAACAACCCTAGGTGCCCCCGACCCCGAGGCCGGTACGCAACGGATCGGCGAAGTCGTCCGCCGCGCCCGAAGCCTCGTCGACATCGCCGCGGCGCTCGCCGAGGCGCGGCCGGACGAGGCGGCCGAGGAGACGCTCGCCTGGGCCCAGGCGGTCGAGAAGACGGCGCGCGGTGAGGCGCGCGACCGAGAGATCGATCGGGGGGATGAGCCGGGGTCCCCCCTCGCCGAGCGCTTCGCCGCGCTCGCCACGCGGGCCGAACGCATGGCGCGGGCGATGGATTTCGCGTTCCTGGTCGATCCCGTGCGCAAGCTTTTGACCATCGGGTTTCGTCCCGGCGATCGGCGCGCCGACCACTCGTGCTACGACCTGCTCGCCTCCGAGGCCCGCCTTGCGAGCCTGGTGGCGATCGCCAAGGGCGACGTGCCGCACACCCACTGGTTTCGGCTCGGAAGGCCGCTCACGCCGATCGGTCGCGGCTCGGCGCTGCTGTCCTGGTCGGGCTCGATGTTCGAATATTTGATGCCCAGCCTGGTCCTGCGCGAGCCGGCCCGCAGCCTGCTCGGCGGGAGCGTCCGCTTGGCGGTGGCCGAGCAGATCCGCTACGGCGGCGAGCGCCGCGTCCCCTGGGGGATTTCCGAGAGCGCCTACAACGAGCGCGACCTGGAGCTCAACTACCAATACGGCCCGTTCGGAGTACCGCGCCTCGGACTGCGCCGGGCGCCGGCCGACGAGCTGGTGATCGCGCCCTACGCGACCGGCCTGGCCGCCCTCTTGGAACCGCAAGCGGCCTGCGACAACTTCGAGCGGCTGGAAGCCCTCGGCGCCAGCGGCCGCCATGGCTTTTATGAGGCGATCGACTACACCCGGCGACGGGTTCCGGACGACCAGCCGTTCGCGCTGATGCGCTCCTACATGGCGCACCACCAGGCGATGACCCTCCTCGCCTTGGCGGACGTTTTGACCGACGGCGCGTTGCGGCGGCGCTTCCACGCCCACCCGCTGGGCCGTGCCGCCGAGCTGCTGCTGCAAGAGCGTACGCCGCGCGACGTGGTGGTCGCCCGCCCCCTGCCCGAGGAGAAGCCCAACGCCCGGGTGCGGGCCGCGGCGCTCGACAGTTTGCGGACCTTCGATACGCCGCATCTGAAGACCCCGCGCATCCACCTGCTCGCCAACCGGGACTATGCCGTCCTTCTCACCAGCTCGGGCGCCGGCTGGAGCCGTTCGCGCGGCCTGGCGGTCACTCGTTTTCGCGAGGACGCGACGCGCGACGTCCAGGGGACGTTCTTCTATCTGCGCAACGTCCAAGACGGCCGGGTCTGGTCGGCGGGCTACCAACCGACCGCGGTCGAGCCCGACAGCTACCGGGTGCAACTGTCGGCCGAGAAGGTCGAAATCCGCCGCACCGACGGCCTGATCACCAGCCAGCTGGAGATCGTGGTCTCGCCGGAAGACGACGCCGAGCTGCGGCGGCTGACACTCACCAACCAGGGCTCCGAGCCGGCCACGCTGGAGATCACCTCCTACGCCGAGATCGTGCTTGCGCCCCAGGGCGCGGACGAAGCGCACCCAGCGTTTTCCAAGCTGTTCGTGGCGACCGAGGCGCTGCGCTGGCCGCACGCCCTCCTCGCGACCCGCCGGGCGACCGGAGCCAGCGCCGAAGATCCGCCCTGGGCGGCGCACGTGCTCTCGATCGACGGCGAGACGGTCGGGCCGCCCGAGCATGAGACCGATCGCGCCCGCTTCCTCGGCCGGGGCTTCGATGTCCGTCACCCGCTCTCGGTCACCGAAGGGCGGCCCCTGTCCGGCAGCGTAGGCTCGGTGCTCGATCCCGTCTTCAGCCTGCGGCGGACGGTGATCGTACCGGCCGGCGGCAGGGTCCGCGCGCTGTTCGTCACGGGGATTGCGGACAGCCGCGAGGAAGCCGTCCGCCTGGCGGAGAAATTCGCCGAGCCGAGCGCTTTTCCGCGTGCCGCGAGCCTCGCCTGGACGCTCGCGCAGGTCGAGCAGCGGCATTTTGGCATCCAGCCCGATGAGGCCCACCTGTACCTGCGGCTCGCCGCCGACCTGGTGTTCGCCAACTCGGATCTACGGTCGCCGCCCGCGGTGCTCGCCCGCAACCGGCTGGGCGTAAGCGCGCTCTGGGGCCACGGCATCTCGGGCGATCTTCCGATCGTCCTGTTGCGGATCGACCGGATCGAGGACCGCGAGATCGCCCGCCAGATGGTGCTCGCCCAGCAGTTCTGGCGGCTCAAAGGGCTCGCCGCCGATCTGGTGATCTTGAACGAGCAGCCGAGCGCCTACGTCCAGCAGCTCCAGGCGGAGCTCGAATCGATCGTGCGCTCCGCCCAGACCCAAGGCGCCGCCCCGGCCGAGGACAAGCACGGCTCGTCCCACGGATCGGTGTTCGTCCTACGCCTGGATCAAATGCCCCCGGACCACGCCGACCTGCTCCGCACGGTCGCCCGCGCGGTTTTGGTGGCGCGCCAGGGGTCGCTGCCCGAGCAGCTGCGCCGCCATACCTCGGCGCGTATCGATCCGCCGCCCCGTTGGCGAACGCTGACGCCGTTCGCCCCCGTTGCATCCCCCGCGCCGCGCGGCGCCGCCAAGGCATCGTCCGATCGACCCGACCGGGGCCTTCAGTACTGGAACGGCCTCGGCGGATTTGCCCGCGACGGGCGCGAGTACGTCATCGTCCTCGGACCCGGCCAACGCACGCCGCTGCCGTGGATCAACGTGATCGCCAATCCGCGCTTCGGTTGCCAGATCTCGGAGTCGGGAGCCGGGTATACCTGGGCCGAAAACGCGCGCGAGAATCGACTTTCGCCCTGGTCGAACGATCCCGTCTCCGACCCGCCCGGGGAAGCGATCTACGTCCGCGACGACGAGACGGCTGAGCTGTGGAGCCCGACCGCCCTGCCGATCCGCGACGAAGCGGCCACCTACGTTTGCCGTCATGGCCAGGGGTGGAGCCGCTTCGAGCACACGGGGCACGGGGTCGCCCTCGACCTGTTGGTCTTCGTCGCGCCCACCGCTCCGGTGCGCATCGCCCGCCTCCAGCTGACCAACCTGACCTCCCGGCGGCGCAGCCTGACGGTGGCCGCCTACGTCGAGTGGGTGCTCGGGGCGTTCCGTGCCGCGTCGGCGCCGTTCGTCGTCACCGAGCGCGATCCGGCGAGCGGAGCGCTGCTCGCCGCCAACGCCTGGAATGAGGACTTCCGCCACCGGGTGGCGTTCGCCTGGCTCTCCGGCGGCACGGTACAAGCGACCGCCGACCGGCGCGAATTCCTGGGCCGTCACGGCTCGCTCGCAGCACCGGCCGCCCTCCTGTCCGCCGTGCCGTTCTCGGGCCGGGTGGGCGCGGGGCTCGATCCCTGCGGCGCTTTGAGCACCAAGGTCGAGCTGGCGCCGGGCGGCGATGCCGAGGTGGTTTTCGTCCTCGGCCAGGGGGAGAACCGCGCCGAAGCGCTCGATCTGATCGCCCGCCATCGCAACCTGAACGTGGAGGCGCTGTTCGCCCAAGCCGAAGGGGGATGGGACGATCTGCTCGGCAGGATGACCGTACGCACGCCCGATCCGGCGTTCAACCTTTTAGTCGAGCGCTGGCTGCTCTACCAAACGCTCTCCAGCCGGATCTGGGGGCGCACGGCGTTCTATCAATCGAGCGGCGCCTACGGCTTCCGCGACCAGTTGCAGGACTCGATGGCCCTGGCCGACGCCAAAAGCGAACTCGCCCGCGAGCAGTTGCTACGCGCGGCCTCGCGCCAATTCATTGAGGGCGACGTTCAACATTGGTGGCACGTACCCAGCGGGCGCGGCGTTCGCACCCTCTGCTCCGACGATCTCCTCTGGCTGCCGTACGCCGCGGCGCATTACGTGGCGACGACCGGCGAAACGGCGCTGCTCGACGAGCAGGTGCCGTTCCTCGAACAGCCGCTTCTGGAGCCGGGCCAGCACGAGGACTACCGGGAGCCGGAGATTTCGGCTACCCACGCCTCGCTCTACGAGCATGGCGCCCGCGCGATCGATCGCGCCCTGGTCGCCGGTCCCCACGGTCTGCCGCTGATCGGTTCCTGCGATTGGAACGACGGCTTTTCCCGGGTGGGCCTGGAAGGCAAAGGCGAGAGCATCTGGCTCGGCTGGTTCCTGCTTTCGGTCATCGATGCCTTCGCGCCGCTGGGGCAGGCGCGCGGCGAGAGCGCTCGGGTGGAGTCGTGGCAACAACGTGCCGCGAGCCTTCGCGCGGCGCTCGAAGAATCGGGCTGGGACGGCGCCTGGTACCGCCGCGCCTATTACGACGACGGCTCGACGATCGGCTCGGCGACCGATGCCGAGTGCCGCATCGACTCGATCGCCCAATCCTGGGCGGTGATCTCCCACGCCGCCCCGCCCAGCCGCGCGGCCCGCGCGATGATGGCGGTCGAGGAGCAATTGGTCGAGCGCGGCAACGGGTTGATCCGCCTGTTCGCGCCGCCGTTCGACCCTGCGACCCGCCGCAGCGATGCCGGCAATGCCGGCGATGGCGGCGACCCCGGCTACATTCAAGACTACCCGCCGGGGGTGCGCGAAAACGGCGGCCAATACACCCATGCCGCGATCTGGTCGGTGATCGCCTTCGCCGAGTTGGGCGACGGCGACCGGGCGGGCGAGCTGTTCGCGCTGCTCAACCCAATCCACCACGCTTCGACCCGCGCGGGGGTCTACCGCTACAAGGTGGAGCCCTACGTCATCGCCGCGGACGTCTACGCCGAGCCGCCCCACGTCGGCCGCGGCGGCTGGACCTGGTACACCGGCTCGGCCGGCTGGATGCACCGCGCCGCGGTCGAATGGATTCTCGGCTGCCGCCGACGCGGCAACCTGCTCCTTCTCGATCCCTGCATCCCCCGCACCTGGCCCGGCTTCGAAATCGAACTGCGCCACGGCACCGCCCGCTATCGAGTCCAAGTGGAAAACCCCCAGGGGGTGATGAAAGGGGTGGTCTCGCGGGAGCTGGATGGGGTGGTGGTTGAGGGACCGGAGATTTTGATGGTCGATGACGGCGGGGAGCACGCGGTTCGGGTGGTGATGGGGTAGGAGGCCGCAAGCGATTGAAATCGCTCGGGCGCTCAAAGCGCGGAAGCCGCAAGCGATTGAAATCGCTCGCTACGTTACGTCGTCCCTACGGGACGAGATGCTGGGTTCCGTGAGATCGAACCGGCAGGGCCCAGGCGCCACATCGGGGAACGTCCCGGCAGGGACGTCGTAACGTAGCGAGTGATTTCAATCACTCGCGGGATCTCGCGGCCCTGCGGACACTACTCCGTCCGCGCGAGCCACCGCTCCGTTTCGGAAGCACCCGGATGCTCGATCCGCCGACGCACCTCAAGGGCGCGGCAAAAAGCACGCCGGGCGAGCGTGGGCTCGCCGTTCGCGAAATAGGCCTCGCCCCAGACCTGGGCTGCATCGGCCTCGCCCCACGCATAGCCGCAGTCCGGATCGGCGGCGAGGTCCAACGCCTCCCGCGCGGCCTGGACCGCTTGGGGCGGGTCTGGCCAGGCCAAGCGGATGCGGGCCAGCACTACCAACAGCTCGATGCGAAGAAGCCCGAAGCCGCAGGCCACGGCGTGGAGTAGGCCGGTCTCGGCCTCGCCGAGAGCGGCCTGGGCATCGCCGCGGGCGAGCAGGTGTCGCGCCGAGAGGAGATGTGCGGTGATGATCCACTCCATGTCGCCGGTCCGCGAGGTCCAGGCTCGGATCTCGTCGAGATGAGGAGTGGGGTCCCGGCCCTCTGCTAGGTCGATCCGGGCCAGCAGCGCGTGAAACCACGAGACCTCATCATTCCACCGGTGCTGGCTAGCGGTATCCAGGCCGTGCTCTACGAGATCGCGGGCGGCGGCGAAGTCGCCCAGGTCGAGATGATGCCGGGCGTGTTGGGAGCCTCTGAGTGAATAGAGAGGTTGACCTTCCATCTCGGTCGCGGCCGCAAAATCCACGCGTGCCGCGGCGACGACGCCCAGGGCGTGAGAGGCAATGGCCTTGTAGGCGAGACAGTCTTTCTTCGCGACGTTATCCTGCGTCGCCTCGACTTGGTCCAGGGCCTCGGTCGCGAGCCGCCGCGCTTCGGCCAGGCGACCCAGGGCAAAGGCCACTTCACTGGAGTTCTGGAGTCCCTTTGAAGTCTCCGTCGGTTCGTCTGGCGACTTCTTCCAGCCGTCGTCGAGCCGTCGGATCGCCCTCGCCTCCTCCAGCCGCCCGAGCCTCACTGCGAACAGGGCGAGAGCACTGTCAAGTAAGGAGCGCTTCCACAGCACCATGGTCGCGCCGAGATCCTCTGGCCGGCCGGTTGGGCTGAACGCGGCGAGGATGCGGTAGCCCCGCTCGTACTCGCCGAGAACCCCGAGGTGCCGGTAGCTTCCCAACCCATACCAATAAAAGTCGAACGCCTCCTGCTCCCGGCCAGCGAGACGCGTGGCCTCGATCAGGGCCTCGTAGCGGTCGAGCGTGGCGGCGTCGCTCGGGGCGCTCTCCGGGCGCTTCTCCAGCCCGGCTCCGAGGTTCTGCGCCACGACGTCGAAGACCCGCTCGGCCGGGCAGCCAAGCAGCTCGCGGAAGCGATCTCGCAGGAAGGGGTGTGCGGTCCAGGTGACGGCTTCAGCACTCTTGAACTTGAAGACCAGCCCGCGCGCCCGAAGATTTTCCAGCAGCGCGAGAAGACGCGTCTTGGCGTTCACCAGAAGGCCTGCCACGTCCCCACCTGCATCGACCAACACGCCGAGCAAGTCGAGACTCACCCCTCGGGGGAAGACCGAAATCCGGGCGAGCAGTTCCCTCTCCTCGAGCGGCAGCCGGTCCGCGTAGTACGCGAGAACCCGCGCGAGCTTGGTGCCCCTCGGATCTTCGCCGGTGACAGCGTCGAGATCGAAGTCTTTCACCGCCTCGACCTTTCCTCCGGCGAAGGAGCGGAGGTAGGAGCCGATCACGGCGACCGAGAGCGCGTGGTGCCCCACCTGCGCCGCCGCGGCGCGGAGCGCTCCGTCCTCCCCGGTGACCTCCCAGCCTCGCAGGACGGCCACCGCTGCTTCCGGCGGCAGATCGTCGAGGCGGGTGTCGCGATAGCCCCGCTTCGTCCAGGGCTCGAGATCGACCAGCGGGTAGCGCGACGTGACCAACGCCCGCGCCCGGCCGAGGCCGGCGGCGAGGGCGCGGAGGAGAAGCTTGAGGCTTTGGTCCGACAACTCGCCGCGTACGCGGCCGGCGCCGGCGTCTTCCTGCACCCGTTCGAGCCCGTCGAGGACGATCAGGTGCGGCCGACCATCGCGGAGCCCCCGTTCGAGGCGTTCCAGGCGCCCGCCCGCCGGGCCTTCGGCCTCGCCGAGGAAAAGATCGTTGCACTCGCGGAGGAATGCATCGGTGTCGGGCCGCTCGTAGAACGACCAGACCAGGACGTTGGCCTCCCCCGGGTTCATCTCGGCGACGACCCGCTCGGCGACCGCCGTCTTGCCGGTTCCTCCCGCCGCGACAAGCGACCAGACCCGGTCCGGCGAGGCGAGGTCGGAGACCCACGCCTTGAGATCCTGGAGCAGCGCCTCTCTGCCGCTGAAATGAGGCGCCGGCTGGAGCGCGTGGACGATGCGGACCTCGCCGCGGGTCGGCATTGCTGGCGCCAGGTGCCGCGTCTGCGCTCTTACATACGAGCCCAGGGTGAGGGCGACCTTCCGCCCGAGATCGTCCGGCGTCGTGAACGTTTCAAAAGTAAAACCGCGCAGCCAGATTTTGAATTCGAGAAGGCCTCGAACCTGATCCGCCACCTCGTCCACCTTTACGGGGTCCGCGAGAACCGTCGGGTCGGTGAGGAGATCCTGCTCCTTCTTCTCCGTCCAGGGATGGTTGTCGGCCACGAGCCAGACCAAGACGTCCTTGCCGGCCGCTTTCGCGGCTTCCACCTCGCGCCGCGTGATGCTCCCTTTTCCCTTCTCGGGGACGAAGCCGTAGCGGTGCGCGACGATGCACACCACGACATCGCACTCCCGGGCCTTCTTCTCGCACTCGGCCACCGGTTCGCCGGGGAGCGGACCGAAGCGCTCCATCGCGACCGACTCCTGCGAAAGGCGCAAGATCGTGTCGTCGGCCACCTGGCGGTAGGCCACGAGATCTTGCGCGGTGGAGGAGAGGAAAACCTTCATCAGTTCAAGAAAATATCATCGACGCTAACGCAGCGGTGCCTGGCGAAGAAGGCCGCGAGGCAGAGGCCGCAAGCCGCAAGCCGCAAGCCGCAAGGCCGCAAGCCGCAAGGCCGCAAGCCGCAAGGCCGCAAGGCCGCAAGCCGCAAGGCCGCAAGCCGCGAGGCCGCGAGGCCGCGAGGCCGCGAGGCCGCGAGGCCGCGTAAGCCGCAAGCCGCAAGGCCGCAAGGCCGCAAGGCCGCAAGCCGCAAGGCCGCAAGGCCGCAAGCCGCAAGGCCGCAAGGCCGCAAGGCCGCAAGGCCGCAAGGCCGCAAGGCCGCAAGGCCGCAAGGCCGCAAGGCCGCAAGCCGCAAGGCCGCAAGGCCGCAAGCCGCAAGGCCGCAAGCCGCAAGGCCGCAAGGCCGCAAGCCGCAAGGCCGCAAGCCGCAAGGCCGCAAGGCCGCAAGC
>JBBRUC010000160.1:0-14070 GCA_038248205.1 Thermoanaerobaculia bacterium
AGCGCGATCGCCTCTTGCGCCGAGCGGACCTCCCGGTCGAGCGCCCGCGGGCCGCGCAGCGAAAAATCGTGCCGGTGGCGATAGGTGTGGTTCTCGACCGTATGGCCGCGGCGGTGGATCTCCGCAGCGAGTTCAGGATACGCCTCGACCCGCCGGCCGATCACGAAGAAGCTCGCGCGGGCGCCCCGCTCGTCGAGCAGGTCGAGCACCCGGGGGGTGACCTCCGGGTCCGGGCCGTCGTCGAACGTCAGGGCGACGGCGGGCGGGGTGCCGGCCGGCAGGCGGGTGAGGTTCGGTCCGAGCCACCGGCACCTCGGGATCAGGCCGGAGGCGCCGATCACCAAATGGTTCGCGGCGAGAGCGGCGGCGATCCACGGCCACCGTTCCGGGGCCATTCCGAGGGCTGCCAAGGCCGCGAAGTGGTGAGCGTAGGTGATCCGGATCAGCGCGGTTCGCCGGTAGATTCGGGAGAGCCTGAACGGCGCCACCGAGGAAGCTGCGGGTATCGACGGAGCGATCAACGGTTCGAATCTCTGAGAAAACCGGCCCGTCAGGCCGGCTGCAGGTGCCGGGCCAGATCGAGCAGAGCGCTACGATCGAGCTTGCCCCGTTCGGTGCGCGGCAGAGAGCGGACCAGGACGACGCTACGCGGCACCTTGTGCGCGGCGAGGCGGGGCCGGCACCAGGAGAGCACCTGATCGGTCGAGAGCGCGCCATCGCAGCAGGCGATCACCGCGCGCAGCACCTCGCCGCCGCATGCGGCGCGCGGTACGCCGAGGACCGCGACCTCGCGGACGCCGAGAAGTTCGCCGAGGACGCGTTCGACCTCGCGCGGGTTCACCTTCTTGCCTTTGATGTTGACCAGGTCGTCCACCCGTCCGAGCAGCGCCAGCTCGCCGTCGCGCCAGGCGGCGAGGTCGCTGGTGCGGTAGGTGCCGTGGGCCAGCCGGTCGTCCGGCTCGGGTAGATAGCCGAGCGCCACGGCCGGCGAGCTGACCGCGATCACCCCGGCGCCGTTCTCGTCCGGGTCGAGCAGCCGTACGGTTGTACCGTCGATCGGCGTGCCGACCGTGCCGCGCTCACCGGCACCCCCTTCGCGATCGAAGCAGATACCGCCGGATTCCGAAGCACCATAGAAGACGTGGACCGGCTGGCCGAAGGTCGCGCGAAAACGCACGGCGGTAGCCCGGGGCAGCGGCGCCCCGGCGGTGAGCGCCAGGCGCAGCGATCGCGGCCAGGGGGGAGGGTGCGATGTGCGGAGCAGCGCATCAAGGTAGGCGGGGACCGTGGGCAGGATTGTCGCGCCACACGCTTCAGCGGCGGCGAGCGGTTCGCCGGGGGTGTCCCCTTCGGAGAGCACCAGTACCTGGCCACGCAACAGAGCGGGCATCGCCAAGCTCGCGAGGCCGTAGGAGTGGGTCATCGGCACGGTGGCAAGAAACGCGTCGTCGGGGGAGAGCCCCATCGACCGGCCGAGCTGCTCGTCGTCCGCGATCAGCGCTTCGGCCGGGGTCGCGATGCCGCGCGGGGCGCCGGTCGAGCCCGAGGTGACCTTGATCACCGCGATCCTTGCCGGGTCGAATGGGGCGGCGTACATGCGAAGTGCCGCGGCATCCTGGTGCTCCGCCGAGCCGAAGGCCGCGGGGCCGACCGCGCGCAGGGCGAATGCCTCGGGGCCGGCCGGCCAGGCGCTGGGCGCTTCAAGAATCGCCGCGGCGCCCAAGGAACGGGCGATCCGCAGTCGTTCGGCTTCGGGGGTGCCGGAGTCGAGCAGGAGCGCGGGATGGCCGAGCTTGCGGAGGGCCAAGAATCCGGCGAGAAACGAAGCGCCATTGGCCGCCGCGAAGGCGACCGGCCGGCCGGTGGGCAGGGCGCCGGCCGCCGCGAGGGCTTCGAGGTCGAGCGCCACGCCGCGCGCGAGCTCGGCCACGGCGCCGCGATCCACGCGCCGGGTGCGCGAAACGACGAGCGAGGCGCGGGGCGCCCTCTCGGTCAGGTGCGCAAACGCGCGGAAGATCGGATCGGTGACCATGGGCGGATTTCTAGCTTGGAGTCTATCAGCTGGTCGGAATTGGACTCAGGCATGAAAACCGCATATCCCTTCAAGTCTGGTTTGCCGCTTGCGTCTCCTCACAGTACGATTGAGCCTATCGGCGGCCCGAGATCTCTGGATCGTTTCGCAGCTCGGCAGGTTCGCCGTTAGGGCGTAAATCGAGCGTACGGGAAATTTGCGGGTGAAACGATTGTTGGAGCAAGGCCGCGCGTCGGTTGACGAGCACGAATTTCGAGGAATTTCTTCCTATGTCTGATGTAAGTGTGACAGCGAATCTGCGCGAACGAATCAAACGTCTGATCGTCGAGAGCCTCCACCTGGACGGCACCGAGCCCGAATCGATCGAGGACGAGGCCGCCCTGTTCGGTGAGGGCTTGGGGCTCGATTCGGTCGATGCGTTGGAGCTGGTGGTCGCTTTGGAGAAGGAATTCGGGATCAAGATCAAGAGCAACGAGATGGGCCGCGAGTCGTTCGCCTCTGTCGCCAGCCTCGCGAGCTTCGTCGAGGGCCGGCTGTAGGCGCTTTTCCGACGGAAGCTAAGAACCCCGATGACGGAAGCCACAGCACAGGGCGCACGGCGCGTCGCGGTGACCGGTGTCGGAGCGGTGAGCGGGCTCGGCTGGGGAATCGATGCCCTTTGGCACGGTCTCGCCGCCGGCCGGGCCGCGATCGGTGTGTTCGAACGCTTCGACCACTCTCAACACCGCACCCACGTCGCGGCCGAAGTACCGGCCGCGCCGCGGGAACTCGCGGCGATCCTGCGCGGGCACAGGCTTTCGCTCGCCGATCGCTTCGCGCTCGCGGCGACCGCCGAGGCGCTTTGCCGCGCCGGTCTGCCGGCGGATCTATCCGGCCTTTCCGTCGGCCTCTATTTCGGCAGTTCGACCGGCGGCATGTGGGAGGGCGAGGAGTTCTTCGCCGACCTGCTCGCCGGGGCGCCGCACCTGCGCACCACGCTTCTTGCGTCGCAGCAGCCGAATGGGCCGGGCGATGCCGTGGCGCGGAGATTCGGTGTCGAAGGGCCGGTTGAAACCGTATCGTCCGCCTGCGCCTCGGGCGCCCTGGCGCTCGGCGCCGCGCTCGACGCCCTCCGTTCGGGCGAGGTGGAGATCGCGATCGCGGGCGGTGCCGATTCGCTCTGCCGGATCACCTACGCCGGCTTCAACGCCCTGCGCTCGGTCGATGAGCAGCCCTGCCGGCCGTTCCGTGCCGGGCGCGAGGGTCTTTCGATCGGCGAAGGGGGGGCGGTGCTGATCCTCGAATCGGAGGAGCGGGCGCGCGGCAGAGGGGCTCGTCCGCTCGCCTATCTCGCCGGAGCCGGTGCCTCGTGCGACGCCCACCACATGACCGCGCCCGAGCCGGAGGGCAGCGGCGCCGCCGCCGCGATCACCGCGGCCCTTTCGGACGCGCGCCGCGATCCCTCTTCGATCGTCTTCGTCAACGCCCACGGCACCGGCACGCCGTTGAACGATGCGGCGGAATGGCGGGCGTTCGAACGCGCCTTGGGAAAGCGGGCGCGGGAGATTCCGGTGACCTCTACCAAAGGGCTGGTCGGTCATCTGCTCGGCTCGTCGGGAGCGATCGAAGCGATCGCCACCGTGCTGTGCCTGGAGCACGGGCAAGTCCATCCGACTTCGGCGGGCGGCACGGTCGATGCCGAACTAGGGCTGGATCTGGTGCTCGACCGGCCGCGGCCGCTGCCCGCCCTGGGCGCTGCCGGCTCCCCCCCGATGGCGGCCCTGTCGACCAGCCTCGCGTTCGGCGGCGCCAACGCCGCCCTCGTCTTCGAGCGGGCGGTCGGGTGAGCGGCCAGGCCCAAGCGAAGGGCGCCGCCGTGCCGGTGGTGGTCACCGGGTTCGGCGTGGTCTCCGCCTACGGCCTCGGTGCCGAGGGTCTCGCCGCGGCGCTCGCCGAAGGGCGCGCGCAACCGACCGAGATCGACCGTTCGGCCGGCTACCATCGGCAGGGTCCGAGCGCCCGCCTGGCGCTGCGGACGACCCCCCCGGCCGCTTCGCCCTGGCTCCAACCGGGCGAAGCGCGGCGGATGAGCCCGCCGTCCAAGCTCGCGGTGATCGCGGCCCGCCTGGCGCTCGCGTTGGGGGGCTTCGAGCGCCTTTCGACCGCGTAGCAAGCGGCGGCCGCCGCAACCCCGGCCCTCGCCACCGCGGTGTTCCTCGCCAACTCGTTCGGGCCGTCGTCGTTTACCGAGCACCTGATGCGCCAGATCCTGCTCGAAAATCCGCAGGCGGCCTCGCCGTTCTATTTCACCGAATGCGTGGCGAATGCCCCGGCGGCCCAGATCGCCATCGCGGCCCACGCCCGTGGCGCCAACGTGACGATCGTCCAGCGCGAGGCCGGGCCGCTGCTCGCGGTGGCCAAGGGGGCGGCGGAGGTCGCCTCCGGCCGTGCCCGCCGGGCGCTGGTCGGGGCGGCCGAAGAGATGACGCCGCTCCTTCACTCCTTTCTCGATCGGTTCTCCGCCCTGTCGCGGCAAGAGGTCGCGCGGCCGTTCGATCGCCGCCGGGACGGCTTCCTCGCGGCCGAAGGGGCGGTGGTGCTGGTGCTCGAACGGCAAACCGACGCGCTCGCCCGAGGGGTGGCGCCGCTCGCGCGGATCGCCGGTTGGGCGAGCGCGTTTGATCCGACCGCCGCGCCGACCGATTGGGGGCAGGGGGGGCCGGGGCTAGCGCGCGGCCTGGTGCGCGGGCTCGCACGGTTCGGCCTTGCGCCGGCCGATTTCGACCGCGTGGTCTCGGGGGCAAACGGCGCCGTGGCGGGCGACCGGCTGGAAGCTTCGGTTCTCTCCGCCGCGTGGCAAGGCGGGGAGCTGCCGCCGGTCCTTGCGCCCAAAGGGGTGACGGGGGAGTATGGCGGCAGCTTTCTCGCCGCGACGTTGTTCGCCGCCTGCGGTATGACCTTCGGGCCGACGGCAGGCTTTGCCCAGCCCGATCCCGCCGTGGGCCTCGTGCCGCACGACGGCCGGCCGTTGCCGCAGCCGCGTCGACTGCTCGCGACCGGCCTCGCGGCGGGCGGGGCCGCGACCTGGCTGGCGCTCGAATCGACGGGCGCATCGATGGCGAACGGATGAACAAGACCTTGCACATCGGCGTCGCGATTCCCGCGTACCAGGCGGCGCCCTCGATCGGCGCCGTGGTCGAGGGCGCGCTCCTCTTGCTCGCAGCACCCGGTACCGCCCCCTCGGCGGCCCGGCCGCTGGGCGAACTGGTGGTGATCGACGACGGCTCGACCGACCGCACGGGGGACGCGGCGCGCGCGGCGGGGGCGCGGGTTTTGACCCAGGCGAAGAATTTGGGCAAAGGCGCGGCGCTGCGGCGCGCCTTCGCCGATCTGCTCGCGCTCGGCTGCGACGGGGTGATCACTTTAGACGCCGACGGCCAGCATCTGCCGAGCGAGATTCCCAAGCTGCTCCCCTTGATCGAAGGGGGCGCCGACCTGGCCCTCGGGGTGCGGGATCACCTGTTCGCCGAAATGAGCCGGGTCCGCCGGGCGAGTAACCGGTTGTCTTCGCGGGTGATCTCGTTCGCCGCGGGTCAGCCGGTGCCCGACATCCAGACCGGCTTTCGCTGGTACTCGCGCCGGCTGATCGAGGCGGTCGGCTTTCCCGAAGATCGTTTCGAGGCCGAGAGCGCGGTGGTCGTCCGCGCCGCGCGCCGCGGCCTGTCGATCGTCGCCACTCCCGTCCAGTTGGGGTTTGCCGACGGCCGCACCACCAGCCACTATCGGCCGCTGGTGGACAGCCTGCGGATCGCCCGGGCGGTGATCGGCGCGCGGTTCGAAAGGCGACGGCCATGACGACGGCGGTCCTGGTCACCGGCGGCGGGCGCGGCCTCGGCCGGGCAATCGTCACCCAGCTCGCCCACGCGGGCCGGCCGGTTGCCTTCACCTGGAAGAGCGACCGGCAAGCCGCGCACGATCTCGCCCTGCGGCTCTCTGCGGACCATGGGGTTGCCGTGCGGGCGTTCGCCTTCGATCTCGCCGACCGGGCGCGGCCGGACGATCTCCTCGCCGAAGTCGAAGCCGAGGTCGGTCCGCTCGGCGGATTGGTCAACAACGCCGGCATCCGCCGCGAATCGCTGCTTGCGCTCACTTCGGATGAAGATTGGGACGCCGTGCTCGACCAGAACCTCTCCGGTGCGTTCCGGCTCTGCCGCGCCGTGCTGCGCGGCTTCGTCTCGCGCCGGGGCGGCGCGATCGTCAACGTCTCGTCTCTCTCGGCGCTTCATGGCGTAGCCGGCCAGGCGGCCTATGCCGCCACCAAGGCCGGCCTGCTCGCGATGACCCGGGTGCTCGCCCGCGAGGTCGGCAAGCGCAACGTCCGGGCCAACGCCGTGATCCCCGGTTTCGTAGCGACTGATCTCACCGCCGACCTCCTCCCGGAGCAGATCGCCCGCCTGCGCGCGGGCGAATGCCTGCCCGGCGGGGTGCGGCCGGAGTCGGTCGCCGCCGCGGTCGCCTTCCTGCTTTCTAAAGGCGCCGCCTCGATCACCGGCCAGACGCTGGTGGTCGATGCCGGCGCTTCGGCCTGAGGTTCCTATGCCTTCCTTGCTCGAAAGAATCGCGCGCCGGATCGTGCGCCACCCCGGCCGGACGCTCGCGCTCGGCCTCGCGGTCACCGCGCTCTCGCTCTGGCCCGCCTCCAAGATCGGCATCGATACCGACCTCTCCGACCTGTTGCCCAACGATGCGCCCGCCGCCGAGGACTACCGCACGTTCTTGCGCACTTTCGGCGGCTTCGAAAAGGTCTTCGCGATCGTGGAAAGCGCCGAAACTTCGGCGGCGGCCCCGGCCGGATCGGACGACGGCGGGCCAGACGGCGAAGAAGACGACGAGAACCGGCTGCCCGACGCCGCGCGCCGGATCGCCGACCTGCTCAAACAGAGCCCCGAGGTACGCGCCGCGCGCGCGGGGCTGGAAGACGCCGACGAGCGCTTTTTCTTCGACCGCATCGCGCCGCGCCTGCCGCTGCTCGTCCACGCACCCGGTTGGCGCGAAGATCTGGCCGCGCGGCTCGAACCGCAAGCCATCAAGACCCGCGTGGCGACGATGCGCCAGGCGCTGCGCAGTCCCATGGGCGGTTTCGCCCGCGGGCTCTATGCCGCCGATCCGCTTGGGCTCTCGACCGGCCTGCTCGGCGCGGCGCCCGCGGGGTTGCCGATCGATCCGCTCTCCGGGGCATTCATCTCGCACGACGGCAGGGCCGCCCTGGTGGTGATCACCCCGGCGCGCGCCGAACTCGATCCGGCAGCCGGCCGGGCGATCCTCGCGGCGATCGAGGCGGCGCGCAAGACCGCCGAGGCCGAGAGCGGCACCCGGCTCACCGTCCGCGCGATCGGCGGGCCGATCTACGCCGCCCACGACGAGGCGATCCTGCGCACCGATCTGGCGTCGACCCTCTCGGGCTCCACCCTGGGGGTGGCCGCCGTGCTGCTCGCCGGGTTCGAAGGGGTGTTGATCCCCGTCGCGATCACTCTGGCGGTCATCGCCGGAGTGGCTTGGACCGTGGGGGCCGGGGCGCTCGCACTCGGCAGCATCACGGTGGTGGGCGTCGGCTTCGCCGCGGCCCTTCTGGGGCTCGGGGTCGAATACGGCATCCACGGCGGATCGCGCTTCCGCTTCGCCCGCGCCGAAGGGGCCACCAGGGGCCAGGCGTTGATCCGGGCGTTCGTCGAGGCGGGACCGGGCATCGTTTCCTCGGCGCTCACCTCGGCGGTGGCGGTCGGAGCGCTTGCGATCGCTCATTTTCGACCGCTGCGCGAACTCGGCCTGCTGCTCATGTTCGGTGTGCTCGCCACCCTGGTGACCACGGTGTTGATCGCCGCGCCGCTGCTGGTCTTCGGCCGCGCCGAGCGGCGGCCGCGGGCGCTGCTCTGGCGCGCGTTCTGGCAGCCGTTCCTACGCCACACCTCCGGCTTTGCGGCGCGCCGGCCGCTGCCGGTGCTCGTCGCGGCCGGGGTCGCGACGCTCGCCGCCCTGTGGGGGTTGTCCGGTCTCGCCGTGAGCGTCGATCCGCGGTCGCTGCGGCCGGCCGACACGCCGTTGCAAGAGCTGGAGACGATCGCGTTCGAGAAGTTCGGTCTCGGCCTCGACACCTCGACCGTGGTGGTCCGCCGACCGGAACTCGGCGCGGCGCTCGACGCGGCGGCCACCGTACGCGAGATCCTCGACCGGCGGCTGGGAAAGGACTCGGCGATCGACAGCCCGTCGGACTGGATCGTCTTGGGCAACCGCCGCGCACGCCGCCTCGGCGAGCTGGCCGCTCTGCCGCTGGCGCGCGCCGCCGACGATTACGAGCGCGAGTTGGGGGCCGCCGGGTTCCGCACCGAGCCGTTCCAGCCGGCGCTCGACACCCTGCGCGGCTTCGCCCGCGGCGAGGACGCCCAGGCGCCGGCGCCCGCCGACTGGCCGGACTGGATGTCGGAGCTGGTGCGTTTGGACCTGCCGGCGACTGCGGAATCGGCCGGCAACGGTTCGGCGGGCCGAGGGGCCGCGGTCGCCGTTCACCTGCGGGTGCCGATCGGCGCGCTCGGTGAAGCGAAAGCCGAGGCGCTCGCGCAGGACATCGAGCACGAGGTGCCGGGGGCGGCGTTTGCCTCCGCCCCGCGGGTCGGGCGCGAGCTGCGCCGCGTCGCCACGCGCGACCTGCTTCGATCGAGCGCGTTTGCCGCGGTGCTGGTTGCGATCGTCGTCCTGGTCTCGCTCGGTGGCAGCCTCGGCTCCTCTTTGCTCGCGAGCATGCCGTTGCTGCTCGGCTGCCTTTGGACGTTCGGTCTCTGGGGGGCGCTCGGTCGGCCGCTCGATCTCGTGTGCGTCGCGGCGCTCCCCGTGCTGCTCGGCACCGGGATCGACCTCGGGGTCCACGCGGTGGTCGGCGCCCGCCGCACGGTGGGAGGCATGCGCGCGGTGCTGCTCGAATCGGGGCCGGCGATGACCCTGGTGATGCTCACCGCGTCGATCGGCTTCGGCAGCTTGACCGCGTCGCGTGTGCCCGGGCTGCGAAACGCCGGGCTGATCGTCGCGATCGGCGGCCTCGCCTGCCTCGCGGCCACACTTCTCGTCCTGCCGGCGATCGACGCGGTGCTCCAGCGCCGGAAGGTGCCGGTGCCAGACACCGGCGAGCCCACCGCGGAGGCAGGGCCGTGAGCGTCGCCGCGACCGAGCCGCAGACGCCGCCGCACGCGCCCGAGGCCGGGATTTGGCGGCGCATTCTTGGGCCGTTTTACGTCACCGGGGTGTTCTGGTTCCGCCTCCACCTGCTCGGCATGCGTAACCTGCCGGCCTGGCTGATCGGGCCGACGATCTTCGTCTTCACCACTTTCTTCTGGGTGGCGCTACGCAACATTCGGCGCGCGATCGCGAGCAACCTCGAAGCGGTGATGGGGCCTTGCGGCTGGTTCGAGCGGCAAAAGCGGATCTTTCGTCTGATCCATGTGTACTCCTGGTGCCTGTCCGAACGCTACGAAAACCTGGCCGGCGTCCGCCAGCCGAACACGGTGATCTCGGGCATGGATTCCTGGCGCGCGGTGACCGAGGCGCCGGGCGGTTTCATCCTGCTCACCGCCCATTACGGCAGCTGGGAGGCGGGGTCGTTTGTGCCGTCGACGGTGACCGGCCGGAAGGTCCACGTGGTCCGCGAGGGAGAGACCGATCCGCGGGCGCAAGAATTCATCCGCGGCCTGATCGAAAAGCAGTCGGACGGCGGACGCTACCTCACCCATTTCGCGGATCAAGATCCGAGCCTCTCGATGCTGTTGCTCGATGCCCTGCGCGACGGCGACATCGTGGCGCTCCAAGGGGACCGCCCGCGCAGCTGGGGCAAACCGACCGAAGGAACGCTGTTCGGCCGCCCCTTCCCCCTGCCGATCGGCCCGGCGAGCCTCGCCCGCGCGGCGGGGGTGCCGCTCCTGCCGGTCTTCATCCGCCGCGTCGGCCGCCTGCAATACAAAAGCGAGGTCCGGCCGCCGATCCACGTGCCGCGAACGAACGATCGCGACGCCGACGTCCGCTACGCCATCGGCCGCTTCTTGACCGAGCTGGAGGCGACGATCCGCGAAGACCCGTATCAGTGGTTCTGCTTCCGCAAGCTGTGGTAACGCACGAAGTGGGCAGGCGACTGCACTCAGATTTGAGTCGATAAGGTAGATGCCGCTTGAAATCCGCCTGCGGCGATCACTGCTCGAACGGGGACCCAGGCGCAGTGCCAACCCTCTAGCCGTTCTGTGTCTCGGGGGGATGGTCGCCCTCGGCTGCGGGAGGGATGTTCCACCTGCCGCACTCCCTCCTCCTCCGTTGGGTGCTCCGGCGAGTGGTGAGACGGTGGCTTGGCTGCGTGATCATGCAGCGGCTCTCACGAGCACCCATCCCGAGGCCCCGCTCTCCGACCTCGCTCCTCTCGCCGACGCGTGTAACGGGGCGCAGCTCATCGGCATCGGCGAAGCGACCCACGGCACCCGCGAACACTTCCTCATGAAGCACCGCCTGTTTCGTTTCCTGGTCGAGGAGAAGGGATTCCGTACGCTGGCGATGGAAGCCGATGGAGCGGCAAGCTGCGCGCTCGACACGTACGTTCGAACCGGCGCGGGAGATCCTGCGCTCGCAATTTACGATCTCGGGTTTTGGACCTGGAACACGCAGGAAGTCTTGGACATGGTGCTATGGATGCGTGAATACAACCGCACCGCTCCGTCGGGTTCTCAGCTCCGCTTCATCGGGCTCGACATGCAGAACCCGACCACCGCGACGTCCCGAGTCGCGGAGTTCCTGCACGGTGTCGACCCCGGCCTCGAACGCGAAGCCCGCGAGGCCGCATCCTGCCTCGGGCCGCTCGACAGCGTCCAGGAGTTTTACGCGAACTATCGTGAACGCCCCCCTGAAGATCAGACAGTGTGCTCGACCCGGCTGGCGGCACTTCATGCGAAATTGGTCGAGGAGAAAGCCAGTTGGTCGCTGCGCGACCCCGCCGGCTACGACTGCGCAGTGTGGAGCGCCCACCTGCTCACCCAGCTAGAGAAGCTCCTGCGGGTAGCCAACGCCCGCGACGGGCTGATGGCAGACAATGCGGCGGCTTTGGTAGCGGACAAACGAGAATCCGGCGGCGTCATGATCTGGGCTCACAACGCCCACGTCGCCAAGGCGTCCGGTGCGATGGGGCGAATGCTCGATCGGCGCCTGGGCCGAAAGTACCTTGCCATTGGGCAGACCTTCGCCGTCGGAGAATTTCATGCACGCAGTCGCTTGTCGGAAAAGAAAACCGGCCCGTTGACCGCGTTTCCCACTCCGCCGCTTCGTGCCGACAGTTACGAAAGAGCTTTCGAGCGGGTCGGCCTGCCGCTCTTCGCCATCGACCTACGTTTGGCCCAGGAGGCCGGGACTACCTGGCTGGCGGGTCCTCATCCTCTGCATGAAGTGGGCGGCAGCTACTACGAAGGGAAAGGGGACAGTACCTCGTACTCCCTCACCGAGGCGTTCGACCTCATGCTCTACCACCAGCGTTCGACCCCCACTCTGATGCTGCCGCGCCCGCCCAACCGAGTTCCGATTCCCCAATAGGCGCGGCAAAGTTGAGAAAACTTTGCCAGTGGTTCAGTTTCCGAAAACTGTGGTGATCGTTTCAATCTAGGATCGCGCCCATGCCGGTCGACCTCCAAACCCACGACTCGCCGCTCGGCCGCTGGACGATGGCGCACTGGAGCCCGGGCCACCTGGCCGGCCTCGTCGACTCGCTCTGGTATTTCGAGGGCTTCGTCGCCCTGCCGCGCGAGCGGGTCTTTCCCGATGGACGGGTGGACCTGATCGTCCACTTGGGGCCGCGATACGCGCAGGTGGACGGGGAGCGGGTGGAGCGTTTCTCGACCGTCTGTATCTCGGGACTCCTGCTGCGCTCGAATCTGATCGAAGCCCCGCCGGGGGAGTGCGCGGTACTCGGGATTCGGCTTCATCCGGCGGGCGCCTACGCGCTGCTCGGCCGTCCGCTCCCCGAGCTGGCGGGAATCACCGTCGACCTCGCCGATCTGGTTCCGTCCGCCTCGGCTGAGCTGGCCGAACGCTGTGCCGCAGCGGCGAGCCCGCAAGCCCGCTTGCGCGCCGCCGAGCGTTGGCTCACCGAGCGGATGGCGCGCGCCCTCGCCCCCGACCCGGCGGTCGCCTGGACCGCCGCCGAGATCGAACGGCGGGAAGGTGCGGTTTCCATCGCCGCTCTGCGCGCACGGACCGGCTGGTCGAAAAGCCGGCTCGCCGAGCGCTTCAAGGCACAGATCGGCGTGCCGCCGAAGCTGCTCGCCCGGATCATCCGCTTTCGCCGTACGCTCGAACGGCTGCACCGGCTGGAGCCGCAGGCGAGCCTGGCGGAGCTGGCGCTTGCGTCGGGCTATTACGATCAGTCGCACTTCAACGCCGAGTTCCGCGAAATCGCGGGCTTCTCGCCCGGCCACTACCTCGCCGCGAAACGCTACCCTGAAAGCGTCAGCCTGGCTGAGCCCGGCTGAACACTGGACCTTTTTCCAAGACCGGGCGAGGGCGGTACGACAAGATGGGGGCCGGACGTCGATGGCCGGCGACCGCTTTCTCTCCCTGGAGGCCCTCATGAGCACGACGGTTCGACCGATCCCCGAGGGGTACCACACGATCACCCCCTATCTCATCGCCGACGATGCGGGGCGCCTGCTCGACTTTCTCGTCGCCGGGCTCGGCGCCGAGATCCTCTTCCGTTCCACGAGCCCCGACGGCCGCCTCGGCCATTGCGAGATCCGCATTGGCGATTCACGCCTGATGCTCTCGGGCAGCCGGCCGGAATATCCGGCGAAGCCGTGCGCGCTCTATCTCTACGTCGAGGATTGCGACGCGCTCTACGCCCAGGCGATCACCGCCGGCGCCCGTTCGATCTCGGAACCGGCCGACATGTTCTACGGCGACCGCCACGGCGGCGTGACCGACCCGTCCGGCAACCAGTGGTGGATCGCCACCCACATCGAGGATGTGAGTCCGGAGGAGCTGGCCCGGCGCGACGCGGAACGCTCGAAGGCGGGGTAGGAGGGGATACTCGCCCCCCTTTTCCCGTCATTCCGAGCGAGAACTCTCACCGAGCCCGCTTCCTCCCCCTCGGCTTCTTCGGGGGAGAAGGTTCCTCCGGAATTCCGCCCGGCCGCTTCGGCATCTCGGAGAGCAGGCGGCGGGCACCACTCCGCACTTCGGGGTTGACGTCCATCAGGCGCTCTTCGCCGTGAAGGTAGGCGTCGAACGCCACTTGGAGCGGCCAGTAGCGGGCCCCTAGGCCGCTGCTTTCGAACCAGGCGAGGATCTTCTCCCCGTATCCGCGCTCGGAGGCGAGGTGCAGAATTCGTAAGAGGTCGTCCCGGAAATCTGTGAACAGCTCTTCGTACCCTTCCTCGAGCACCCCACGCAGCTCCTCGATCGCGGCACCGAAGTTGTCGTCTGCCAGCGCACGGAAGGCCCGCAGCAATCCGGCGCCATGCGGCGGCAGCGCCGCAATCGCGGCTCTATAGAAAGGCTCGGCCTCGGCCGTTCGCCTCGGCAGGCCGAGGAAGAGGTAGGCGAGATTTGCAGCAACGAACGCCTGCTTCGGGTCGAGCCGGAGGGCCTCTCGGTACGCCTCCTCCGCATCGGCGGAGCGGAAGAGGTGGTCGGCCAGGAGATTTCCCAGCCCGTTCCAAAGCGCTGCATCTTTCGGATCGAGTTCGATGGCTTTTCGATAAGCGGCTTCTGCCTCTGTGTAGCGCTCCAGCCGAGATGACAGAAGCCAGCCGAGGTTGCTCCACGGCCACACCCAATTGGGATCGAGTTCGATGGCCTTTCGGAAAGTGGCTTCGGCCTCCGGGTAGCGCTCGAGCCGATTTGCCAGAAGCCGGCCGAGGTTGTTCCAGGCCCACGCCCACTTGGGATCGAGTTCGATGGCCTTTCGAAAAGCGGCTTCAGCCTCCGGGTAGCGCTCCAGCCGTTCTGCCAGAAGCCGGCCGAGGTTGTTCCAGGCCCACGCCCCCTTG
>JBBRUC010000161.1:0-14007 GCA_038248205.1 Thermoanaerobaculia bacterium
AGGCCGACGACGAGGCCGCCGACGAGGCCGCCGACGAGGCCGCCGACGAGGCCGCCGACGAGGCCGCCGACGAGGCCGACGCCGAGGCCGCCGACGAGGCCGACGACGAGGCCGACGACGAGGCCGACGACGAGGCCGACGACGAGGCCGCCGGCGAGGCCGACGACGAGGCCGAAGGCGACCTGCCGGGCCGACTCCATACTCAGAGGCCCAAGTGCCTCAGGGCTCCCTTGAAGCCTCAGCCATCCGAAGAGCAGCAAGCGCTCCAATCCAACCAGCAAAATCAGATACGGCAGGGCATGAACGTACATCCGGAATACAACCGTCGCCCGTTGCAAGGGCCGCAGGCTCTCCCCGATCTCCTCAACCGCCTTGGGCCGGCGATACAGAACCCCGATCCAGCGCAGAGCCGCTCCATGGCTCTTCCAGTTCAGCCGGATCTGATCGAGCGGCACCAGCTCCTTGCTCACCGCACCCCCCGCAGCTCAACCGTCTGGATTCCGATCTCCGAAAGCGGATGCCCGGCAGGAAGAAGTGTCACGAATTGCCGGCGCGACTGAATCAGCAACGTTAATTTCCGCGCATCCATGGTGAGGAAGCGAAGCGAGGCGAAGAAATCGACACCGTACGTGTCTCGCCCTTCCGAGAAGTCAAAGTGAATCAGAGCCAGCCGACCCGCCTCGCGCTCGGCAAAGAAACGATCGAGCACTACCAGATCCTGAGGCTCGGGCGGAACAGGCATCGACGCGCCGAACGCGGCGAGGATCTCTTGGACGAGCCCGTGTCGCGCTGCCGCCGCCGGCCGCCCCAGATCAACGACGGCCAGATCCGAAAGGTCACCCCGCTGCAGATCGTTGATCAGCGGACGCCACTTCGCTTTGCCCTCCACCACCAGATTCACCGACTGCCCGCGAACCAGCAACCGCTGCACCTCATCGCGCGCGCCGAGCCACGCCGGGGCATCCGCCCCCAAATCCGCTTCTACCGCCCGAAGCACGAGATCCCACCCCGCCGTTTTTCCGTCATCCAAGAGATCGGCGTAAAGCGCCCCGGAGAGCCTCGCTGGGACGGGCACAGCGACGCGCAGAACCGGCACCACGATCCCCTTCTCAAACTTCGGATCGAGCGCCACCGCTCGCTTCATCTCATGCTGGCAAGGCCCGCTCGCCACGTAGTCGGGCGAGAGCACCAGGAGATGCACCTCCACCCGGTCCTGCGTCTCGTCCATCTGCCCCAAGACGCTCCGCCCCGCGCCGAAGATCTCGCGGTCGATCAGCACCTCCGCCCCGCCCGCTTTGAGCACCGGGACGAGACGATCGACCACCCAGTCCTCCTGGCGATGGCTATAGCTTACGAAGACCTTGCGCGGCGGCATGAGGCTCCTCTCTTCTGAGAAATGGGACTGCCGCTATCTTACGCGATCGCTGGAGCTACATCCGCCGCCGCTCAACGCCTTCCCGTACAGCTGTAGCGTGGCGCCTCGACCGGCCAGGTGGTGGGCAGGACCAGGCGCTGCTTCTGGTCCGGGGATTGGAGGGCGATGCGGACGTAGACCCGGACGCTGTTTGCGGCGGTCGATAGATCACCTGGGTCGGCCGGGGTGGCGGCCATTTCGAAGCGCAGGGTCTGCGGGTCGGGGTCGGTGAAGCCGGGGAAATCGACGGCGGTACCCGCCTGATCGCGCAGCAGCGAGAGGAGCGCCCAGGCGTTCGTGAAGGAATAGGTGACCGTCGTCGTGCCGTCGGTCGAGGCGTTGGGCTGCTGGCCGCGGACCGCCGGCTGCCAGGGGGAGTTCTGCGCCCAGGTGAAAGCGACCGCCACCGGCTGGCCGAAGCTCCAGCGGCCGAGCGTGGTGGTTGCCGGGGTCGCAGGAGTCGCCGGGGCCGCGGCGCCGCCCGAGCTGTCGGCGGGCGCTTGCGCGGTCGCCCCTTCGCTCGGATTGGTGGTCGAGATCGTCTGATCGCCCGAGCGGATCGCCCAGTTGAAGATTTGCCGCCCTTCCTGCTCGCGGCTGCGGTTGGCGCGGAACACGACGTTCCAATCGAACGTCGGCGGTTGCGTCGGCTTGGCGAGATACGCGGCGAACAGCGTCCGCACCTGGGCCAACTGCGCGAGGAACTCGTCGATCGCCGCCTGGTGGCCGCCGAACGTCCCTGCCGGGGCCTGGACGATCAGCGGCTGCTGCGCGTCATAGACCGAGAAGAATCGGGCGATCGCCGCGGGCTGCGCCTCCGCGCCGTTTTCCAGCGGATCGCGGAGGGCGAACGGATACTGCCCGGAAAGCTCGCGATCGAACGAGGCGCGCAGCTGGCAATAGCCGCTTTCGGCCGCCTGGATCACCAGCTCGCGGCAGCGATCATCGAGCGTCGCCCACAGCTCGCGCTCGCGGCGGCGGAAGAAATCGCGGCCCGCGGGGGGATCGCCCGCCAGTTGGCTCTCGCAGTTGCCGACCACCAGTTGCGCCATCGGCCCCGAAATGAACCCTTCGAGATCGGCCACCGAGCCCCCGGCGGTCTGTTGGGTGGCCGCCGCGAGCGCCGCGAGAATGGCGTTCCACTCCCCCACCACGCGGGCATTCGCGATCGTCGGATCGAGCGCCGTCGCCGGCTGAAGGCCGGCCAGCACCGGCTGCGCGTAGCTGTTGGCCAGTTGACTCGCCCGGCCGCGCTGGCTGCCCAGGTAGGTGGTGAGCGCCGAGGCGTTGGCCGCGCCGAACGCCGTGGGCGACGGCGGGGTCTGGCCGGTCCACCCTTCCAGGCTGCCGCGCTCCGGTAGATAGAGACGCGAAACGATCAGCAGGCGCTCGACGTCGCGCAGGATGGCCTCCCCCTGCTGGCCCATCAGACCGGCGAGCGGCCGGACGCCGAAGCCGAGGTTCAGGCGCTGGCCGTAGCCGAGGATCTGGCCGAGCGCGGTCGCCGCGGTCGAGAAGTTCGCCACGTCGTCCTGGACTTCCTGTTCCAGCGGCGTCGGGCCGGCCGGCGGCGGCTTCGGCGTGAACGTCTGCGACGCGGCGAGGTTGTCCGAAACGTCCCAGCTCAGGCGGTTGCGCGCGGCCTCCGCGGCGGTCGCCCGGAGCGACTGGGGAAACACCTGGAGCCCCTTGCCGAGGAACGCCTCGTAGGCGGCGCCCAGGGCCGCCGTGTCGGTCAGGCGCCGGGTGTCCCAGGTGAGGCGCTCGCCCGGCGGCAGGTTCGGGCGCCAGGGGCGCGGCGGATCTTGCGGCACGAACGGCTCGTTCAACAGGCCTTGGATCGCCGGTTCGAGCATCGCCGCTTCGGGCGCGAGTTCGAGCTTCGGCCGGCCGTCTTCGGTCGCGAGGATCGGCCCGACGAACGTCGATCGAATCCCGATCAGGTCGTTCTGCATCCCGCGGAATCCCCGGTTGCCCCCCGCGTCGACAGCGGGGCCGAACGCCGACCCGAGCCAGGCCGAACGGGAAAGCGTCGCGACCGTCGCGTCGTAGGCGGCGCCGGGCGAGAACGTGGTTCCGGCAACCCACTGTTGGTCGGGTCGCGCGAGGGTCTGCTCGTAGCTTTGGATTTCGCCGAGCAGCCGGCGCATTTCGCGGAACGCCTGCTCTCCTGCGCTCTGGGTACGGCCGAACCGGTCGATATCGGCCGCCAGGCTGTCGCCGCCGAGGCGCACCCAATTGGCGCCGAAGATCTTGGCGAACAGCGCCCTTACCCAAGCCCGGCCCTGGCCGATCAAGCCGGCGTCCGCGGCGAGCGGAATCGCCTGATCGGAGGGCAACGCCACCGCGCCGAGCGAAGCGGCGAGCGAAGCTTTGGCGGAGGACGTGGGCGGGGCAAACGTCACCCCGAGCGCATAGCGCGTCAGCTCTTCGAAGTCCGCGAGGCGCCGGCCCGGGAGGGCTCTGCCGCCGGTAAACCCATCGTAGCGGCGCACCTCGGTCTCCTGCGTCGCGATCTGCCGGGCAAAGGCCGCGAGGTCCAGAAACTCCCCGGTCGCCTCGACGGCCCCGGCCCCCGGCTGCTTCGGCGCCGGGCGCGGCACGAGCCCCGAGGCGAGGGCGTTTCGGCGGGCGATCAGGGCATTCCGAATGTCGGGCAGGAAGACGCCGGAGTGGGTGGTGGTGAGCGCGCCGCGCACCTCGCGATCGACACCGCTGCCGATCGAAGCCGGGAGCATCCAGGTTTGCACCCGGAAGGAGCGGATGTCATCGAGTTCTGAAAGCAGCTCTTGATCGGTTTTCCCATCGGTCGAAGAGTCCCCGTCGCTCCCCGGGTGGAGCCGCTCGGCAGCGGCCGAGAACCACGGATCGAGCACCTCGGTGCGGTGGGCAACCTGGCGCGGCCCGTAGGTGAGGCCGATCAAGGCGACGAGCGCGGCCAACACCGTGGCGGCCCGCAGCACGTGCCCCAGCCGCAGCCGTCGCTTTTCGGTCGAACCGGCCGGGCGGGCGAGGGCGCGCTCGGCAAAGACCTTCGCCGCGAATAGGTCCTCGACGAACGAAATCTCCGCGCTGGAGGACGCCCCCGGCTCCGCGCGCGCCCAGCCGAAATTCGCCAGCGTCTCGGGCGAGTCCCCAGGCACCGCGGCATCCGCCGTCGCGCGGCCGCAGAGGCCGAGACTGCGGAAGAACGACGGATCGGCGTCCGAAGTCGGTTGGAAGATCCGATTCAGGTAGGCCGATAGCGCCGGCCCAAGCTCGACCACCTGCTGCGGAAAGAGATAGACCTCATGAACGTCCGCGGGCAGCAGCGGATCGGCGAAGATTTCGAGCTGGTGGCGGGCGAAGCCGCGGGCGAGCATCGCCACGGCTTCCGAGGCCCAGGCGGGTGAATAGGCGGTCATCAGCCCTTGGGCATTGGCCCACGAGAGCATCTGGCCGCGCTGCTCGGAGGCAATCGTCGCCACCGTCGGTTCGAAGCCCGAAAGCGCCTCGGTGCCGGTGATCGCGACGTGGACCGGCAGGCGAAAACCGAGCCGTTCCACCAACTGCGCGGTGCGCGTCGCGAGCAGGGTGGAACGGGTCTGGACCGCCGCGGAGCCGGGGTCGGCCCCTTCCAGGTCGCCGGCCGGAATCGCCACGATCAATCCGTCGATCGGCCGCCGCGGGCGGGTCGTCCGCAAGCTGCGGATCAACTCCAGCCAGGCCCCCGGCGCGGGCGCCCCCTCCCCGTCGGTCGCCGACGCCGCACCCGAGGCCTCGATCACCACCGCGCGGTCGAAGATCCACCAGGAGATCGGCCCCGCCGGTCCCTGCGGCGCACCGAACGGCAGGGGAACCCGCAGGCTCGCGAGCACCTCGGCATTGCCCTGCGGCGTGCCGCCGATCATCACGAACCAAGGCAGCTCGTAGCGACCGTTGCGGCCGGGCGCCAATCGGCCCAGTAACTCCAGGCTGCGCGAAAACGACGCGCGGATCTCCGCGTCGCTCGATTCACCGGAAAAATCGACCACCGTGGTCGACGGATCATCGGCCACCTCACGCAACCCTCCCTCTCGCCGCGACTGGCGTAGGACCAGCCAGAGCACCAGGGCGAGCCCCAAGGCGAGCGCGAGCGCCGCCACGAGCAGATACGGAGAGGGGGTAAACAACGCGTCCATCAGCTCGCCGGCAGGAAGGATTGCAGAATCGAGCGAAGGTCGGCCGTGCCGTTGTGCCAGAGCGGCCAGGAGAGCGCCCACCAGAGGATCAATACGCCGGCCAGGGCGAGCGCCCAGACGGCGGCGCGCGGCAGAGTCTTCGGCTTACCCCCTTCGAGCGTGTGACGGTAGGCGTCGGGAAACAGCCGGCCAGCGGCTCCCGCCTCAGGCGGCTCGGCGGCGGAGATCAACGCCCCCAGCGCTTGGCGCTTTTGGCCAAGAGAAACCTCTACTCCCTGCGTCCCCCGGAGCGAACCCTCAAAGCCCAGAGCGAGGGCGATCAAATACATCTTCGCCTGCGGCACCGCTCGCGGCCCTGGCGCGGCGAGCAGTTGGTCGATCCGCGAGAGGATCTCGGTCGCCCCGTTCGCAGTGCCGAAGAACTGCATTTCGAGCGTCGAGCGCTGCCAGGCCACCCGCCCGGGCCAAACGAGATGCAGGAAGGTGTCGTCGCCGAACGCCGCCATCAGGTAGCGCGCCATGTCGGTCAAAGGGCCGGCGTTGCTGGAGGCGGGAGGCGCCAGGAAAGGAACCAGCCGAATGCGCACGGCATCGTAGATCGCGGGCGCCGTCGCCGAGTCGCTCGGCGTCGTGGTCCCCGAGGTGGCGGTGCTCGCCGCCCCGGCGGCCGCCGCTCCTTGCGATCCACCGGACGAACCGTTCGCAGCGACCTTCGTGGGCAGCGTGCCCGCCGCGAGCTGATCGAGGATCTCGGCCACCTCCGCGGCGAAGGCACGGAAGCGGAGCAGCGGATCGGTGGGCAGGGATGACACGGCCATCGTCGTCGCTACCGTCGGACCCGCACGAGCGAAAAGTCGGTCTGGTGGAGCGTTAGAATCTGATCGCGGAACGGCTGAAAGATCGCTCTGTGCGCCCCGGGAGAGAAGTACCCGGCAAACAGAATGGCGCCGTTGATCCCCGGCCGGTAGTCGATCTCGGGCGGCGGAACCGTCTCGCCCGGCACCCACTGCCACATCTCGGAACTCCATCCGCTTCCCGGCGGATTGTCGAGCAGGAACTGCGCACGGCCGGCGAACCACTGCTGAGCGGTCATTTTCGACAGCTGGCCGAACAGCGAGGAATCGTAGACCAGCAGTACCTCGACCGGCACGGGGCTGTTCTGGTTGATCCCCGCCCCGACCGTTACGGCGAGCCGGAAGTCGCCGCCGAAAAACGAGCGCGCCCGCGGCAGCTTGGTACAGCCGGCGGCCAGAATCAGAATCGAGAAAGCGAGTAGCGCCCGCGACGCCGAATGCAGTCTTGCCACGTTACTCCGCCGGATCATCCGCCTCATCCCGGCGCCGGAACCCGACGCCCCGCGCAAGTCTTGTCCTTTTTGCAAAGCTCAGGGGCAAGTTATCACAGGGCCAGGGACCGGAGGGGCGGTACTTTCCCCCTCGATACTACGGAGCAGGCTGCGGACACAAAACGATGCATTGGTTCCGTGCATCCGATTGCGGCATCCCAAACGGTGGCGGCAGCGAGCGCACCGGGGAGCGCCGCTTCGTCCGCCGCCTTCGCCGGGTCCGCCGAGAAGCCCCCTCGGCCTTGCCGAGCCCTGCGCCCGGTCCATCTTCCGGTACGCGCCAGGGTACCATCCCCTCGCCATGCCTTTCGTCTACATCCTGCGCTGCCGCGACGGAACGCTCTACACGGGAGCCGCGGTGAATCTCGCAAAACGCCTACGGGAACACCTGGCGGGAAAAGCCTCGCGCTACACGCGGTCGCGGCTGCCGGTCGATCTCACCTGGTCGCTGGAAGTCGAAACCTGGAGCGCCGCGTTGCGCGAAGAGCGGCGGATCAAGCGGCTGCGGCGGCTGAAGAAGGAAGAGTTGATCGCCGAGGGCTTGGTCCGAGGAAAAGCTCCCTAACCTCGCAACCGCTCCGCCGTACAATTCTCTCCAGGAGGAGCTTCCCCATGACCCACCGCCAGCGTTCTCTCCCGGCCCTGTTCGTACTGTCCCTCGCCCTCTTCTGCACGGCCTTTCCCCTTGCGGCCGACGACGTTTCGCGCACGATCCACGTCCCGCCCGGCTGGGAAGGGGCGTACGAATTCGGCTACGCCCCGGTGGTCCGGGTCGGCAACCTGGTGATCGTCTCCGGCGTGCCCGCGGGGAGCCAAGGTACCTACGAAGAAAAAATCCGCAGCATGTACGAGCGCGCCGTAACCCTTCTCGCCGAGGCAGGAGCCAAAGTCGAAGACGTGATCGAGCTGACCACCTACCACCGCGAAGCCAAGGACACCCCGGCCTTCGCGGCAGAGTTCGCCCGCTACATGCCGATCCACCGCGAGTTTTTCCGCGACCACCGGCCCGCCTGGACCGCGGTCGGAACCACGGTGTTGCTCTCGCCGACAGCACCGGTCGAGATGAGGGTGATGGCCGTCGTCGGCTCAGGCGCCGCAAGCCGCGTCGTCCGCGGCTCGACCCTCCCCGTCCCACCGGAAAAACCTGCCCCGGAAGCCCCGCCGAGTCGCTGACCCGGCGGGTGGCCGAGCCGCTATACTCGGCCCTCGGAGGTAAACATGAGATACAAAGTAGCGCTCCTGCGGTCGGAAGAAGGATTCAGTGTTTGGGTGCCGGGTCTGCCAGGCTGCGTCTCTCAGGGAGACACGGAAGCCGAGGCGCTGGAAAACATCGCGGACGCTGTTCGCGAATATCTGGAAGTCGTGCTGGAGCAGGTAGCAGGGGCGGAGATTCGGGAGATCGAGGTCGCGGCATAGCGTGCCCAAGCTTCCGGGCGTCCCGCATCTCGAAGCCGTTCGAGCCCTCGAGAAGGCAGGTTTTCACATCGCTCGCGAGTGAGCCGAGCTGGAACTCATCGCCCATGCCCGTTCCAACGGTTTTCCTCTCCTACAGCCACCTCGACGAGGCGTGGAAAGACCTTGTAGTCAAACACCTGGGCAGCGTCGCCACGCTCGACATCTGGGACGATCGCCGGATCGGCGCCGGATCGGACTGGCGCGCTGAGATCGAAACCGCCCTCGCCACCGCGAGCGCCGCGGTCCTGTTGATCTCGGCCGACTTTCTCTCGTCGAAGTTCATCCGCGACGTCGAGCTGCAGACCCTGTTCGACCGGAGATCCCGAGACGGCGTGCGATTGATTCCGCTCGTCGTTCGTCCCTGCGCCTGGCTCGCCCACCCGTGGCTCTCAAAACTCCAAGGACGGTCGAGAGACGGAAAACCGCTCGCCGAAGGGCACGACATCCAGATCGATCGCGACCTTAGCGCGCTGGCTCATGAGCTTCACGAGCTGTTCCGGACCGCACCCCGGCCGAAAGCGGAATTCGTCCCGCTGCCACCGGAATCGATTTCTCTTGCTCGCCTGCCGAACACGCGAGAGTTTCTCTTCGGTCGCGAGGAACAACTCGCCCAGCTCGATAAGGGGTGGGACGACCCGGCGATCCACGTTGTTACCATCGTCGCACCGGGCGGGGTAGGCAAGTCGGCTCTGGTCAACCATTGGCTGGGTGAGATGGGTAAGGATTTCTACCGCGGCGCAGAACGCGTTTGGGCTTGGTCGTTCTACTCGCAAGGTTCAAGCGGACAGGCTCAGTCGGCGGAGGAGTTTTTCCGGGAGGCTCTCGCTCAGTTTAGTGATCCCGATCCAGGCGGCGGCTCGCAGTTCAAGCGAGGAGAGCGGCTGGCTAAATTAGTTAGAGCGTCGCGCACACTTCTGATCCTTGATGGCTTGGAGCCGCTTCAACACTCTCCCGGTACGCTCGGAGGAAAGATCAAAGATCCTGGCCTCGTCGCCCTACTCAAGGATCTAGCGGCCAGCAACTCAGGACTATGCGTGGTGACTACCCGCGAGCCAGTCGCGGAGCTTGCATCGCGTGAGAAGACTACGGCGCCGAAAACCGATCTGCGGACCCTCAACGACGCAGCTGGAGCGGCACTGTTGCGGGAACTGGGCGTCCTCGGTTCAGAGAAGGAGTTACAACAAGCCGCTCGCGAATTCGGCGGCCACTCACTGTCGATCTTTTTACTCGGCAACTATCTTAGCCAAGTTTGCGACGGCGACGTGAAGCAGCGCGACAAGGTAAAACTGCTGGAGCAGGACGAGGAGGAAGGTGGGCACGCCTCACGAGTCTTTGCAGCTTACGAGAGCTGGCTGAGTGAGGGAAAGGAGCTTTCGATCCTTCGCTTACTCGGCCTGTTCGACCGACCGGCAGAGGCAGATTCGTTGGAGGCGCTACGCAGGGAGCCAGCAATTCCGAGACTGACAGAGGCGCTATTCCCACGCGACGAAGCCAGCTGGAAGCGGGCGCTTGTGCGGCTGCGCGATCTCGGGCTCGTGGCCTCAAGCGAAGGCAATGAACCACTCGACACCCACCCACTTGTACGCACCTATTTCGGCGAGCAACTCCGAAAGCACCATCACGACTCTTGGCGGGAGGGGAATCTTCGCCTCTACGAACACCTCAAAACCAAAGCACCCGACCTCCCTAATACCTTCTCCGAAATGGAACCGCTCTATGCCGCGGTGATCCATGGTTGCCAGGCAGGAAGGCAGCAAGAGGCTCTCACCGAGATCTACCTCCGTCGAATACAAAGGGGTGGCGAGTTTTTCAGCAGCAAGAAGCTTGGAGCCCTGGGCACCGAGCTTGCTGCGCTCACAAGCTTCTTCGACGCCCCTTGGGCAGAGCCAAGCCGCGAACTCAACCCAGACGATCGGTCGTTCCTCCTCAACGAGGCCGCAATGAATCTTCGCTCTTTGGGCCGACTCTCTGAGGCCCTGGCACCAATGGTGGCAGGATTGGAGATACGGGTTGAAGAGAAGGACTGGAAGAACGCAGCGCAGATCGCCAATAACTTGAGCGGACTAACCCTTATTCTGGGAAACCTAAGTGAAGCGGTTACGCTCTCTGAGCGGAGCGTCGAACTGGCCGACCGGAGTGGGGACTATTTCCAGCGACTGAGTAACCGATCGGCGCTCGCATCCATCCTCGATTTTTCGGGTCGGGGAGAAGAGAGCGAGAAACTCTACCGTGCGGCTGAGGAACTGCAGGCGGAATGGCAGCCGGAATATCCACTTCTCCAGTCAGTCGCTGGTTACGGATACTGTGATCTCTTGCTCGGGCGGATCGAAGCTCGACTCGTCGAACTGGAGGGATCGCAAGTCGGCGAGGAGGTAAGCCGGCTAATCGAAACTGCTGAGTTGGTCAGAGAGCGCGGACAGCGCTCTCTTGAATTGGCCATCCTCGGGAGGGCATCCCTCTTAGCCATCGCTCTTGAGAATCTCAACCTCGGTCGAGCCCATCACTCCATTTCTCTTCTCTACCTGGAGAAGCAGCCCATTGCAGGTGAGGATGCCCCGATGATCGCGCGGAACGCATGTTCAAAGGCTGGAGAGCACCTGGATCAGGCAATCGACGGTCTACGGCTCGCGACGACTGAGAAATTTTTGGCTCGCGGCCTGCTCACGCGAGCAGCTTTCCATCGCACCTCGTCCAACTACTCCGCCACCACCTCCGACCTGGACGAGGTCCTGGAGATTGCAGAGCGCGGCGGGATGCGGCTTCTTGAGTGCGACGCGCACCTCGAATGGACGCGGCTCTGTCGGGCGATGGGTGACCTTCCCGCGGCGCGCGAGCACCTGGCAAAGGCATCGGCTTTGATTGCGGCCACCGGGTATAACCGGCGCGATCGGGAGGTTGCGGCACTGGAGCGGCAGTTGAGGTAGCCAGCCGAGAAGCCTTCTTCGCCGACACCTCGACCGATGAGATCCAGCGGCGTCTTTACGGCGAGGTCTAAGTGACCGAGCGTGCTACAGTTTTCTCGAGATGCCACAGCTCTACCTGGAAACCTCAGTAATTAGCTACCTGACTGCCAGGCCTTCTGGCGACATCATTACGGCTGCGCACCAGCTCATAACTTCCACGTGGTGGTCGGCCCACCGAGCTCGGTTCGATCTGGTGACTTCTGAGCTCGTTCTAGAAGAAGCGGGCCGAGGGGATTCCAAAGCGGCAGAGAAACGCCTCGCGGCGCTTCAAGGCATCCCGACCGTCAGGATCACTTCGGACGCGACAGCACTGGCTTCATCCATCGTTCGAGAGAACCTCTTGCCGGCTCGTGCTTTCCCGGACGCCCTGCACATCTCGATTTCGGCAATCTATTCTGTCGAATACCTGCTGACCTGGAACTGCGCACATATCGCCAACGCCGAGTTGCTACCCCGCGTCACCTCCCTGGTAGAGAAGGCGGGATTCAATATGCCATTCGTTTGCACCCCGGAAGAGCTGCTTGGAGATTCACAATGACCAAAGATCCGATCATCGCCGAGCTACATCGCCATCGCGAAGAGCTTTTTCGGGAGCATGGGAACGACCCCGAGGCTCTTGTTCGCTACCTCAACGAGAAAGAACGACTTTCGGGAAGGACCGTGATTCCTGCGCCGGCAAAGCAGCCCGCGGTACGGCCGAATCGGATGGCACGGCGCTAGCAGCTAGCTTGGCTGATGGCTTTCGGATTTAAGGCCGCCCGCCCACCCACCCAGATCCCTTGCTCTCGCTCGGAATGACGGGTAGGCGGGCGTTGTCTCGTTGCCGAGCCCTTACGGCGTCGGAGCCGAAGCTTCAGTGGTCGAGGCTGGCTCAGCTTTCACCGGCGCCTCCCACCCGCCCCCCAGCGCCCTGAACAGATCGACCGCGGCGACCAGTTCGTCCCGTCTCGCTTGCGTCCAGGTGAGCTGAGCCACGAACTGGCTGCGTTGGGCGTCGAGGACTTCGAAGTAGGAGGATTCTCCCGCGTCGTAGCGGAGGTCGGCGAGGTTTCGGGCGCGGTTCAGGGCTTCTACCTGGCGGGCTCGGGCTTCTCGTTCCTCAACTCCGGTCGAGCGGGCGATGAGCGCGTTTTCGACTTCGGCGAATGCCGTCTGAATCGCTTTTTGGTAGGCGGCTTCGGCTTGGTGTTCGCGCGCGGTGGCGGCTTCTACCTGGCGCCGGGTGCGGCCGGCGTTCCAGATCGGCTGGAGGACGCCGAGCGCGGCTTGCCAGATCCCGGTGCCGGAGGAGAAGAGATCGGCGAGATCCGTGCTCTCCGAGCCGGCGTAGCCGGTGAGCGAAATGGAAGGAAAGTACGCAGCACGGGCGATGCCGATGCGGGCGTTCGCCGCGATCAGCCGCTGCTCGGCGGCGACCACATCGGGGCGGCGGGCGAGGAGTTCGGACGGCAGGCCGACGGGCACTTCTGGCAGCGTCGGGGTTTCGAGCGTACTGCCCGGGCGCTCGATCGAACCGCCGAAACGGCCGAGCAGAACGGTCAGACGATTTTCGGTCTGACGGATCGCCCGGTTGAGTGCGGGAATCGTCGCTTCGGTCGAGGCCACCTCAGACTGGGCCTGCGCGAGTTCAAGCTCCGAAATGGTGCCCGCATCGTAGCGGGCGTTTTGCAGGCGAACCGACTCGCCGCGGGTGCCTAAGGTCTCTTGGGCGATCCCGAGCTGTCGGTCGAGCGAGAGCAGATCGAACCATGCGGTCGCGACTTCGGATGCCAGGGCGAGCCGAACGTTTCTTCGACCTTCCTCCGTCGCCAACAGCTCCGCCCGTGCGGCTTCGGTGGCGCGACGATAGCGGCCCCAGAAGTCGAATTCATACGAGACGCTCGCGGTCGCCCGGAACGCGTCGAATTCGAGCGGCACTCCCGGCGGGAACTGCCCGGAGGCGTTCGAGAACCGGGTGCGCGAGGCAGAGCCGTTCGCGTTGATTTCCGGAAACTGTTCGGCGCGAGCGAACCCGGCGAGCGCTTGCGCCTCTTCGACCCGGGCGGCGGCGGCGGCGAGATCCTGGTTGGCGCGGAACGCTTCGTCTACCAGAGTGTCGAGGTTCGGATCGCCGAACAACTTCCACCATGCGTCCGGCACCGCCGCCTCCGCGGTGATCGCGCCTTGACCTTGAGAATAACCGTCGGGCAGCGACACCGCCGGGCGCTCGTACTTCGTCCGGAGAGAGGCGCAGCCACCGAGCAGGGCGACGCTCAAGAGCAGCGCCGGTGCGGTATATCGGACACGCCGGAGCCCCAAACGGGGGGCCAAGGCGGAGGGACTTGCCGAGGTCATGAAGCACTCCTTATGGCGATCTCCGAAGTCTCGGAGGTGCCTTCGTGGTCCGGTTTCGGCTCGCGCTCTCGGGAGACCCAGCGATAGAAGAGCGGGATGAACAGCACGGCGACCAGGGTCGCCACCAACATGCCGCCGACCACGCCCGTGCCCATCGAACGTCGCGCCGCAGCGCCCGCGCCGGAGGAGAGCGCGAGCGGCAACACGCCCAAGATGAAGGCGAACGAAGTCATCAGGATCGGCCGGAACCGGAGGCGCGGGGGGGGGGCCGCGGCGGGGGGCCCCCACCAGACGAGCGCAAGCGGGTGAGCCGCGCCCAAGCCCAGCACAAAATAG
>JBBRUC010000162.1:0-13974 GCA_038248205.1 Thermoanaerobaculia bacterium
TCGTCCCAGGTGTAGGTGTCGCCTTCGGGCACGGCGAGCGCGCGCCATTGCTCGTCCCCGGTGAAGACATCGGCGTATTCTTTGACGAACATTGAGGAGTGGAGCCCCAGGCGGATGGTCGTCGCCACCTCCTCGGCGGTCGGCCAGATGTCCTTCAAGAACACCGGCTCGCCCGCGCTGGACGTTCCGAGCGGCTCGGTCGTGAGGTCCAGATCGATCCGTCCGGCCAGAGCGTATGCGACCACCAGCGGCGGCGAGGCAAGGTAGTTGGCCCGCACGTCCTGGTTCACCCGCCCCTCGAAGTTGCGATTGCCCGACAGGACAGCAACCGCCACCAGGTCGCGCTCGTTGACCGCCGCCGAGATCGGCTCCGGCAGCGGGCCGCTGTTGCCGATGCAGGTGGTGCAGCCGTAGCCCACGAGCTGGAAGCCGAGTTGGTCGAGGTAGGGGGTGAGCCCCGCCTCGCGCAGGTACTCGGTCACCACTTTGGAGCCGGGGGCGAGGCTGGTCTTCACCCAGGGCTTGGAAGAGAGGCCCTTTTCGACCGCCTTCTTCGCCACCAGTCCGGCGGCGACCATGACCGAGGGGTTCGAGGTGTTGGTGCAGCTGGTGATCGCGGCGATCACCACCGAACCGTGTTGCAGGTCACGCGCCGCGCCGTCGAGCGCGTGCTCGACCGGCGGTTCCTCGACCGCGCAGCCGCCCCCGCCCTCTTCGACCATGCGCAGGGCGCCCGAGTTGGGTTTCTTCCGTGGCACGGCGAGCATCGAGGCGAGCTCGCGGCCGAAGGAGGCGGCGACCCCGGAGAGGGGAACGCGGTCCTGCGGCCGGCGCGGGCCGGCGAGGCTCGGCTCGACGGTCGAAAGGTCGAGCCCGAGGGTCGAGCTGTAGCGCGGCTCCGCGCTGGTCTCGGTATGGAACAGCCCCTGCTCTTTCATGTACGCCTCGACCAGCGCCACCTGTTCCTGCGGCCGGCCGGAGAACGCGAGGTAGTCCAGCGCGACCTGATCGACGGGGAAGATGCCGCAGGTGGCACCGTACTCGGGCGCCATGTTGGCGATCGTCGCGCGATCGGCGAGCGGCAGCCGGGCAAGGCCCGGGCCGTAGAACTCGACGAACTTGCCGACCACGCCTTTGGCGCGCAGCATCTCGGTCACTCGCAGCACGAGATCCGTCGCCGTGGCGCCTTCCGGCAGAGCTCCCTCCAGGCGAAAGCCGACTACCTGTGGAATCAGCATCGAGACCGGCTGGCCGAGCATCGCCGCCTCGGCTTCGATGCCGCCGACGCCCCAGCCGAGGACGCCCAGGCCGTTGATCATCGTCGTGTGCGAGTCGGTGCCGACCAGCGTGTCGGGATAGGCCCAGGTCGCCCCGTTCTGCTCGCCGGTCATCACCACGCGGGCGAGATACTCCAGATTCACCTGATGGACGATGCCGGTGTCGGGTGGCACGACGCGGAAGTTGGCAAACGCGGTCTGCCCCCAGCGGAGGAAGGCGTAGCGCTCGCGGTTGCGTTCGAATTCCTTTTCGGCGTTGATCCGAAAGGCGGCTTGGGAACCGTATTCGTCCACCTGAACTGAGTGATCGATCACCAATTCGACCGGCTGGAGCGGATTGATCCGTGTCGGGTCGCCGCCCATCGCTTTCATCGCGTCGCGCATCGCGGCCAGGTCGACCACCGCGGGAACGCCGGTGAAATCCTGGAGCAGCACCCGCGCCGGCATGAAGGCGATCTCGGTCTCGGGCACCGCTTCCGGATCCCAACGGGCGAGCGTTTCGATCTCCGGCGCGGAGACGGTCGTGCCGTCCTCCCGGCGCAGCAGGTTTTCGAGCAGGATGCGAAGGGCGAAGGGCAGGCGGTCGATGTCGTAACCGGCTTGGCGCAAGGCGTCCAGGCGAGCGACGTTGAGCTGACGGCCCGCGGCGACCAGGGTGCCGTGGCTCCGGAAGCTATCGGTGGTCAAGGGAGACTCCTCTCAGTTGGGGTAGAGCGAACGGCGACGACGACGGGGCGGAGAACGCCCGCGGCGCCCGCTCCTCCCGCTCTCGTAGAGGGGTAAAAGATAGCAGGACGAAGAATTTTAGGGTAGGGTGAGCGGGATGCAGGCAGAACCGTTCGACCTTCGGCCGGCATCGTGCTGGGCACTTTTTCTCGATGTCGATGGCACGTTGCTGGATCTCGCTGCGACCCCCGAAGCCGTCGCCGTACCCCCGGAGCTACCCGCCATGCTCGAAGCGGCCTATACCGCTTTGGGCGGCGCGCTCGCCCTGGGGAGCGGCCGGCCGCTCGACTCGCTCGATCGGCTGTTTGCCCCCGTGCTCCTGCCGACGGCCGGCGAACATGGCGCGGTGCTCCGGCTCGGTCCCGACCTGCCGGTCGAGATTAGAACCCAGCAGTCGATGCCGGCGCGCCTGCGGCGCGAAATCGCCCGGGCGGCCGAGGCCGCGGGCGCCCGTTTTGAAGAGAAGACGACGAGCGTGGCGGTCCACTATCGCCACATCCCAGAAGCGGGTCCGGCACTGGAACGGGCCTTGCGCGCTCTGCTCGTCGATCGACCCGAACTCACCCTGATGGGCGGAAAGTTCATCTGGGAGCTGCGCGGTTCCGGGGTCTCCAAAGGCACCGCGGTGCGCGCGTTTCTAGAGAGCCCGCCGTTTGCCGGTCGGACGCCCGTCTTCCTCGGCGACGACGTGACGGACGAGGACGGCTTCGCCGCGGCGGAAGCTCTGGGCGGGCTCGCCTTCCCCGTCGGGCACGAGCCGTCGCGCGCCCGGCCCGCCGCGTTCGCCGCGCCCGCCGCCGTGCGCGCCTGGCTCTCGCGCCTGCCCGAAACCCTTGCCGCTGCGGCGGAGAAAGCAGAGGTGGCATGCCGAATCTAAATCTCGCCGTGGTTGGCAACAGCTCGGTGGCGGCGCTCATCGACCGGAAAGGCCGGATTGTCTGGCACTGCCTGCCGCGGTTCGACGGCGATCCGGTGTTTTCGAGCCTCCTCGACGGGGATGACCCGAAGAGCGGTTTTTTTGAAGTCACCCTCGAAGGGCTCACCTCGTGGAGCCAGGTCTACCAGCCGAACACGGCGGTGCTGGAAACGACGCTCGAAGACGACCGCGGCAACGCCGTGCGAATCGTCGATTTCGCCCCCCGCTTTCGCCAGCATGGCCGGATCTACCGTCCGTCCACGCTGATCCGCCGGATCGATCCGATCCGCGGGCTGCCGCTGGTCCGCATCCGCTTGCGGCCCCATTTCCATCACGGCGAAATCGAGCCCGAGCGCACGCTCGGCAGCAACCACATCCGCTACGTCGGTCCCGATTTCGCGCTCCGCGTGACGACCGACGCGGCGGTCTCCTATGTCGCGACGGAGTCGCCGTTCGTCCTGCGCAACTCGGTCACTTTGATTTTCGGCCAGGATGAGAGCGTCGCCGAATCGATCCCGCACCTCTCCCGGCACCTGCTCGAACGGACGCGCGACCATTGGGCCGAATGGTGCCGATACCTTTCGATTCCGTTCGAATGGCAAGAGGCGGTGATCCGCGCGGCGATCACGTTGAAGCTCTGCTGTTTTGAAGACACCGGCGCGATCGTCGCGGCGCTCACCACCTCGATTCCCGAGGCCCCGGGTTCGGAGCGCAATTGGGATTACCGCTTCTGCTGGCTGCGCGACGCGTACTTTTCGGTTCACGCCTTGAACCGCCTAGGCGATACGCGGACGATGGAGGATTTTCTCGCCTACATCATGACCATCGTGGCGCGCGAGGAAGAGAATCTGACCCCGGTCTACGGCATTCTGCCCGACGCTTCGCTTGAAGAGGTCGAGATCAAATCGCTTCCCGGCTACCGCGGCATGGGGCCGGTGCGGGTCGGCAACCTCGCCTATCAACAGGTGCAAAACGACGGCTTCGGCAGCGTCGTCCTCGCCGTCTCGCAGATCTTCTTCGACCACCGGCTTCCCGAGCGGGGCGACACCGGTCTGTTCGAGCGCCTGGAGCAGCTCGGCAAGCGGGCTGCCGAGGTGGCGCTCACCCCCGACGCCGGGATCTGGGAGTTCCGTGGCCGTACGGAGGTCCATACCCATTCGGCCGCAATGTGCTGGGCGGCCTGCGAGCGTCTGGCCAAATGCGCCCGGGTGCTCGATCGGGCGGAGCGCGCCACGTACTGGCAGGGGGAGGCGGATCGCCTGCGCGAAGAGATCCTCACCCGGGCCTGGTGTCCTGAGATCGAAAGCTTCGCCGCCACCTTCGGCGGCCAGGCGGTCGACGCGAGCCTGTTGCTGCTCCAGGTGATCGGCCTGGTGGACGCCTCCGATCCGCGATTCCTCGCGACGCTGCACGCGATCGAAACCCGTTTGCTGCATGGCGATCACCTGTTCCGCTACGCCGTGCCGGACGACTTCGGCACGCCGGAGACCGCGTTTACGATCTGCACCTTCTGGTACATCGAAGCGCTCGCCGCGGTCGGCCGGCGCGAAGAGGCGCGGGCGATCTTCGAACGCGTTCTCGCCTGCCGGAATCACGTCGGCCTGCTCTCTGAAGATTTGAATCCGGAGACCCGCGAGCTGTGGGGCAACTTCCCCCAGACCTACTCGATGGTCGGCTTGATCTCGGCGGCGTTGCGCCTGTCGATTCCCTGGGAAGAAGCGCTCTGAGCCGCCTGGTCGTGGTTTCGAACCGGGTCGCCGCGCCGCAGGATCGCGCGACCCGGGCGGGCGGTCTCGCGGTCGCCCTGTCCGCCGCGTTGCGCGAGCGCGGCGGGCTCTGGTTCGGTTGGAGCGGCAAGGTCGTCCCGACGGACGAGATTGAGATGTCGCTCGAAAAGGATCGCAATGTCACCTTTGCCACGGTGGATCTCGATCCGGAGCGGCATCACAGCTTTTACGTCCAGTACTCCAACGGCACACTCTGGCCGCTTTGCCACCTGCGGCCCGGCCTGGTCGAGTTCCGCCGTGGCGCGCTCGAAGGGTACCTGGCGGCGAACGAAGATTTCGCGGCGCGCCTGGCGCCGATGCTCGAGCCTGAGGATCAGATCTGGGTTCACGACTACCACTTCCTCACCTTCGCCGCCGAGCTTCGCCGGCTCGGTGTGATGCAGCGGATCGGCTTCTTTCTTCACATTCCGTTTCCGGTGCCCGAGCTGCTGGCTACCCTGCCCAATCATCGACGCCTGATCCGCGATCTGTGCGCCTATGACCTGATCGGTTTTCAGACCGAAACGGATGTCGCCGCCTTCCGGCGCTATCTGCGCGACGAGTGCGGCGGGAGCCTTTCCGCTGACGGACAGGGCGAGGCGTTCGGCCGTCGTTTCGAGGCTGCGGCGTTTCCGATCGGCATCGATCCGGCGGGCTTCGCGCGCCTCGCCGAACAGGCCTCGTCCCACGCCGAGGTGGTGCGGCTGCGCCAGAACCGGGTCGAACGGGAGATCGTGATCGGCGTCGACCGGCTCGACTATTCCAAAGGGCTCGCCCAGCGTTTCACCGCGGTGGGCGAGATGCTCGAACGGTTTCCCGAGGATCGCGGTCTGTTCACCTATCTGCAGATCGCGCCGATCTCGCGCGGCGAGGTGGCCGAATATCGCCTGTTGCGCCGCGAACTCGACGGTCTGGCGGGCCGCCTCAACAGCCACTACGCCGAGATCGATTGGACGCCGATCCGCTACATGAACCGCTCCTTCGCCCGTTCGACCCTCGCCGGTTTCTATCGCCTGGCGCGGGTCGGCCTGGTGACGCCGACGCGCGACGGCATGAACCTGGTGGCCAAAGAATACGTCGCGGCGCAAAATCCGGAAGATCCGGGCGTGCTCGTGCTCTCCCGTTTCGCCGGAGCCGCCCGCGAGCTGCGCACCGCGCTGATCGTCAATCCGCACGACATCGTGCAGATCGCCGAGGCGTTCCACAAAGCGCTCCACATGCCGCGCGAAGAGCGGATCGAGCGCTGGCTCGCGATGCGCGAAGCCCTGGACGGGAACACCATCGAACACTGGCGGGAGAGCTTTCTGGAACATCTGGCCGAAGTGCCCGCCCCCCGCTGAGCCGTCGTTCGACCCGAAGGTGGTGGACGGCTCAACGGGCGGCGGCGAGTTCCTGCCGGAAATCAGTAAGAAGCTGCCGCTCGACCTCGGTCTCGCGTAGAAATCCCTCGTCCGGATAGCCGTGCGAATAGATCGCGATCAGGCGGTCCTGGGCGGAGAGGACGAGATCTTGGAGCTTCGCCCTCCCGAGCCCTTGGGCGAGCGCCTCCAGGATGCGGATTCCCGCATCTGCCGTGGGGCCTGGGTCTACTTCCCCCACCTGCTGGGCGAGCCACGAAAGGGCCTCCTCGCCGTCCCACGACCGGACGATCTCGTAGAGGGTGAGGTCGCTGAGGTCGAGCGTGGAGCTGGCCAGCAGCGCCTGGCTTAACCGCTCCCGATGCCGGTCGGTGAAAAATGCCGCAATCAAGGCCGGCGCCGGCTCGGACTCGAGATCCTGGCCGGTGCTGAGCCGAAGGGAAAAGCTCGTGCGCAGAGCGCCCGCCGTCGGGTCTTCCGACGTTCTTTGTCGCTGTGCGAAGTCGCCGAGCGCATCGAGTGCTTCGCCGATCTCGACCACTGCGGCCTTTCGGGTGAGCGGTTCCTCGGCGGTAGCGACCAGCCATTCCGCCAGATCGTCGGGGTGGAGACTCGGATCGCGCGGCAGGCGGGCGAGGCTCTCGAGCCGCTCGCGATAGGCGGTGAACGCCTCGTCGGGGAGGGCCTTGAGGGCGTAGGAGGCGTCGATGGGTTCGTAGGCGCCGGCCGATCCGGGTTTGAGGAAAGCCAGGATCCGAGTGCCGGGGGCCAGGCTTGCCTCGTGGTGGATTTGAACCTGGCGAGCCGTCTCATGCCCTCTCAAGACCAACTCCAGGCGTAGGCTGGTCACCGTCATCTTGCGCCGCCCGTTCGATTCGCTCGGGACGGAAGCGCCGGTGGTGCCGAAGACGACCAGCGTGCTCTCCTCGAACATCTGGCGCAACGGGTCCGCCTCGGCCAAGGTGTCACCGGGGTCGAGCACTTCCCAAACGCCGGCTTGCGCCTCCGCCGGCCCGAAACCGCACAGCAGGCCGACCAGCAGCGCGGCCCACGGTGCCGTGCGAAGCGTTCGAAGTGAACGATCAAGAATTTTCCGACCGGACTGCAGACCTTGCCGGTCTCCTTCGAGATCCTCCGTCGCCCAGCGACCCATCCTGCCCTCTAAGACTCTCATTTCAAGCCCTCCGATCTGCGAGTGAGCGGATCGGAAGGGCTCTGTTGCAAACGGCGGACCGGGGGAAGGAGGGGTCGTAGAGCGCGAAGTCGTCTTCGGGAATATCGCGGGTGGAGATCAGCGCTCTGCCCAGCCGATCCCTTTCGGCCTCCCCAAGGAAAGTTTTGAGCCGGGGTCTTCGGCCGCCTGCTCACCCAGCTCCCAGAGGGCGATCTGGATCTCTTCGATCGCCTCTGCGCCGGGTGAGCGGTTCCTCGGCCGTCGCGGCGAGCCACTTGGCGAGCAGGATCTGTCTTTCGTCCAGGCCGGCGGTTCGGGCAGAGCGGCTTCCGCGAATTCCCTGGACTCATCAAACTTTTTAGCTGTAGGATTCTGGCGCTGTGGGCAACTCGATCAGCCATTTAGAGCGCTCGATCTCGAAGCGAAGATCGGGCGCTGTTACGCAGAGATCTTCACGATGACTGAGTCGCCAAATTCCGAAGAGCGAGTCTGGACAGGTAAAGCCTCATCGCGCCTGCGAATGTTTCAGCGAAGAGAAGCTGCCAAATTCCGTAAGAAGTTCGAGGACAGCCTCAAAATGCCGATCGATGCCGGTGCGGAGATAATCGCCCGTGCCGGGGCTCTGAGGGAAAGGCTGGAGGATTGCACACCCTTGACCCTTTCAGCGGAAGTGGAAGGTTCCTGAGAAATTCCTCGAAGGAGAGAAAACTACATAGAGCCGCTAGGGACCACCGTAGATATTGACAGGGAGATACACAGGGCACCGTTGAGTATTCGCCAGCTCGGTTCTAAGATGAGTTTGTTGCGAATGATGCTGGAAGCAAAAGGCCAGCATCCAGGGAGCTGAACAAAGATGGAGAAACTCGTTGAGAGAATCCACGGCAAGGCAACCCTCACCCTGGACGGGGTTAGAAAGTTACCGGTGGCTTATGACATTTCGGTGTACCAAGAATATTTGGTGTCAGACGCTTTCGGAAGCAAGGGCTACGATTCGGCGGGCCTTAACTTGAAGGGGGTTGTCACACCTGGAAACATCGGCCTTGCTGTCCAATGCGGTCAGGAAACAAACGTTTTAGATTTGGGCGCAGGAAGAAAGATTGATATCAATCCGCCCGTGTTACTGCAGCGCTTCCAGGGGTTCGGGTTCAGTGTCCATGACGAGATGAATTTCTTCGATACTCCTCTCTATCGCAGGCTGGAATAGATCCAAGGAATGACGTCTACCTGAGTCAGCGCAAGGGTCTTCATCGCGGGAATTTCCGCGAGCGAAAGTCTCGTGGCTTTTGGAGCGCCCCCATCCTGTCCTTCCCCCGAGCCAGGCAGCCCCCTCCCCGGGGGAAGGGACGCTCCGTCCATAGGTGTCGATTGCCCGAGTCGGAATCGACCCACTCATCCGATCTCGGCCGCGGGCTCGCGCGTCTCGCTATCCCCCCAGGGTCACCGGCTCGTCGCGCCGCCCAAAGACTCGCCCGATCCGCCGGCCGGCGCGCTGGAACAACTTCGCCTCCACCAGGTCGTCGAACAGGCTGTAGGCGACCGGGGTGCCGATCAGGGTGAGTAGGAGGGCGAGGGTTTGGCCGCCCATGATGACCGAGCCGATCGCCCGGTTGGTGCCCGCTCCCGTGCCGCTCGATGCGACGAGCGGCACCATGCCGGCGACGAAGGCGAGGGTGGTCATCAGAATCGGGCGGAGCCGGTCGCGGTTCGCTTCGCGGATCGCTTCGGCGCGCGGCAGGCCGTGGGCGCGGAGTTGGATCGTGTGATCGATTTGGAGGATCGAGTTCTTCTTCACGATGCCGAACAGCACCAGGATGCCGAGCGCCGAGAAAATGTTCAGCGACTGATTGAGGAAAATCAGCGAGAACAGCGCGAACGGCACCGTGAGCGGCAGCGCGAGCAGGATCGTCACCGGATGGAGCCAGCTCTCGAACTGGGCGGCCAGAATCATGTACATGAAGACGATCGAAAGCAGGAAAGCGAGGGCGAAGTTCTTGGCCGCGCGTCCCTGTTCGCGCGAACGGCCGGTGAAGCCGTAGGAGTAGGTGGGCGGCATGTCGAGCCGCTGGGCCGCCGCGGTCAGGCCGTCGATCACGGTCTGCGACGACGAGCCGGGGAGCGTACCGGCGTAGATCAACACCTGGCGGCGCCGGGCGATCCGGTTGATCAACGACGGGCCGGTGCCGGGGGTCAACTGGACCACGTCGCCGAGCGGCACCGTGCCCACCCTGGTCGACGGAACTTCGGCCAGAGCGATACCGGCCGCGTCCCTCCGGGCGCTTGCCTCGGCGCGAACGTGGACCTCGTACTGCTCGCCCGCCTCGGTGTAGCTCGAAACCTCCTGGCCGCCGACCAGGACGTTCATCGTCGAGGCCACGTCGTCCACCCGGACGCCCAAGTCCGACGCCTTCGCCCGATCGATCCGCGCGCCCAGCTCGGGCTTGCCGACGATCAGGTTCGAGTCGGCATCGACCACTCCGGGCATGCTTTTCAGCTCCGCCAAGAGCTTTTGCGAGTAGACGCTCAGTTGATCGAGATCCGGGCCGCCGATCCAGAACTGGATTTCGGCGTTGTTGCCGCCACCGAACGCCGAGACCGGCTCGACCGTTGTGCGCAGCCCGAGGCGTTGGTAGTGGGGGAGCACCTGCTCGCGCACCTTCGCCATGACGGCGAACTGATCGACCTTGCGCTTGCCGACCGGCAGCAGGCGAACGTAGACCTGGCCGAGGTTTTTGGTCACCTGCGGGTCGTCGCCGATCGTCACCACGGTCGCCGCGACCTCCGGAAACTGGCGGATTTTCCCCGCGATCGATTCGACGATCGTCTTGGTGGTGGCGAGGCTCGACCCTTCGGGCGCGCGTACGTTCACCCCGAATTGCGATTCGTCGTCGCGGGGCAGGAAATTCTTGTCTACCCTCTGAAACAGCGGCACGGTCGAGACGAACACCGCGAGCATGACCAGAACCACCACCCAGCGATGGAGGAGGGCGTGGTCGAGCAGCCAGAGGTAGGCCCGCTCGATCCGGGCGTAGAAACCGCGCTCCCGGGTGCTCCCCTTCGCCTTTTCGCCGTTCGCCTTCTTCGTGGCATTCGCGGGGTTCGCGGGGTTGGCGCGAATCCAGCGCGAGCAGAGCATCGGCGTGAGGGTGAATGAAACCAGCAACGAGACCGCGATCGCGCAGGCCATCGTGATGCCGAACGAATACATGAAACGGCCGACGATCCCGCCCATGAACGCTACGGGCAAGAACACCGCGATCAGCGAGAGCGTGGTGGCGAGAACCGCGAGCGTGATCTCGCCCGTGCCCTTGGCGGCCGCCTCGCGCGGGCTCATGCCCTTTTCTTCGATGAAGCGGAAAATGTTTTCGAGCACGACCACCGCGTCGTCGATCACGATGCCGACGACCAGCGCGAGCGCCAACAGCGTGATGACGTTCAGGGTGAAGCCGAACCAGGCCATCGCGGCGAACGCGGCGATCAGCGAGGTGGGGATCGCGATCGCCGAGATCAGCGTCAGGCGGAAGCGGCGCAGGAAGAGGAGCACGATCAGCGCCGCGAACAGCGAGCCGAGCACCAGATGCTCTTGCACCGCATCGACCGCCGCGGTGATGTAGTCCGATTGGTCGCGGACGATGTCCATCCGCCATCCGGCGGGGAGTTGCGAACGGAGTTGCTCCAATCGGTCCTTCACCCCGGCGATCACCTCGACCGTGTTCAGCCCCGACTGCTTGCGGATCTGGAGCACGACGGCCGGTTTGCCGTCGACGCTCGCGAGTGTCTCGGCCTCGGCGGTCGAATCTTCGACCCGTGCGACGTCGCTCACCTTGACCGGGTAGCCCGCACGGCTGGCGATGGGAATATCGCCGAATTCCGCGGGCGAGCCGACCCGGCCGTAGGTGCGCAGGGTGAGATCGCGCAGGCCCTGCTCCACCTGGCCGCCGGGGATTTGGACGTTCTGCCCCTGAAGGCCGCGGACCACGTCGGCGACGGTCAGGTTGAGCGCGGCGAGCTTGCCCGGATCGGCGATCACGTTGATCTGGCGCGCCCGGCCGCCGAGGATGCGCACCTGGCCGACGCCGGAGATCGACTCTAGCTGCCGCTTGAGCGTCTTGTCGGAAAACTCGGTCAGCTCGCGGATCGGTACCGGGCCGGCCAGCGCGATCGACAGCACCGGCGCCGCGTCCGGGTCGATCTTCTGGATGATCGGCGGATCGGCGCTTTGCGGCAGCTCGCCGAGGACGGTGTTGACCCGGTCGCGCACCTCTTGGGCGGCGACGTCGCCGTCTTTTTCGAGCACGAAGGACACGACCACCTGGGACGTGCCTTCCGACGAGATCGAAATCAGCTGGTCGATGCCGCTGATCGTGTTGACCGCCTCTTCGATCTTGTCGGTGATCTCGGTCTCGATGTCCTCGGGGCCGGCGCCGATCAGGCGGGTGCTGATCGTCACGGTCGGGAAGTCGACCTTGGGAAAGCGGTCGACGCCGAGCTTGCCGTAGGCGAACAGCCCGACCACGACCAGCGAAAGGATCAGGACCGAGGCGAAGACCGGCCGGCGGATGCACAGTTCGGCTAAGCGGTTCATCGCGTGCCTCCGGGCGCCCCGGCGCTGCTCAGATCGAGCTTCACGCGGGCGAACAAACCGGGTTTCAATCGCCCGTCGGCGTTGGCGAACTCGGTTTCGACCGCCACCGTGCGGGTGGCGGACTCGATCACCCCGCCGATCGTCTTGACCCGGCCGCGAAACGTTTCGCCGGGGTAGGGATCGACGGTCGCCTCGACCTCCTGGCCGATCCGCACGGCCGCGAGATAGCGTTCCGGCAGGCGGAAACGGAGCTTGAGCGGCGAGGTCTGAACGATCACGAACGCCACCGTCGCCTCGCCCATCCGTTCGCCGACGTCGGTTTTCCGCTCGGCCACGACGCCGTCGATCGGCGAACGCAGGACGGCGTCTTCCAGCCGCTGGCGGGCCAGATCGCGGGTCGCTCGGGCCGCCAGCACGGCGGCGTCGGCGCCGACAGCGGCGGAGTCGGCGCGATCGTAGGCGGCCTGGGCGACGCTTCCCTTGGCGAGCAGTCCCTGTTTGCGGTCCAGCTCACGCTTGGCATCGCCCGCGGCGGCCTGCGCCCGCGCCACCTCGGCGGTCGAGCGTTCGACTTCCAGCTGGAGGTATTGAGTTTCGAGCGCCAGCAACGGCTGGCCCTTCTTCACCCGCTGCCCTTCGTCTACGTACATCCTGCCCACCCGGCCGGGCATGCGCACCGCCAGCTCCGACTCGACGGGCGAGATCAGCTCTCCGGTCGCCTCGACGCTCGAAGCGGTCGCCGTTGCCGTCCCCTCCGGCGCTCCGACGGCGGGCTCGCCGGGCGCGGCGGCGGCGTCCGGAGCGATCCCGGCGATCGCTTCCACGTCGGCCGGTAGGGCGGGCGCCGGGGCCTCTACGGCACCGGGCTCGGGTTTCTTCACCTCTTGGGGCTTGCCGCCGCAAGCGAGGGCGAGGAGGAGGACGGGAAGGGAAACCAGCACCATCGACGAGCGATTCATCGGACGTCCTCCATCGAAAGATTCTTGGCCAGCAGGCCGGCGGCGGCCCACACTTGCAATTCCGCGAGATCGCGGTCGAGCTCTCCTACGGCGACGGCGCGGCGCGCTTCGGCGAGCGAGGTCTCGGCGGTACGGGCGTCGAGCGAGGTCAGCTCCTGGGCGCGGTACAACTCGTCGGCCTGTTCGAATTCCGCCTCGGCCGCGGTCTTCTGCTCGCGGGCGAGTGACAGCTGGGCATCGGCGGAATCGAGCGAGGCGATCGCCCGGCGGACCTCTTCGCGCACCGTGCGGCGCGCGGCTTCCAGCTCCAGCTCTGCCTGGTGCAGTCGCTCTTTGGCCACCGCCACCTTCGCCTTGACCTCGCCCCCTTGGTAGAGCGGCACGGTGAGGCGCAGGGCGAGAAAGCCGTACTGATCGAGCGGAAACGACGAGCGCTGCTTGAGCCAGGCGCCGTCGGCGGTGAGCACCGGCAGCAGCGCGCCCTTTTGCTTTCGCACTTCGAGTTGGGCAAGCTCCACCGCGGTCACCGCGCGGGCCACCTCCGGGCGCGAAGCTTCGACCTGGGCGAGCAGTTCCGCCTCGGTCGGCCGCTCGGGCAGGATGCGCCCCGGCTCGGTGGTCGCGAGCGGTTCGTCGAGCGCCAGGTCGTCGCGCAACCGGCTCTCGGCGAGCGCGCGCTCCTGGCGCGCCTGGGCGAGTTGCCGCTCCGCGCCTTTGATATCGGCCTCGGCGCGCAGCAGATCGACGCGGGTCGTCTCGCCGGCTTCGAAGAAGTTCTGCGCCATTTCGCGGCGGGCGGAGGCGAGCGCGACACTCTGCTTTTCGACCTCGATCAGCGAATCGGCGCGCACCACGGCGAGATAGTCGGCGGCGACGGCGAGTAGCAGCCGGTCGCGCACGGAGGCGGCGCCCGAGCGGGCCGTCTGGATTCCCAGCCGCGCCTGTTCGAGCGCCCGGCGCTCGCGATTTCCGGCGTAGATTGGCTGCGACAGGGTGAGGCGATAGCTCCAATCCTGGCCCGGCAGAATGATCCGCTTGTCCGCGCCCGAGCCGAAGCTCGCCTCTTCGCTGTTGACGATGTAGTTGCCCGAAAAGCCGATCTTCGGCAGCACGGTCGCGAACAGTGCCCGCACCTGGCCTTCGGCCGCGGTGGTTTCCAGCTCGGCCGAGCCGAGCGACGGGTTCGCCGCGAGCGCCTGGCGCAGCGCCTCGGGCA
>JBBRUC010000163.1:0-13963 GCA_038248205.1 Thermoanaerobaculia bacterium
AACCGCAGGGCGAGCAGCCGGTTGTAGGCCAAAAGGCGCGCCGCCATCGCGGTGCGGAACTGCAGCTCGATCTCGACGTGAAGCAGCACCCGCTCGCCTCGCCTACTTTTGACCCACGCGATCAGGTCGAGCCGTCGCTCGTTGCCACGCAGGGCGCGGCTTGTGCCCGTGCTCTGCTTCTTCTTTATTCCCGCGGTCGGCAGGCGAAATGTGCCAGCGCCTGCTTTGTACCGACGGCCTAACAATCCCGAAACCTGTTTGGTTCCGGCTCGGCCGGGTTAGAGCCTAGTCAAGTAGCCCGTCTGAACTGGGGCCAGTCCTAGCCAGTCCTAGTATTCAACTGGCCAAGCGCGGCTCAGAGGCCAAAGGGCCAAAGTACTCTTCTTAAGCAGGAGTCAATTGGAGCAAACGCAACAGATTCCGTAGTAGATCGTGCCACAATGCTGCGTTCCGCTCACCGCTGAAGTTGAGCACGGATTGCCTGGGATGTTGGCCGTACAGAAACCATTGGTCTGACAGCCCACTGCCGTCACCCGGACCTGTGAGTGTACGATGGGACACGAGCAGCTAAGCTCGGACAAAGAATTGCTTGCGCATATTGTGTACATCGTTGCAGCTGCGGATCCCTGAGGTCCTTGTGGCCCCAGCGGCCCGGCAGGTCCTTGAGGTCCTGTCGCGCCCACCGGGCCGGTGAGCGTGATGTCCAGAATCGGGGGCTGGCTGCCCGCCGTGTTCCACTTTGTACCAATGAGCATATCGGTAAAGGTCGAGGAAGAAGACGGCCGAATCTCGATACCGTTGTTGGTCCCTGAATTCGCGACCCACTTTTTGACCAGAGAGGTGATGTCGATTTCGAGATAACGGCTAAGAGCGGCGGCTGAGACCACGGTAGCAGGCGAGGAGGCCGTGGTCGGCCTCGTGTTGTACGTCACAGTGTTTGCGACAAATGGAGACGTGAGTTCGTAGACCTCGAGAGAGCCAGTGTTATTGAGCGTTTCCGCCGTAACCCAAATCTGCAGGTTGGCCTTGGCGATCTGACTACTTGTAGTGCCTGTGGGGAGCGCGGAGTTAACGGAGACGAACCGTAATAGGCCGGATGAGTTAGGGGTAATATGCATCGTCAGCGAGCCGCCGTAGGCCGTGTTAGGGTTCTGGGAATCAATGTACGTGTCAGCGCTTCCCATGATCAGAACCGCACCCGCCGGAACCGCACAGAGAAGAATGCAGAGAGCTAAGAGAAATGTACTTTGCACTGAATGCACCGTTTGATCTCCTTGTCAGTAGACGAAGGCGAAATTTTAGCATAGCTAAGCATTCTCATCAACCGCTCCGCGACCGGTTCGGTTAGGCGACCCGGTGTCGCGCGCGTTTCGGCAGGGTCACCCGCCAAAGCCGAAAAAGGATTCACGGAGAAGCCCAAGTTGCGCGTCTTACTTGGGCGGCATGCTGGTGGACGGCTCACAGTTTCGGCCGGATGACGATCATCCGCTCGGGGGAGCTGAGGCAGGGAGAGTTCCTTCGCCCCCGGGCTCCTTCCGCCAGCCGATCGACACCGACACCACCCCTTGACGCATGCCCCTTGGCCTTCGGTCGGAGGTCAATCTCGGCTGTTAACGGTCACCCCGACCCGTAGGAATTTGGACGTTTAGGTCGGCGAGAATTCCTGATAGGTCTAGATTTAAGCTCGTAAAGAATAAACGGTTGCTCGGTGTTCCGCAGGTCCGGCAGAGGAGATAGGTCGTGTCACGGTCGGGTATATCAGCAGGGCTGGCTTGTCTACAGTGCTCCTTCTCTCGCAAGGCCTCGTCAAGGCCGGGTGGAGACCATAAACCCCAGGGGTACCGTCAGTCGCCGGGGACCAGGTTGGTCGCCAACCGACCCAACCGGACATACGGCAGACAGGGCGGAAAGCTCCCGCGGGGAAACTGAGCCAATTTTCCCCCGCCGCAGTATTTTTCACCCGGAGGGACGGTTCTTCCTCTGGTACCGGCTGGCTGCGGTCTCCACACGCCGGCTTTCACCGAAACGGGCGATTCTTGTCGGCGGCGGTTTGAAAGGGCGGGATTCCGGCGATCAGAAGCGGCGGGGTTGACCTTTCAGCATCATCCGCGCGCCTCAGGCGGTCGTTGGCCTGTCGGATTGACGTGAGTAGCGATTGCCCTCTCGCCTCAGCCGAGGCCTGACCGCCAGAATCACGCCGTTTCTGGCAGCCGCTAACAATTCTTTCACCGAAATGGACCGTTCACCGCCCAAACGGGCTGCTCACTGCCAATTCGGTCGGTTTATCACCAGAACGGGCGCTTTGCCGTCGAAATGAGTGGAATCTTGATGCTGCCGGTCTATTTCGCTCGTAAGCCAACAGATTTCCAATTGCCACCCGGGCATTTCCAACCAAAACGCGGTTTCCTGCCAACACGGGCCATTCGTCGTCAAAACGGGCGGAATCTGAACTCGCCTCGCCGGAACATTTCTCGCCACAACGGGCCGGCCGTAGCGGAAATGGCGGGGTGGGAGGGAAACGCTCCGTCGGCCCGCTATTCCTTCCGCTCCGGAAGAGGAGTCAGCCTACTGGAGACAACGATCGAACCTCGTGCGGCGAATGAGGGCGATCGACTTTGACGAGACCCTGATCACTCCCGCATCACTGGCGGTTAGGCGCTGGCGGTAGCGGGCTTACCGAGCGGCATGAAGCGACCGGCGCTGCGTTGGCGCTTGATACACCGCGATTCGCGGCCTCTGACTCGCCCCACCGCGCTACGCTGGATGATGCTGCCGGGCCGAGTGTCCAGATTCCTACGTATTTTGGTGGGCGTTTACAATCTCGGCGTGCGAGTAAGGGTACGAAGCGCGGCGGGTTGCTCGGCGGACCTAAAGGCGGGGAGAGTTCAGTTCGTGAAGCTCCACGAGCGGCTCTTAGAGACGGTTCAGGGAGAGCTTCTCACTCTATCTCCATTTCGAGGCGAAGGCGGCGAGCCGCAGCCGGGTGAACGGCTTCTGCGCGCTCTCGTTCTTCGGTCTCCTTGATCTTACGTAGTCTGCTCCGTTCGGCTGTTTCGACTGCGGCTTTTTGTTTCGCGCGCTCCTCCGAATCAAACTGGGGCTCACAGTTCCGACTCTAGCCGAGCATGGCAGACGGGGCATCACGTGGCGTTTCGCCGCAAGCTCTTATACCGGCAGTGAGGGCAGACATAGTCGCCGGAGGCCCAAGGCCCCCAGACGGCTAAGCGAATCAGTGAAGCCGCAGGCCAGCCTCGTTCCTTACGCCACGGCTCCGTCCAGCAGGCGATCCGGCACCGAAGCATACTCCTTGGCTTTCGGCCGAATGACGATCTCTGGCGCGAGAATGATCATGAACAGCGGCCGCTCTGTGGAGAAACAATCGGGGGTGTTCCTTACCCGGGGCGTAGGTGAAATGGTCATGTCTTGTGTTCGTCGAAAAAGCGAAAGAGAGAATATCTGTTTGGTCCGGCGCCTGCGCTCCCTAATGCCTTCAACGGTGTACAGGGTTCCCCCCAAGGCCAATCAGAGAGAGGAGGCAGAAAGTGCCCGTTTAGGGCCGAATGAGGTAGGCAATATGTGTCCTCTTCGATTCTAAGGGAAGATAGATAACGGTCGCTAGGATGAAGACGGCGAGGCTGCCGGAGAGCATCCATAGGCCCAGTTTTGAATCGTCAAGAAGATCGTCGGAGAGCGAAGGGAATCTGGTCGAGATGACCGCCGAGAGCGCGATGCTCGTGATCAAGGAGGCGAGAGACGAGAACCTTTGAAGAGTCACAATGGCGACTTCAGAGGCGGCGGGATCCAGGTGGTAATCGAAGCGGGGCAGAACGAGAGAGGAGAGAGATCGGCCCTGAAATCATGAGAACGTTAGCAAGCATGGCGCGTATCTCATTCGTTTCGGATTCAGACCGAGACAGGCGAAGCGGAGGAGGGGCTTGATGGAGGAGCGCGAGGCGGCTCCGAAGGAAACATGAACTACCAGCACTACCAAAACGGCGATGGCCGAGCCTAAACCAAAGAATTGAGCGACAGAAAGAACGGTTGGTACAACGATGGCCAAGAGACCGACAACGGCGATCGTGTCTTTTTGAAAGGGGGTGAGGTATCCCTTCTGGCATGGTTGTGTTGAGTCTATAGAAAAGGCACATTTGCTTCTAGATTGCGCTATGGGGCCTTTCTGGGGCCGCGTCCATCAGGTTCCTTTTCGCGTAGAGAAGGACGCCGGGGTCCTCACGGGCAAAGGGTCACCGTGCTACCCTTGCCGAAGAAAGAGGGAAGAAAGGCGCGGAGCGCGCGGCCAGCGCCGGGATCGCAGGGGGGAATCCACGGATCGGAGGCCGGCTTTTGGCGGAGGCCGGAGATGTACCGAAGCTCCCGACCCGGGGCTCAAAGTACGGGCCCGCCCGTCTTTGATTCGCCTTCAGTCGTGACCTTTCCGGACTAGACGATTCGGGTACTTCCGGGTCAGGTTGGCGGTCGATGAAACCCCGAATGGCGCCGTAGGGCCTCGATCGGCAGACCTCGACAGGGAGTCGCCCCCAAGCGACGCCCCGCCTCTTCCAAAGGGCGTTCGGAGTTCGTCGTCCGCCCTTCCATCAGGACCAACGGATGTCTCGGGTTCTCCAAACGGCGGCAGAAACTCTGGTTCTCCTCATTGCAGCTACACCTGCATGAGGAGAGCCAAAACTCTCTCGCAACCGTTACAGCTTTCCCATCCGGCTGTCGGAGCGCTCCAACGGATAGATCGTCTCCGCCATCCGGCGGCCTGCCCTGTTTCCGCTCCCCCCTACGGTGTCCGCCTCTGCAACGCCGACCAGCTGTGCTCGATGTAGAGCGGCAGGCCGTTGCCGGAGCCGTAGACCCAGAGGATGCTGGGGTTCGGCCGGATCGAGCCGAGGCGGAGTTCGCCCGAGCGGCTGCCGGTGGTGAGTAGGGTGGCGGCGAGGAGCTGGGCGTCGACCGCCAGATCGGTGACCGCGAGGACGATGATCGAGCCGGTCGCCGCGGTACCGGTTCGTTGATCGAAGTGGGGCGGATCGTCGGTCGTGGCGGCTACGGCGAGTGCCCGGCCGTTCAGGAAGAAACCGCGAAACTCGCGATCCAGCCGGCGGACGGCGGCTGGCGGCTCGACCCATTTGCCGAAGCCCGGCTTGAGATCGTCGCCGAACGAACGCTGGACCGCCCCGAGCCGGACCCAGCCGTTGTCCGCCGGGGCGACTCCCGGTGCCCCGGCGGCGCGCAGTGCAGCTATCGCCAGATCGATCGCGTAGCCGACGGCCAGCTCGCGCAGATCGAGGACCGCTCCGGGGGCGAGCGTCGCCGTCCCTTTCGTGCGATCGATCGCGGCGCGATAGCAGCTCGCCGGTCCATCCGGCCGGCGTCCCTTGGCCGGCAGCTCCGGCCCGCGGCCGAACGGTGCCAGGATCCCCTCGGACCAAAAACAGGCGCCTTGGGCGCGCTCGAGCAGGATCAGGAGCCGTTCGTCGAACGGATGGGGCGCGCCGTCTCCCACCGGGACTTGGCCCAACTGCGTTTCGAAGTCGCGGATCGCGGCGAGCCCGGCGTCGAGCACCGGCGCGTGCGACTTCGGGTCCGCCTCGGGGGCCAGGTCGCGCACCACGGTGCGGATCTCCCCTTCCGCGCCGAGCGCTTGAAAGGTGAGCGCCAAGACCCGCGATTCGGCGAACGCGGGCGCCGCCGGCAGGATCGCCCCGAAAGCCAAGAGAAGGGACGGTAGAAGGGCCCCGGCCAACCCTCGGGCGGTCGAGCCTCTGGGAGGGAAAGCGAAAGAGGATTTTCGATCCGTGCGCGGCATGTCAGGTTTCCTCGGGCGCGAGAGTCGGAGGGCGCGCGGCTTCCGCCGCGGCCTCGTCGTGGCGGCCGAGAGTGGCCAGATCTTGGACCAGGAAACGACGCGCCCGCCGGCCTTCGAGGGCGGCGCGGTCGGAGTCGATCAGGGCGAGGCCTTTCCTGCACGTGTCGATCGCTTCGGTCCTCCTCCCCGCGGCGCGCAGGATCTCGGCGCGGCGGAGTTGGGAGAGACCTTCGAAATGTCGGTCGCGGGCGGTGCGGAAGGAGCGGCTCGCCCGGTCGATCGCGGTCAGCGCTTCGCCGAACCGCCGCTGCGTCAACCGGAGGGCCGCCTCGAATTCGAGCATCTGGGCGCGGCTCAAGATGTCGCCCGATCCCATTTCGAGGTGCTCGTAGGCTAAAAACAGCTCGTGTTCGGCGCCTTCGGGTTCGTCGTCGTCCAGGAGCGCCAGTCCGAGCGCGGTATGGCACTGGGCGTAGAGATCCTCGACGCAGGACGAGCCATAGACCGTCGGGTCGATTCGATCGAGCACCCCGAGCGCCTCGGTGGCGAGCCTCGCGGCGGGGCTCGGCGCGGCGACCGTCGGCGGGGCGAGCGTCGCGGTCCGGCCGGAGCCCGAGGGCTCGGCGGTGAACTCCTCGTTCGCTTCGGTCGCCGTAATCGCCGCCAGCGCCCGGGGCGGGGCGCCCGGCTGGCCTAGATCGAGGGCTGGCTCCTGGCGCAGTTCATTGCTTTCGGCGAGCAGCCTCTCGGCGACCGCCCAGAGGTGGAGGCCGGGGTCTTTCTCCAGCCGTAGCCGCCGCTCTTCGGCGGGCAGGTCGCGCAGCTCTTCCACCAGGAATACCGCTTCGCCGCGCTCCCGTTCGAGCCGTGCCAGATGCGCCCAGGCGCCCTGGGCGAGGCGATTGGGCGAGAGGAAGTCGTCTCCCTCGGTCGCCGCCGCGCGTTCCGTCTCGGCGGGGCGGCCCGCGGAACTCGGGCCGAGGATCTGGCGCACCAGATCGGCGAGGTAGCTCGGCGACGGCGGATCCTGCTCAGGCATCGGAGGTCTCGAAGGTCAAGCCGTCGCGCAGCATACGCCGAGAGAGGGCGGTCAAACAGCGCAGCGTCTGGTCGTCCAGACGGGCGAGAGTTTCGATTCCGTCCGGATCGGTGGCCGATCCGTCGTTCGAGCCGCCTTCCGTCGCAACCTCAACGTCCTCTGAATCCGCGAGGCCGTAGCGTTCGGCGATTCGTTTGCGGCAGGGGGGGGAGAGGCGCTCGGCGAGAGAGGCGAGCCGCAGGCGGGCGCTCTCTTTTTCGCTCGCCGGAACGTCCTCGCCGGCAAAGACGCTGAGCAGTCCGGCATCGAGCGAGCGGCAGAGCTGCTCGCGCCGCGAACGCCAATAGAGCAGACAGCGGTTCTGGAGCGAGGAGAGCATCCACCGTTCGGGCTGCGAGATCAGTTCGCGCTTGAGCTGAAAGGTCGAGAACAGATCCTCGACGAGTTCCTCGGCGTCCGCCACCGGAATTCGGTAGCGGGAAAGGATTCGAGCCATCTTCGGTTGCAGGTCGAACATGATGCGTCGCGTCTCGTTCGGCCGGGGACTCGCAAGGGGCGGGAGCGGGCGAATCCCGGTTCAGCGCAGCCGAAGGCGGGCGAACCGCCGCTTGCCCACCTTGAACAGATAGGGCTCGGTGCGCGGTTCGATCTGTAAATTCGGATCGCCTGCACGGAGCCCGTCGATGGCGACCGCCCCTTGTTGAATCAGCCGCCGCGCTTCGGCGTTGCTCTCGGCGAGCCCGGCCGCGGCGAGCAGCTTACCCAAGGCCCAAGGGCCGTCAAGCTCCCGCTCCTCGATCTCGTCGGGAACTCCGCCGCCGCCGTGGACCTTGGCGAACTCCGCTTCGGCCTCCAAGGCTGCCTCTTCGCCATGAAACTCGGCGGTGATCCGGCGCGCCAGCTCCTGCTTGGCCGCCTTCGGGTGGAGCGTGCCGGAGGCCACGTCGCTCTTCTTCCGCTCGATCTCCGGTACACCGAGATCGGTGAGCAGCAGAAACCAGTCCCACATGGGGGCGTCGGGGAGCGACATGGTCTTGCCGTACATCTCGCGCGCCGAATCTTCGAGCGCGATGGCGTTGCCCAGGCTCTTTGACATCTTCTCGGTGCCGTCCGTGCCCACCAGGAGCGGCACGGTGAGGGCCACCTGCGGTTCCATCCCCTCTTCCTTCATCAGGTCGCGGCCGACCAGCAGGTTGAAGATCTGGTCGTGACCGCCGAGTTCGACGTCGGCCTTCATCGCCACCGAGTCGTACCCTTGGGCGAGCGGATAGAGCAGCTCGTGCAGGTAGATCGGCTGGTGGGTCTGGTAGCGGGTGCGGAAGTCGTCGCGCTCCATCATCCGGGCGAGCGTATAGCGGCCGGCCAGGCGGACCATGCCGTCGGCGCCGAGGGCGTCGAGCCAACGGCCGTTTTCGTCGACCACGGTGAGATCGCGGTCCAGGATGCGGTAGACCTGCTCCAGATAGGTCTGGGCGTTCTTCGCCACCTGCTCCGCGGTGAGCTGCGGCCGGGTGGTTTTCTTGCCCGTCGGATCGCCGATTCGCGCGGTGAAGGTACCGACCAGGAACACCACCCGGTGCCCGAGCCGCTGGAAGTGGCGCATCTTGCGCAGCAGCACGGTATGGCCGAGGTGGAGGTCGGGAGACGAAGGATCGAACCCCGCCTTGATGGTCAACGGCTTGCCCGATTTGCACGAGCGTTCGAGCTTGGAGCGCAGTTGCGCCTCGTCGATCAGATCGACTACGCCGCGCAGCAGCAGCTCCATTTGCTCGTCGACCGGCGGAAAGGTCTGAAGAGGGGCGGTGGTTTCGGTCATTGCTCGGTCTGCCATGAGGGTGCAAGGGGAGAGGCGGAAGCTTCGGGGAGGATTTCGCCCGACGCCACGATCCGCGCATCGCCGGAGAGCGACCAGCGGTCGAGCGGGCCGTCCGGCTCGGAATCGGTGCTCACCTCCAGCTCGAAACCGCTCTGGGTCGAGACGGTGAGCGGTAGGCGGCCGAGCCCCAGCGCGAGCCCCACGGCCGCCGAGGCGAGCACCCCGGTGCCGCACGACAGGGTCTCCCCCTCGACACCGCGCTCGAACGTGCGGATCTCCATACGGTGGCGGTCCCCAAGGTCCGGAAAGCGAATGAAATCGACGTTGGCGCCCGGCGCGCCGAGCGCCGGATGGCGGCGTAGCGGCGGACCCAGCGTTGCGATCGGTACGGTTGAGAGGCTCTCCGGCCAGAGCAAGACGAGATGGGGCACACCGACCGTGATCGACCAGCCCTCCCGCGGTGCGCCGGGCGCCTCGAGCAGGATCGCCCGCGGCGCGGTGGCCGGATAGGGCAGATCGAGCGCGATCCGGGAACCCGGCAGGAGCCGCGCCGTCCAGGTTCCCGCGTCGGTGCGAATCGCGAGCGGAGCGCTCGGAGTGCTGGGAGGGAGGGAGGTCGCCCAGCCCAGCTCGAACGCCAACCGCGCGGCGCAACGGGTGCCGTTCAAACAGAGATCGGCCGGGTGGCCGTCGGCGTTCCAGTAGGTCATTTCGATTTCGGCTCCCCTTCCAGACTCGAGGCCGGACTCGCTTCCTGGGGCGCGGCGGATCACGAACAGCCCGTCCGCCCCGAGCGAGATGCCGCGCCGACACCAGGCGCGGATCTCCACGGCGGTAGGAACGGCATCCGGCTCGACCAGGGCGAGGAAATCGTTGCCGCTGCCCGAGAGCTTGTAGAACCGGATCGCCACGTTTCGCCCGCCGGCCCTCAACGGGTGGTCGCCGGGATCTCCTGCGGCTCGCTCTCGTTGCCCTGCTGGTCGACCGCGACGATCCGATAGACGTAGGTCCGGCCGGACGCGACGCTCGAATCGGTAAACTCGGTCGAGGTGATCGGCTCGACGTTCAGGCGGCGCAGATCGCCCCCTTCGCGTCGGTAGATCCGGTAGCCGGCCAGGTCGGCCGTATCGCTGGCGGTCCAGATCAGCCGCACTTGGCCCTTCTCGGCGAGCGCCACCAGCTCCGATACGGGGGGCGGGGGGTAGCGATCGACGTAGCGCACCTCGCGCTCGCTCTGGATCGCGCTCTCGACCAGCGGCGCGCGGCGCGAGACGGTCGTCACGGCGTAGATGTAGCTCGACCCGAGCTGGGCCGTGGCGTCGGTCGTGCTCACGGCCGGTCCGGCCACACCCTTGAGCGGCTTGCCGTAGGTCTTGACCGCGGCGTCGCGCCGATAGACCAGGTAGCCGATGGCTCCCTCGACCGGCTGCCACGACAGCTCGATGCCGTTCGACTTCGGCGTCGCGACGATCTCGGTCGGCGGGATCGGCGGCGTCCGCGGCACGATCCTCGTCATGTTCGAAGGCTCCGAGCGGTCGCCTCGCGGGCCGATCGTACGAATCTGGAAATGGCGCACGGTGACGTCCGCCTCGGTTTCGGCGACCGGCAGCATCAAAAGCACCTTGTCGCCGATCGTCGCCGCGCCGATGTCCGCCGTGGCCAGAGTCAACACCTTCTTGGCCGCCAAGGTGAACTCGCGCGGATCGAGAGCCGGAGGCCCGGTCGGAACCGCCGGAGTCGCTCCAACTTCGGTAGTCGCCGTGGCCTCGGTGGTCGCCCCGGCCTCAGTAGTTGCCGTGGCCTCAGGAGTCCCGGGGGGCTCGGGAGCCGCCGCGGCATCGGGTGCCGGCGTTTCGGTTTCCGTCGGGGGTTTCGTTGCCGTCGCCGCGGCCTCTTCGGTCCCTTCGGCCGCGGCCGAAGCCGCCGTCGCAGCCCCCGCCTCGATGGTTGGTTCCGTCGCCGGTTCGGTCCCCGTCGTTCCCGTCGTTCCCGTCGTTCCCGTCGCGGCCGTCTCCGGCGCCCCTACCGGCCGATTCGCCTCCCACAGCTCCACCCCGGTGATGCCACCGAGCGCCTGGCCTCCCGGTGTCGCCGTCGGGTAGGTGAATTCGAGCACCAGCTGGCCGCCGCGCTGGCGCACCGAGAGATCCTTGGTCGGCGCGGGCACCGAGCGCAACGGCGGCAGCGGCGGCCCCTGCTTGCCACACGCGGCGAGCGCGAGAGCCACGACGAGCGCGCCCGCCAGAGGGCGGAGCATCAGGCGACCGGAAAAGCGTTCGGAAGAGCTAGAGGACATAGCGCGAGAGATCCTGGTTCTTGACGATGTCGGAGAGCGTCGTGCGCACGTTCTCGCCGTCTAAAGTGAGCTGCTGACCCGCCAAGTCGGGGGCCTGGTAGGAGATCTCATCCAGCAGGCGCTCCATCAGAGTTGCCAATCTGCGGGCGCCGATGTTCTCGGTTGTGGCGTTGACTTCGACCGCCATCCGGGCGATCTCGGCCACCGCGTCCTCGGTGAAGCTGATGGTGAGACCCTCGGCCGACAGCAGCGCGATGTACTGCTTGGTGAGCGCGGCCTCGGGCTCGGTCAGGATGCGGACGAAATCGTTCTCGGTGAGCGCGCGCAGTTCGACCCGGATCGGGAAGCGCCCTTGCAGCTCGGGGATCAGATCCGAAGGCTTGCTGACGTGAAACGCGCCGGCCGCGATGAACAGGATGTGATCGGTCTTCACCATGCCGTATTTCGAAGAGACGGTCGTCCCCTCGACGATCGGCAGCAGGTCGCGCTGCACCCCTTCGCGCGAGATGTCCGGTCCCCGTCCGCCTTCGCGGCCGGCGATCTTGTCGATCTCGTCCAAGAAGATGATGCCGCCTTGCTCGACCCGATTTCTCGCCTCGCGCGAGACCGCGGCGCGGTCGATCAGTTTCTCGGCCTCCTGCTGCTCCAAGATCACCCGCGCCTCGGGCACCGGCATCTGCTGCCGGCGCTTCCGGCCGAACAGACCGGGGAGCATGTCTTTCAAGTTGACGCCGACCTCTTCCACCCCTTGCGGAGTAAACATCTCCATGCTCGGGTAGGCGGCCTCGTCGACCTCGATCTCGACCGTCCGGGTGTCGAGCTTTCCGGCCCGCAGCTTGGTGCGAAACTTCTCGCGGGTCTTGGCCATCTCATCGTCATCGTCGTCGGTTTCGCGCGGATGGAGATAGGAAGAGACCGGCCGCGGCGGCACGAGCAGCTGCAGCAGGCGGTCCTCGGCCCGCTCGATCGCCAACTCGCGCACCGCCTCGCGGCGCTCTTCGCGCACCATGCCGACGGCGATCTCGACCAGGTCGCGGACCATCGACTCGACGTCGCGGCCGACGTAGCCCACCTCGGTGAACTTGCTCGCCTCGACCTTCAAGAAGGGCGCGCGGGCGAGCTTCGCCAGCCGGCGGGCGATCTCGGTCTTGCCGACGCCGGTCGGGCCGATCATCAAGATGTTCTTCGGCGCGATCTCTTCGGCGATCTCGGGCGGCAGCTGCTGGCGGCGCCAGCGGTTGCGCAGCGCGATCGCGACCGCCCGCTTGGCGGCGTTTTGGCCGACCACGTACTTGTCGAGTTCGCCGACGATCTGAGCCGGCGTCAGGTTGTCGAGCGACGCGGCCGGTTGCCCGTCGCCGATGGAGGGAGTGGCCATCTTGGAAGTCCTAGAGCTCTTCGAGCGTGAGGCGGTCATTGGTATAGACGCAAATCTCGCTCGCGATCCTCATCGCTTCGCGAACGATGTCGGCGGCGGGCAGCTCGGTCATCCGGACCAGCGCCCGGGCGGCGGCCAAGGCGTAGTTGGCGCCGGAGCCGATGGCCAGAATTCCATCCTCGTCGTCCGGCGACAGCAGCTCGCCGTTGCCCGAGATCAGGAAGCTTTTGTCTTTGTCGGTGACGATCATCAGGGCTTGCAGCTGGCGCATGGACCGCTCGGTGCGCCAATCCTTGGCCAGCTCGACGACCGCGCGTTCGAGGTTGTCACCAAATTCGTCGAGCTTTTCTTCCAGCCGGACGAACAGAGCGAGGGCATCGGCGGTACCGCCGGCAAAGCCGACCAGCACCTGCCCTTTACCGGTACGGCGGATCTTTTTGGCGCCGGATTTGACGATGGTGCTGTTGTTCATCGTCACCTGCCCGTCGCTTGCCAAGCAGACGCGGCCGTTCCGTCGCACGAGGAGGACGGTGGTAGAGAGGAAGGTATCCATATCGAGCCCGGTATTGTAGCAGCCCTCGCGGCGGCGCTTCGGGTCGGAAGGAGAATCGGCGCGAACCGGGTTCCGAAGGGAGAAAAATAGCGCGGCCGGAGTCATGCCGCGCTTCCCGGTACCTCTCCGCCCGCCCGCGGGAGCAGTTCCGCGTTTCCCGACACCGCTCCCCCAGTGCGGGGGAGCGATTCAAGACTCTCCGACACCGCTCCCCCGGCCCAGGGGAGTGGTGCCAGGCTCCCGGCCACCGTTCCCCCGGCTCCGGGGAGTGCTGTCCGGAGTCCGCCCACCGTTACCCCGACTCGGGGGAGTGCTGTCCGGATTCCGCCCACTGCTCGCCCGGCTCGGCGAAGAGGTGTTCGGAATCCGCACACCGCCGCGCACGCGCCGCGAGGAGGGCACCCCAGAGGTAAGTCCAGAACCCGAGCCGCCGAAGCGCCCGCTCGGCCTCGGAACGGAGGGTCCGGGCGATCGTGGCGCGGGCGTAGGCAAACCGTTCGCCCCGGCTCAGTCGGCCGCCGTTTCAAGCGCCGCGGATCGAGATCCGCCCGCAGCTCGCCGCGCGCGATGGCCTCCAACGCCAAGCGCTCGATCAGATCGAGGTACCGCCCATACTGCCCGGCGACCGCGCCGCGCGCCTCCACCTCGTGGAGATTGTCCAGCTCCAATAGGGCGTTGGTGAAGAAACAGCCCCCCTCGAACGTCTCGGCCGCGAGATAGGCGAACCAGGCGTCGGTGAGAGCCCGCAGCCGCGCGAGCCCGGGAGGACGGGAAAAGATGGGATCGACCACCGCGGCACGTTCGTATTTCAAGGCCATCGCAATCCCGTACGCGTTAGATCACCCCCGGGAGAAAGCGTAGAGACGTCCCCAGTACCCCACCACGACAGAACCGGGTGCAAGCCCGTCGGGGCGTCTCCGATAGCGGCGCGAACGATCCGGTAGGCAGAAACTACCGTCGGACGCACATGCCCGGCACCCCCCGCGCGTCATCGTCCGTTCTTCGCGGTTGGTGTGTTCGCCCGCGAGGAGACGCCCCGACGGGCTTGCACCCGGTTCTGTCGTGG
>JBBRUC010000164.1:0-13886 GCA_038248205.1 Thermoanaerobaculia bacterium
CCCACTTCGGGCGAGGCGCGGGTGGCCGGTATCGACCTTCGCTCGGCGACCAGAGAGGCGAAGCTCCGGCTCGGCTACATGGCGCAAAAGTTCTCGCTCTACGGCCTCCTTTCGGTGCGCCAGAACCTCGAATTCTCGGCCGGCGTCTATGGTCTCGACGGCGCCTTGAAGCGCGAGCGGATCGCCGAGATGATCGAAACGTTCCAGCTCGATCCGTATCTCGCGAGCGCGCCGAACGAGCTGCCGCTCGGGTTCAAGCAGCGGCTGGCGCTCGCCTGCGCCCTCATGCACCGGCCGCCGGTGCTGTTCCTGGACGAGCCGACCTCGGGGGTCGATCCGCTCACCCGGCGCGAGTTCTGGACCCACATCAACGGCCTGGTGGGCAAAGGGGTGACCGTCCTGGTCACCACCCATTTCATGGACGAGGCCGAGTACTGCGACCGGGTGGCGCTGATGTACCGGGGCCAGCTGATCGCGCTCGACACCCCCGACCGGCTCAAAGCCCAGGTCGATTCGGGCTCCGCCGAGGAGACGACAATGGAGGACGCCTTCCTCGCGCTGATCCGCCGGGTGGAAGCCCAGGATCGCGAGCCCGAAAAGGCGGCGGCATGAGCGCCGAACCGGCTCCGGGCGCCCAAGCCGCCGCGCCTTCCGGCTCGCGGCGTCGCCGGCTGCTCGCCCTGGTGCGCAAGGAGAGCCTGCAGGTGGTGCGCGATCCGGCGAGCCTGATCATCGCGTTCGTCCTGCCGGTGGTGCTGCTGTTCCTCTTTGCCTACGCGGTGTCGCTCGACATTCAGAAGGTCCGCATCGGCCTGGTCTTGGAGGGGGATGGCGCGTCGGCGCACTCGCTCGCCGCCGCGTTTTCCGGCACCCGCTATTTCGCGGTCACCCCGGCGCGCGACCGCCGCGAAGTGGAAGAGGCGCTGGTCACCGGCACCCTCAAAGGGTACGTGGTGATCCCGCAGGACTTCGAGCGCCGCCTCAACTCCGGCGGCACCCTCGGCTCGCCGGTTCAGGTGGTCACCGACGGCTCGCAACCGAACACCGCGAGCTTCGTGGCGTCCTACGCCCAAGGGGTGATCCAGTATTGGCTGGCCGCCTCCGGCGGCGGGCTGGCCGCCTCTACGGGCAAGCGGACGGTGCCGGCGATAGAGGTCCGGCCGCGCTTTTGGTTCAACCCCGAGATCGAAAGCCGGCGCTTCCTGGTGCCCGGCGCGATCGCGATCGTGATGACGATGATCGGCACGCTGCTAACCGCCCTGGTGCTCGCCCGCGAATGGGAGCGCGGCACGATGGAGGCGATCCTTTCGACCCCGGCGCGGATCGGCGAAATCCTGGTCGGCAAGCTGCTCCCGTATTTCGTCCTCGGCCTGGTCGCCACCCTCCTTTCGGCCGCGCTCGCGGTTTACGTCTTTGGCGTACCGCTGCGCGGCTCGTGGCTCACGCTGCTGCTCCTGTCGGCAACCTTTTTGATGCCGGCTCTTGGTCAAGGACTGGTCATCTCGGCGATCGCCAAAAACCAGTTCATCGCATCGCAGTTGGCTTTGATCACCGGCTTCCTGCCGGCCTTCTTGCTCTCGGGATTTTTGTTCGAGATCGATTCGATGCCGGCGCCGATCCGCGCCTTTACTTACATCGTTCCGGCGCGGCATTTCATCGCCGCGCTCCAGACGGTTTTCTTGGTCGGCGACGTCTGGTCCGTGATGCTCCCAAACATGGCGAAGATGCTCGCGCTCGGCGCCGTCTTTTTCGTTATCGCCCGCCTGAAAACCCGGAAGAGCCTGGACGTTTGACCGCAGGGGCCGAAAGACGATGAAACTCTTCTCGCCCCGCCTGCGCGCGCAGATCAAGAAAGAGATGCTGAGCATTTTGCGCGACCCGCGCGCGCGGATCATCCTGATCGGCCCGCCGCTCGTGCAGCTTCTGGTGTTCTCTTTCGCCGCCACGCTCGAAGTAAAGAACGCCTCGATCGCGATCTACGACCGCGACGGCGGCCCGTGGGCGCAACAGCTCGCCGAAGACCTCGCCGCGGCGAGCTTCGTCGGTCCGGTGTACAACTTCCATCGACCCGAAGAGGTAAAGTCCGCAATCGAGCAGCGGCGTGTGCTGCTGGCGATCGAAATCCCCGAAACGTTTTCGCGCGATCTTTCCGCGGGGCGAACGGCTTCGCTTCAAGTGATCGTCGACGGCCGGCGCGCCAATTCGGGCCAGGTCGCTTACTCGTACGTCGAGGCCGTCGCCGCGAACCTGGGCGCGAAGATTCATCCCCCCGGGCCGCGCACCGATCTCGTCGCGGTGCGCCACTGGTTCAACCCGAACCTCACCTACCGCTGGTTCGTGGTGCCCAGCCTGGCGGGCATTCTCGCGATGTTCACCTCGTTGATGGTGACCGCCCTGTCGATCGCCCGCGAGCGGGAATTGGGCACCTTCGACCAACTTCTCGTGTCGCCTACCACGCCGATGGAGATCATCGTCGCCAAGACCGTGCCCGCCCTGGTGATCGGCACCACACTGGGCATGCTGATGGTGCTGGCCGGTTCGATCTTCTTCGTCCCCTTTACCGGCTCGGTGCCACTCCTGGTGGCGACGATGATGCTCTTCATCCTTTCCAACGTTGGCGTCGGCTTGATGATCTCGGCGATCTGCGCCACCCAGCAGCAGGCGATCCTCGGCGCCTTCGCCTTCGCAGTGCCGACGATCCTGATGTCCGGCTTCGCCACCCCGGTGGAGAACATGCCGAAGGTGCTGCAATGGATCGCCGAGGCGATCCCGCTCAAGCACTTCCTGGTGATCGTTCAGGGCGCGTTCCTCAAAGGCTCGCCGCTCGACGCGGCGTGGGCGAACGCCTGGCCGATGGCGCTCACCGCCGTCGCGACGTTGGGCGCTGCGACCCTCCTGGTGCGCAGCCGGCTGCACTGAAGATCGAGACCCTTGGAGACCGCGATCATGACCTCGAAGAAAGAACTCTTTTTCGCGCTGGCGGCCGTCCTGCTCGGGATCGTCGGGGTTACCGGCTGCGCCAGCCTGCCCCGGTACGATGGGCCGCCGAAAGTGGACCTCGGTGCAGGTTGGGCCGGGGCGCCGGCCGCGGCAACCGAAGACGGGCAAACCGAAGTCGAACTCGACGCCTGGTGGACGGCGCTCGGCGACCCGACCCTTTCGCGACTGATCGCCGAGGCGCTCGTCCACAACCTCGACCTGCTACAGGCGGCGGAACGGATCGCCGAGGCGCGCGCCGCGCTCGACCGGGTGGACGGCCGGCGCTACCCGCAAGTCGATGCCCGAGCCGACGTGATCCAACGGCGGCAGAGCGAAAACGGTCCTCTGCCGATCGGCCGGATTCCGGATCTGGAGCGCGATCAGACGGTCCACGAGATCGGCGCCGACGCGAGCTGGGAGATCGATCTTTTCGGCCGCTTCGGCCGCACCCTCGAATCCGCGAACGCCAAGCTCGAAGCCACGGAAGACGACGCGGCCGGTCTGCGCCTGAGCCTCGTGGCCGAAGTGGCGCGCACCTACTTCGCCCTCCGCGGCGCGCAGCGCGAGCGGCTGGCGCACGAGGCGACGATCGATGCACTTCTCGCGACGCGCGATCTCACCCGCCAGCGGGTCGAAGCGGGCGATGTCGCCCCGGCAGAACTCGGCAACGTCGAAGCGAAGCTCGCGGCGCTCCGTACCGCGTTGCCGGGCCTCGACGCCCGGGTGGAAGCCTCGGCCCTGGCGCTCGGCACGCTGCTCGGCGGTCTGCCGGAAAAAGAGCTGGCGATCGTCCAAAGTTTGCCGGCCGAACTGTCGCTGCCGCCGCTACCCATCGGCCAACGGGCTGACCTGTTGCGCCGCCGGCCCGACGTTCGCGGTACCGAACGCCGCCTCGCCGCGAGCACGGCGGAGGTGGGCCTTGCGATGGCCGAGAAGTTCCCCAAGCTGCGCATCAACGCCTCCGGAGGCTTTCAGGCGCTGGCGCTCGCCGAGCTGTTCGAAGCCGGCAGCCTCACCTACTCGGTGACGCCGTTTTTTTCTTGGCGCATCTTCGACGGCGGCCGGGTCGAAGCGGAGATCCACGGCGCCCAGGCGAGGGAACGAAACGCGGCCCTCGGCTACGAGAAATCGGTGCTCGCGGCCCTGGGCGAGGCCGAGCGCGCGATGAGCGACTACCGCCACGCGCTCGATTCCCTCGCCGCCCAAAGGTTGGTGGTCGAGGCGACCGGGCAGATCCACGAAACCAGCCTCCTGCGCTTCGACGCCGGAGACATCAACCGGCTCGAAGTCTTGGAAGCCGAGCGCACCTTGAACGAAGCGCGCGAGGCCGAGGTGAAATCAGCCACCCAGGCGGCGGTCGGCTGGGTGGGCGCGGTCAAGGCGTTGGGCGGCGGATGGAGCGCCGCGGACCGGGGCGCCAACGCCCGAAAGGCCGATTCGAATCAAGCGTCTGGAGTTGATCCGGTCTTGGGAGCCACCGTCGTCGAGCCGTAGTGTTCCCCCATAGTGCGCCCCCAAAGTGCGCCCCTACGCGATGGCCAGAAAGATCTCCCCAGGAGACAGTTTCTTTCTACCGTGTCGTCCAGTGATCCGTCCCGAGGGTTTCCTTTTCAGCACTTCCTGCCAACGTTCCTCTTCCCCGGCCGCACAAATTTCCGCCGAGGTGCCGGCCACCGACCGATCGCGGGTGGCACTATTCTTGCGGTTTATCGACCTTGGCGACGTTGAATACCAGACCAATTGGAGACCCAAATGACTGAAACCGATCTGAGAGCCGAATACAACACCCGCGAAGCGATCCTGAAGCTGCTCTCCGACGACGAAGTCGCGAGCGTCAGCACCGCGGAAACGGCCGCAAGCCTCGCGCATGGGGATGAGTACCTGGACTTGGAGCACCTCGACCAGGGCGTCCAAAGCGCCAACAGCGACACCGCGTCGCTGGGCAATGTTTTGACCCGGAAAGCCGTGCATCAGGACACCTGGAACAAAATCGTCAAGCAGTTGTCGGCCTGAAAGCCTGAAGCCGATCGATCGAGATCGACCGGCCGGATCGCTTCGGCCCCCCAAGCCGGAGGCGCCATGAAGATCAATCCTCTCGCCGGCAAGCCGGCCCCAGCCGCGATGCGGGTCGACGTGCCCCGGCTCGTCAGCGCCTATTCGGAGCGCGGGGCTGCTGCCGCCCAATCACTACCTGGCGGTCGCCATCCAACATCTCTTTTCGCATCGGCAAGAATGGCCCGCGCGCGCCGCGGTGGGCAAGACCGTGGTGAGCAGCGGGATGAAAGTCGTCCCGCCAGCGGGTGGAGAACTCAGAAGGACCGGCGCGGAGCCTATCCCTCGCGCTCTTCGACGAGCGCCGCGGAGACGCAGGTGCCGAACACGCAGACGCGGCTGGAGAGGTAGGTCCAGAGCAGGAAGGCGATGGCGCCCCCCAGGGTGCCGTACAGCATGTTGAAGCGGGCAAAGTTGGTCGCGTAGAGCAGGAAGAGGCGTTCCCCAGCCCAGATCAGGATCGTCGCTGCGAGCGCGGAAATCCAGACCTCGGAAAACTTAGTATCGCGACTGGGGGCGAGCTTGTAGGCCATCAGGATGCCGTAGAACAGGACGAACCAAGGGATCAGGCTGAAGCTCAACCCGAAGGCCCAGTCGGGAATGTCGAGCAACGTCTGGATTCCGCGCCGGGCGAGCCGGGCGATGACCGGCAACAGGATGCCGATCAGGGCGGCGCTTACCGTGATGCCCAGTAGAGAAAGGCTCTTGAGCGGCAGGCGCCACCAGCTGTACCCCTCGGTGCGCCAGATGCGATTCGTGGTTCGAATCCAGGCGCGCAGGAATTTGAGCGCGCCCCAGACCAGCAGGGCGAAAGCCACCAGGTTCGTCTTGCCGCGATCTTTGAGGATGGCATGAACGGCGACGACGGCGGAGTCCTCCTGTTCTTGCGTGAGCGGTACGTAATGTTCGATCCACCGCACCACCTGTTGGGTCGCCAGCTGGCGCTCGACCAGAAGCGACCCGAGGATCACCAGGATCAGGATCAAGGGAGCGAGCGACAGCAAGAGAAAATAGGTCAACCCCGCCGCGCGCTGATCGCCGTCCTCCTCGGCCCAACGCTCTGCCGCCCGCGCAAGAACCCGCCAGGCGGTCGATTGCTTCGCTCGCTCGACCCACGCCCGCATCAGCCCTCGGCCTCCGCCGGAACCGCGGTTTTCGTGGTGCGGCGAATGACCCGCCCGAGGGTGAGTCCCTGGACCAGGATCGAGAAAACGACCACGCAGTAGGTGAGCACCAGCAGCACGCTGCGAGAGTCGTGCGACGGCAAGGACAGAACCAAGGCCACCGAGATGGCGCCGCGCAATCCTCCCCAGGTGAGGACCGGGATCGCCCCGCGAGCGAGGTTGCGGAACCGGCCGAGGCTGCCGAGGATGCCCGCGACCGAGAGCCATCGCGCGAGGAGCACCACGGGAATAGTGATCGCGCCGGCCAAAAGCAGCCGACTTTCCAACGGGATGACCAGAAGTTCCAGGCCGATGAGCAAGAACAGCACGACGTTCAAGATCTCGTCGATCAGCTCCCAGAAGGTATCGACGTTCATCCGCGTCTTGTCGGTCATCGCCGAGGCGCGTCCCTCGTTGCCGATGAACAGGCCCGCGACCACCGCGGCGATCGGCGCCGAGAGGTGCAACGAGTCGGCGAGAGAATAGAGGCCCATCGCCAGCGCGAGCGTGAGCAACACCTCGACCTGGTATTTGTCGACGCTCTTGAGCATCTGGAAGGCGATATACCCGGCCAACAGGCCGATCACCAGCCCGCCGCCGACCTCCTGGAAGAAAAGCCTCGCGATGTCGAGAGCCCCGAACGGTTCCGCCGCCGCACCCGTTGCGCCGGAGCCGCCGCCGGCGAGGCCGGAGATCTCCAGGAGAAGCAGGAAGACGACCACCCCCACACCGTCATTGAACAGCGATTCGCCCGCCATCTGCACCTCGAGCTGCGGCGGGGCGCCGACCGATTTCATGATCCCGAGAACCGCGATCGGATCGGTCGGCGAGATGAGGGCGCCGAACAGCATGGCGTGAAGGAAAGGAATACCAACCCCCAGCCAGTTGAGAAGGAGCCATGTCAAGGAGCCGACGATGGCGGTCGAGACCAGAGTTCCGACGACCGCCAGCAGAAAGATCGGCAGCCACTCCTGACCCAGTTCCTCCAGGTTGACATGGATCGATCCGGCAAACAGGAGAAACGCGAGAAGACCGTGGAGAACCAACTGGTCGAAGTTGATCTGCTTAACCTGGAGCGCCACCTGCTCGCGAAACCCGCCCGTATAAGGGGCGGCGAGAATCAAGACGAGCGAGGCGACGAGGGCAACCAGCATGACGCCGATCGTCGTCGGCAGCTTGATGAAGCGATAATTGATGTAGCTGGAGACCGCCGCGAGCGCGATCAACAGGCTGATGAGGGAAAAGAGACTCAAAGCTCGTACCTCCCGAAGTTTCTATTCCTTCTTCGCCCTCTCGCCCTTTTTCACGGCCGTCGTCGCTTCCCCGGGATCATGCCAACCGCCGTCGGCGGCGATCAACGCGTCTGCCTCTTTGGGTCCCCAGGTTCCGGGCTTATAGCGTACGACGGGGTGGTGAATCTGAAGCACCCGATCGACCACCGCCCAGGCGGCCTCGACCGAGTCCTGGCGGGTAAAGAGCGCGCCGTCTCCCGCCATCGCGTCGTTCAACAAGCGCTCGTAGGGGGCCTCTTCGCCCGGCTCGTGGTCGGCGACGCAAAGCTCTTTCTGCTCGCCGACGAACTCCTTGCCCATGCTTTTGACCCGGGCGGCCAAGGCGACGGTCGAATTGGGCGACAGCTGGAAGCGCAGGTAGTTCGCCCGGCCCTCCTTCGGCTGCGAGTCGTCGAACAGCTTCTGCGGCGGCGGCTGGAGCTGCACGAACACCTCGGCGGCCGTCTTCGGGAGCAGCTTGCCCGAGCGTAGGTACCAGGGTACCCCTGCCCAGCGCCAGGAGTCGATGTAGAGGCGAAGGGCGCAAAACGTTTCGACGTCCGAGTTTTTGGCCACGTTTTCTTCTTTGCGGTAGCCCACGTATTGGCCGCGCACCAGGTCGGCGCTGTCGATCGGCCGCATCGCTTGGAAGACCGCAGCTTTTTCGCTGTGGACAGCGCCGAAACCCTGATACGCGGGCGGCTCCATGGCTAAGAGGGCGACGATCTGGAACAGGTGATTCTCGATCACGTCGCGCAGGCAGCCGGCCGTTTCGTAAAACCCGCCGCGCCCGTCGATGCCGAAATCCTCGGCGAGGGTGATCTGCACGCTCGCCACATGGTTGCGGTTCCAGATCGGTTCGAGAAACGAATTGGCGAAACGAAAATACAGGAGGTTCATGATCGCCTCCTTACCCAGGAAGTGATCGATGCGGAAGATCGACTCCTCCGGGAAAGCCGAGAGCGCCACGCGGTTCAGCTCGCGCGCCGATTCGAGGTCGCGGCCGAAGGGCTTTTCGATGATCACGCGGGCGTTTCGGGCGAGCCCCGCCGCGCCGAGGTTATGAATCACCGTGTCGAAGAGCGAAGGGGGAATCGCCAGGTAATGTGCCGGCCGCTCGGCCCCGCCGAGCGCTTTTTGGAGCGCGGTAAACGTTGCCGCGTCGTTATAATCGCCGGAGACGTAGCGAAGCAGCGACAGCAGATGGTGCAGAGCCTCCCGGTCGTCCACTCCGCCCGCCTTGCGGATCGATTCGGTCGCGCGCTTTTTCAGTTGCGCCACCGTCCATTTCGAAGAGGCGACGCCGACCACCGGCACGTTCAGGGCGCCGCGCTTGGCCAGCGCGTAGAGCGCCGGAAAAATCATCTTGTACGCGAGATCTCCGGTCGCGCCGAACAACACCAGCGCGTCCGCAGGTCGAGCTCCTTGATGGCTTGGATTCATCCTGGTTCCTCCTTTTTCTTAACGCCCGCGCATTGTCACAGCTGCGCCCGCAGGAGGCCCGCCAGACGGTCGATCGCCTTTTCCCGCCAAGGACGCGCTTCGTATTGGGCGAGCGTCACCTGTCGCGAGTGTGCTCGGTCGTCGGCGAAAACCCGCTCCTGCTCCTGGGCGAAAGCCGAATCGTAAACGTTGGCGTTCGCCTCGTCGTTCAAGCGGAAGGAACGGCTGTCGAAGTTGGTCGATCCGACCGTGGTAAATAGACCGTCCACGATCATGTACTTGCAGTGAAACATCGTCGGTTGGTATTCGAAGATCTCCACCCCCGCTTCGAGCAGCGGCCGCCAGCGCGAATGCGAGGCGTGGCGAACGAGCTTCGTGTCGATGTGCTCGCCGGGGGTGATGATCTGCACCTTGACGCCACGCTTGCGCGCCGCCAGAAGCTCGTCGACCGAAAGGTCGTCCGGGACGAAGTAGGCATTGGCGAGAAGGATCGAATGGCGGGCGGCGGCGATCGCCAGAAGATACATCAGCCGCACGCTCTCGCTGCCGCCCCCCTTGGAGCTGTAGAAGACCTGGGCGAGCGCCTCGCCCTTGGCGGGGCTCGCGGCGAAGTACTCCGGCCCATCGAGCACCACCGAGCGCGATTCCATCCAGTTGTCCAAAAACGCCGCCTGCATCTGCGCCACCGCCGGGCCTTCGATACGGTAGTGGGAGTCGCGCCACTCTCTGGGATTGCGCGCCTTGCCGAGCCAGTCGTCGGCGATACCGACGCCGCCGGTAAAACCGATCACGCCGTCTACCGTGAGCAGCTTCCTGTGGGTGCGGTTGTTGGTGCGCGCCACGTTGTACCAGCGCAGCGGCCGATAGCGCTCGACCTCGACCCCGGCTTTGCGCATGTCGTCGAGCATGCTCTCGTCCAACTTGCCGGAGCCGACCCAATCGAGCAGCACGTGAACGGCGACGCCCGCCCGGGCTCGCTCGGAGAGCGCCGCGGAGAATTCCTCGCCGATCGTGCCCGACCAGTAGATGTACGACTCCAGGCAGATCGACTTTTGCGCGCCCCGAATGGCGGCGAGCATGGCGGGAAAGATCTCGTCGCCGTTTTGGAAGTCCTCCACCCGGTTGCCGTCGACGAGCGGCGGACCGAACAGCGCGCTCATCGTCACCCGGAACTGCGGATCGTCGATGGCGTAACGCGCCGGCAGAGGTTGATTGACCTTCTTCTCGCCGGTTGAAAGGTTGAGTACCAGGATGACCACGGCGAAGAGCGCGAGCGCTCCGCCCAGAAAGGCGATCCACATTCGTTTCCCTCGCAGTCCTCGAATCAACCGGCGTTCCCCCACGCCCAGTTGCGAACCTCAGGCAAATCTTGGCCGTGCTCGCGGATGTAGCTGTGATGTTCGACCAGCTTGGCGCGCAGCCGCTCTTGGAGCGCCGCGCCGCGTTCGCCGGTTTGCGGTAGGCGATCGATCGAATCGATCACCAGGTGGAACCGATCGAGGTCGTTCAATACCGTCATGTCGAACGGCGTGGTGATCGTTCCCTCTTCCTTGTAGCCGCGCACGTGTAGGTTTTTATGATTGGTGCGCCGATAGGTCAAGCGATGGATCAGCCAGGGATAGGCATGGAAGGCGAAGATGATCGGCTTGTCCGTCGTGAACAGGGCATCGAACTCCTCCTCCGAAAGCCCATGCGGGTGCTCCAACGGCGGCTGAAGCTTCATCAGGTCGACGACGTTGACCACCCGGACTTTCAGCTCGGGCAGATGCTCGCGGAGAATCGAGACGGCGGCGAGTGTTTCAAGCGTTGGCACGTCGCCGCAGCAGGCCATCACCACGTCGGGTTCGCCGCCCTGCTCGTTGCCCGCCCATTCCCAGATGCCGATCCCCAGGGCGCAATGCCGTTCGGCCGCTTGGATCGTCAACCACTGCGGCGCGGGGTGTTTGCCCGCGACCACTACGTTGACGTAGTGGCGGCTCCTCAGGCAGTGGTCCATCACCGACAACAGGCAGTTGGCGTCCGGAGGAAAATAGACCCGAACCACCGCGGCCTTTTTGTTCACCACCACGTCGACGAACCCCGGATCCTGGTGGGTGAAACCGTTGTGATCCTGGCGCCAGACGTGCGAGGCGAGCAGGTAGTTAAGCGAGGCGATCTTCTTGCGCCACGGCAGGTGCGAGCTGACTTCCAGCCATTTGGCGTGTTGGTTGAACATCGAGTCGACGATGTGGATGAACGCCTCGTAACAGTTGAACAGCCCATGGCGGCCGGTGAGCAGATAGCCTTCGAGCCACCCCTCGCATTGGTGCTCGGAAAGCATTTCCATCACGCGTCCGGTCCGGGCGAGATGCTCGTCGCCCGGCACGGTTTCCGCCTCCCACTGTCGCTCGGTCGTTTCGAACAGGGCTTCCAGGCCGTTGGAGAGCGTCTCGTCCGGGCCGAACACCCGGAAGTTTCGTTGCGGTTCGTTCCGTTTCGTCACGTCCCGCAAGAAGCGCCCGAGCACGTGGGTATCGCCGATACCGCGCATCCCGGGGGCGGCGACTTTCACTGCGAATTCGCGGTAGTCGGGCATCTCCAGATCGCGGAGCAGCAGACCGCCGTTGGCATGCGGGTTGGCGCCCATCCGCCGGTCGCCCTCGGGGGCCAGCTCGGCCAGCTCCGGCAGCAGGCGACCCTCGGCATCGAACAGCTCTTCCGGCCGGTAGCTCTTAAGCCAGTCTTCCAGCAGGCGCAGGTGCTCGGGGTGGGCTGCGGGATCGGAGAGCGGCACCTGGTGCGAGCGGAATGTCCCTTCGATCTTCTTGCCATCGACCACCTTCGGCCCGGTCCACCCCTTGGGCGAGGCGAGGACGATCATCGGCCAGCGTGGGCGCGACCGGACGCCGCCCGAGCGAGCTTCCTGCTGAAAGCCGCGGATCCGATCGACCGCCGCATCGAGCGCCGTCGCCATCGCCTCGTGCATCGGCCCGGGCTCGTGACCTTCGACGAACAGGGGCTCCCAGCCATAGCCGCGGAGCAGCTGTTCCAGCTCCTCGCGCGGGATGCGGGCGAGAATCGTCGGATTGGCGATCTTGTAACCGTTCAGATGGAGGATCGGCAGGACCGCGCCGTCGGTCGCCGGATCGAGAAATTTGTTCGAATGCCAGGCTGTGGCGAGCGGCCCGGTCTCCGCTTCGCCGTCGCCGATCACGCAGGCGACAATCAGCTCCGGGTTGTCGAACACCGCGCCGAACGCGTGGCTGAGCGAATAGCCCAGCTCTCCCCCTTCGTGGATCGAACCCGGGCATTCGGGCGACGCATGGCTGGGAATTCCCCCCGGAAACGAAAACTGCTTGAACAGCTTCCGCAGACCCGCCTCGTCTTGACCAATTTCGGGGTAGACCTCGCTGTACGTACCTTCCAGGTAGGTGTTGGCGACGACCGTCGGCCCGCCGTGACCGGGGCCGCAGATGTAGATCATGTCGAGGTCGTACTTTTTGATCACTCGGTTCAGGTGAACATAAATGAAATTCTGCCCCGGTGTCGTTCCCCAGTGGCCGATCAACATCCGCTTGACGTCGGAGAGCGCGAGCGGGCGGCGAAGCAGCGGGTTGTCGAGCAGATAGATTTGACCGACCGAAAGGTAATTCGCCGCGCGCCAGTAGGCGTTCATTTTGGTGAGAAGATCGGGGGCGGCGAGCTGGGGATCGAGAGTTGGGGCATCTTCAGTCATGGTGTCACCTCAAAATCGGAGCTTGCGGGGGTTCGCCGGCCGAACCGCGCCCATTTCACCATTTCCAGAGTCAAAAGGGGAATGGCGCCGAGGGCGAGGAACAGGAGGCCCTCGGTGAACGAGATGGAAGACGATTGAAGGAAGCGGCCGAGGGCGGCGTTATGGTGACTCAGCACTTGGAGACCGATGGAAAGAACGACGACGACAACCAAGTTGATGTTGGTAAAGAGAGAGATGCGCCAGATCGGCTTGCTTTCGCTGCGGGCGCCGAACGACCGGAGAAGCTCGGCGAACACCAGCACCGCGAAGGCCGCGCTACGCGCCGTTGCCGGGGTTCCCGTCTTCAGGGTGTAGAAATACACGGAAAACGCCACGCCCGCGGTCAGCAGTCCGGTCAGAAGCATCGTGCGCAGAAACGCGCGGTCGGTAAGACGTTCCGAACGCTTGCGCGGGCGGCGCTTCATGACGTCGGGGTCGGTGGCGTCGGTGGCCAGGCAGAGCGCGGGCACCCCATCCGTGACCAGATTGATCCAAAGCAGATGGATCGGCAGGAGCGGCGCGGGCAGCCCCACCGCGACACAGACCGTCATCAACAGCAGCTCCCCCGAGTTTCCCGCGAGCAGGTACTGGAGCGTTTTGCGGATGTTGTCGTAAATCCCTCGGCCTTCTTCGACGGCGGCGACGATCGTCGCGAAATTGTCATCGGTGATGATCATGTCCGCCGCCTGCTTGGTTACCTCGGTGCCGCTCTCGCCCATCGCGATCCCGATATCGGCCCCTTTGATCGCCGGAGCGTCGTTCACGCCATCTCCGGTCATCGCGACCACCGCTCCCGCGGCCTGCCAGGCGCGGACGATGCGCAGTTTGTGCTCGGCGGTGACGCGGGCGAAAACCGCGATTTCGGGGACGCGCTTCGCGAGCTCGTCATCGGACAGTTTGTCCAGCTCGACGCCCGAGAGAGTCCCTTGGGTTTCCGCGGCGATTCCGATCTCCCGCGCGATGGCCGTCGCGGTGTGGGAATGGTCGCCGGTGATCATCACCACGCGAATTCCCGCGGCACGACAGCGGGCGACCGCGACCTTTCCTTCGGGCCGCGGCGGGTCGTACATCCCGGTCAGGCCGACGAACACGAGATCCCGCTCGATCGCGTCCGGGGAGGCACCTTCGGGCGGCGAAGGGCTCGATTCGGCGGACAGATCGCGGTAGGCCGAAGCGAGCACCCGCAAGGCCTGCTTCGCCATCGTGGTGGTCTGCTCCAGTATC
>JBBRUC010000165.1:0-13875 GCA_038248205.1 Thermoanaerobaculia bacterium
CGGCCGCGCGGTCGCGGTCGATCAGGTCGCGAATGAAGTCGCGGCCAGGAACGTTGGATGCGGTGTCGGACACGGGCGAATTCCTCGGGGAAAGGTGGGTCGAATCGAAGTGCGAAGATATCATCGAGCGGCAACCGCTCTCTTTGCCCAGGAAAGGTCCTCCCCTCGATGCCCAGCCAAACCGAAAAAGCCGAAACCTTCGCCCGCCTCCACATTCCGGGCTCGCCCGTCGTGTTGTTCAACATTTGGGATCCGGGCAGCGCCCGGGTCGCCGCCAAGGCCGGGGCGAAAGCGCTCGCCACCGGCAGCTGGTCGGTCGCCGCGGCCTTCGGCTTCGACGACGGCGAGCAACTGCCGCTCGATCTGGTGATCGGCAATATCGAGAGGATCGTCGCGGCCGTCGATCTGCCGGTGACGCTCGACTTCGAAGGGGGCTACGGCAAGACGCCCAAGGAGGTCGGGGCGAATTTCTCCCGGGCGCTCGCCGCCGGGGTGATCGGGTGCAATTTCGAGGATCAGGTGATCGACGCCGATGGGCTGTACTCGATCGAAGAGCAGTCCGCCCGGATTCGCGCCCTGCGGGACGCCGCGGACCGAGCGGGGGTTGCCGCCTTCTTGAACGCCCGGACCGACCTGTTCCTCAAAGCCGATCGCTCCGATCACGACGAAACGCTGGTCGATCAAGCGCTCGAACGCTCGGCGGCCTACGCCAAGGCGGGAGCCTCCGGCTTGTTCGTGCCGGGGCTGACCGACCCCTCGCTGATCCGCCGGGTGTGCGAGGCGAGCCCCCTGCCGGTCAACGTCATGGCCACAACCGAGGCCCTGCCTATCCGCCGCCTGGCGGAGCTGGGAGCAGCCCGCATCAGCCACGGCCCGGGGCCCTACCGCCTGGCGATGAAGACGCTCGAAGAAGCGGCCCGCGCGGCGCACGGGGCGATCGAGAGCTAGGGCTGAGCAAACCCCTTCCCAGTGTAGGATCGCGCCACTTTGCTCCGCCAAACTTGGACTCCGGGTCGCGTCGTCGGCTTCGTTGCCGGGCTTCTCGCGTTCGGGCTGTTGGCGTTTCTGGACTCTCCCCTGCGCCACGATCCGGAGACCGGTTCGCGACCGGCGTTCGCCGCCGGGGTCGCCGCTTTGATGGCGATCTGGTGGCTTTCCGAAGCGCTGCCGATCTATGTGACGGCGTGCGTGCCGCTGCTCGCCTATCCGCTGCTGCGGCCGTTCGGCCCGAGCTTGTTGACGAACGTTCGCGCGACCGCGGGCGCCTACCTCGATCCCTACATTTTCCTCTTCGCGGGCGGTATGGCGATCGCGGCGGCGATGCAGCGGTGGGATCTTCATCGGCGCATCGCGCTCACCATCATGGCCGCGATCGGCACCGACCCGAAGCGCCTGCTCGCGGGATTCCTTTGCGCCACGGCGTTTATCTCGCTCTGGATTTCGAACACGGCGACCGCCACGATGATGGTGCCGATCGGCATCGCCGTGCTCGCCCAAATCGAGCGGCAACGCGGGGGCGAGCGGCTCCGCCATTACGGCATGGCGATCATGCTGGCGATCGCCTACGGCTCGAACGTCGGCGGCATCGGCACCAAGATCGGCACGGCACCCAACGCGCAGTTCGCCGGCTTTGCCGAGCGGCTGGGGATCGAGATCTCGTTCCTCCAGTTCATGGCGGTCGGCCTGCCATTCGTGATCCTGTTCCTGCCCGTCGTCTGGTGGGCGCTCTGGCGCATGGGACGCGAAGATCAGCTGGGCGAGACGATGGGCGCCGACGCGATCCAGGGCGAGTTGGGCAAGCTCGGCCGCATCCGGCGGGAAGAACGGATCGTCCTCGGCGTCTTCCTGGTCACTGCCGGATTATGGATCGGCGGCAAGGTATTGACCGGACTGCTCAAACCGCTGGTCACGGCGTTTCCGCTCTCCTCCGCCCACGTCGAAGGAGCCACCGCGATGCTCGCGGCGCTCGCCCTCCTGCTCTGGCGCAGCCGCGGCCACGCGGTGCTCAATTTCCAGGCGCTTACGAAGGTGCCGTGGGAGACGCTGTTGCTGCTCGGCGGCGGCTTCGCCATGGCCTCGGCGATCCAAGGAAGCGGCCTATCGAACCAGATGGGTGCCCAGCTCTTGGGACTCCGAAGCTTCCCGCCGCTCGCCCAGATCGTCATCGCGAGCGTCGCGACCGTGGCTCTCTCCGCCGTCGCCTCGAACACGGCGACCATCGCGGTCATGCTCGTCGTCCTCCACCAGGCGGTGGCGGCGCAACACCTGCCGACCGTGCTGTTCGCCGCCACGCTGGCCGCCTCCTGCGACTTCGCGCTGCCGGCCGGAACGCCCCCGAACGCGATCGTCTTCGGCAGCGGCTACGTCACCATCCCCAGCATGGCAAAGACCGGCGTCGTCCTCGACCTCCTCGCGGCACTGCTCGCGGCCGGGTGGTGTTGGCTGGTGGTGGAGCGGGTGCTCTAAAGCTTGATTCTGTCGAGGTGCCGCCGCAGGGCCTTTGCGGCCTCGGCGGAAAGCGCCAGATCTCTGTCGACCTCGCTATAAGCGCCGCGAATTCGTTCGACGGCCGCCTGTACGCGCTCCGTAACCGCGGCCTCCGAGACTTCGCACTTCCGGGCCAGGCGGTGGAAGGAAGAAGTGCTGATCCGATAAAAATCGCGCTCTTTGCCAAGCTTGAGCGCGAGATCCTCCTGCTCGTCGACGTAGGAGAGAGTGGACACTTGATCATAGGCCGGAGCGAGCGCGGCTTCACGCCCCAGAGGATCGGGATACCAGAGCGACCAGTTCTTGAGGTGGGCATCGCCGTTGCCTGAGAGCACCACGAAAACAAGGCGATCGATGTACTCCAGCAACTGGGGCAGGCCGCCAAGGGCGTGAAGGATTCGGCCGATGTTCTCGTAGCTCGCCTTCTTGTACTTGTAGCGCTGGCCGGCGGAGACACCTAGGACTTGCGCGAAGTCCTCTTGGTGGATGCGCCCCCCGTCTTCCGTCCGATCGTAGCGTCGAACGGCGAGGGCCTTCTGCCCCCGTCTCCCGGCGGCCTCTCGCGGAAGGTTCGCGATCTCCGCCGCCTCCACCAGCTCGTGATCGGGAACGAGAATCCCCGCCTGGCGAGCCCAGGTGAGCATCGACCACTCGTTTTCCGGAACTCCGGCAAAGCGTTGGTCCGGCAGCTTGACGATCCAATGCCCGCCGCGTCCGATCACCGGGAGGGTAAATCCCTTTTCACCGCGGGCGACGGAAAATTTGAGCTGGACTCCTGCGAGGGAGAACTTGAGCGGCTGCCCGCCGTTCTCCTCTACCGCAGAATCGGCCGCTTCGCTTCCTAGTTCTTCCGTCGAGTCGGGAGCGCCTTCTTCGGCTTCGCGAACGAACAAAGCTCCGGGAAGATCTTCACCCAACAGCGCGAGGAGCTGTGCTTCGCGGGCAGGATCGACACCCGCTTTCTCCGCAATCAGTTCCCGGAGCGTTCCTTCGGGCAAAAGATTCGAGAAGAACTCGGGCAGTCTTTGCGTCGAGACGTAGGACCGCTCGAGGTCGTCTTCGAAGAACTGACCGAGAATTGGTCGGGGATACCGCTCTCGATAGTCCTGGCGAAAACTGAATCGCCAGCGATCCGGATAGGTGGGAACGGGAGTCAGCCATCCGACCGGCACGGAACCGAGATCGACGCGAAGGGGGTTCATCCGTCGTCTCCTCCGTCGTCTTCCAAGAGCGCGGAGATTGACGGCCGATCCGAGTCACCCCATTCAGCGCGCCGATCGAGGAATCCGGTAACCAAGGGGCCAAGGCTTTCCTCACGGAGGGCGAAAAAGCTTTCAAGATCCTCCCTAAGGAGAGCCGTTCTGGCGGCCGAGGAAATGCCATGGCTTAGAAGTGTTTCCTCGGAAGCCGCGCGAACTGCGTCGCGCAGAGCGGTCGGCTTCAGGTCGGGATGAACGAGCCGGCCTGCAAGACCGCGAGCGGGACTGTTGGCAGCGCTCTGAGAACTCAGTTCGGCCACCGGGCTCGCTTGTCGTTCGCACAGATCGGCTATGTCGACGGGTTCGAGCGTGCGGAAGTCGACAGGCACCAGTTCGGCGAGCGCGAGAACCTGTAGCTTGGACCGAGCGTAACGAAAGTTGAAGGATCCCAGCTCCAGCGGCTCCGTAGTGCGAGTCCCGGTCAGCCGAAGCAACCTTTGTAAGCTGGCTTCCTCGTCGTGATCGATGGCTTCGATCGTACGACGCAGGATGCCGGTGTCTCCTCTGTGGGTTCCGTTGATTGCACCCCTCCACAGCCAGCGCGCGAGAAGCCTACGCGACCGGGGGCCTGGTTCCGGATGAAGATCGAAGTAAAGGGCTAAAGCTGCCAAGGCAAGCCGATACGGAAGCAAGCGAAGATGAGGGAATCCCGCCTGACCCCGAGCAAAAATGATCGCTCGACGAAGCGCCGCGACGGTTTGGTTTAGAGCCTCGGGCACGTCCGCTGCTTTGACTTGATCGATCTTGCCGGCCGGGTCAAGTTTCCGAACGAACAAAAGGGATCGGAGGATCAGTTCTCCCTCAAGATGACCAAAGCCCTCGACACGCAGCACCTCGCCAATTTCGCGCAAAGAGGAAGGGCTAGGTGCAAAGCTCTTTCGGTGCAAAGCGTCGAAGACCTCGGACAGCTTCAGTTCTTTGCCTTGCGTGTTGGTGCGTCGAAAGATCTCGCGAAGGACCGAGTCATCATCAACTTCGACCAGATACGCTGGCAGCTGATATTCACGAATGCGCTTGGCCAGGTCGAATGCCCGGCGCCTGAGTTCGTCTGGCACTCGATTCGAATGAGCCCATTCTAAAAGTCGTTCGAGATCCGAAATCTCCCGAAGGGGTAAGAACCGAGGAGCGTGTCGATCCGTCGGCCTGCCCCAGATCAAGCTTGCGTCTTCAAGATCGGCGAACAGCTGTCTTCGCTCGCCGGGCTCGGCGACCAGGCCATCCGCGAGCGTGGTCAGTCGTTGCTGTCCGTCTACGACCCAGAGGGCGTCTGACATCTGCGGCGCATCGATCTCGAGAGTGCCCAGTCGAATTCGTCCCGCCGCCACCGGCTGTTTCCAAAGCAACAACGTCCCTACGGGATAGCCGCGGAAGAGGCTGTCGAAGAAGAGCAGCCGATCCTCATCCCCCCAGTTGAGCGGTCGCTGGAAATCGGGTATGCGCAGCTTACCGTCCTGCATCAGGTGGAGCAGATCCTCGACGGAAAACGCACGGGCCTCGGGCCGACGATCGAGAGGCCTCGGGCCGCTACGCTCTGGAGCCATCATCTGGCGATCTTACAAGGATCTCAGTGCCCCCGCGGCGGTCGCGGCGGCGGTACGGGCGCCCCTTCGATGCGCCGATAGATCGCCAGATATCGTCCGTCGTCTGAGGGGAAGCGCGCGACCTCTCGGTAGGCTTTGGGAAACCAGGGGCGATCGACGATCGGCCGGGTGCCGCCGCGTGGGTTGTAGGTGTGAAAGATGACGAAGGTCGTCGGTTTGGCGAGGAACGCGCCGAGGCGATCGTGGGCGAAGGGGAGGGAGCGCGGGGTGACGAGGCCTACGAGGTCTTGGACCGGTCGGTCGCTCGTGTAGGCGAGAATCCCGATCTCCTCGTAAGCGATGTCTTCTTCAGGGCTCGAATGCGCAGCGATCCAGGCGCCCGCCTGGGTGTAGGCCGGGTAGCGCCAGTCGCCCGCGCCCGGGGTCTGCGCGGCGCGGAGGCCTCCGAGGACCGAGGCCCCCAGGGGGATGGCCAGCAGGACGAGCACCGCGAACCGCACGCCGCGCCAGGGGATCGGCCGAACCGCCGCCCCGACCGCGAACGGCGCCGCGGCGAGCAGCGCGATCAGCGGCGGTGCCGCGTACCAGACGAAGAACGGCACCCCGAGCAGCGGATAGATTGACGCCAGCGCCACGCCGTAGAGGGCGAGCAGAGCACCCGGCCGGCCGGCGTTGCGCGCCAGAAAGAGCAATCCGAGGGCGCCGAGCGCCAGGAGTCCCGGGGCGAACGGTCCCGCCGAGGACGCCAGCAGATCGTAGCCCCGGTTCCAGAAGGCGAAACCGCTCTTCCAGCGCTCCGGATCGAGCGCCGCGTAGGCCTGTTTGGCCGCCAGGGTGTTCGGAATCAGGCTGCCGAACCAGGCCCGGGCAGCCCATGCGCCAAGGGCGATGACCGCCGCGGCGGCAAGGCCGTAGGACCAAGGGATCGCCCGAGCCGATCGAGACTTCTCTGCGCCGGTCGGGAGCAAAGCGGGATTCTTCCGGCGCAGCCCCAGCAATCCCAAGATCGCCACCCCTAGCAGGGCATCCGGCCGGCAGATCACCGCGAGTCCCGCGACCAGCCCGGCTCGCGCCGGCCGCTCGTCCAGCCGGCTGGCCGCGAAAAGCAGCAGGGCGAGCGCCACCGGCGGCCCCGAGCCTTGCGCCGCCCAGAGCACGCTCGACGTGGCGAGCAGAACGGCCGCCCCGATCGCTTCGGGCCGACGGGCGTGGCGCCGGGAGGCGGCGATCAACAGACCGGCGATCCCGGCGATCGACAGCGCATGGAGGCAGGTGCCCAGCAGCGGAATCGCGAGCCCGGTCGCTCGGTGCGCGCCGGCCAGGAGGATCGCCACGCCGGGATCGGTGACGCCGAAGATCCGCTCGCCCGGGTTGAAAACCAACCCCCGGCCCGCCGCGAGGTTCTGGGCGTAGCGGTAGGTGATGTACATGTCGTCGGTCGCCCGGCCGGCGAGCCGAACGGCGAAGCCGACGAGCAGGGCGAAAGGCAGGGCACCGAGCAGAAACCAGCCGGCGATCCTTCCCGGCCGGGCGCGGCGGTCTCTGGGCAAGGGTGTGGCCACGCTGGGATTATCGATTCTCGGCCCCACCCGCCAGCCCTCGCGCGATCCGCCGCGGCAGGCCGGGGCCTTGGAAGACCAAGCCGGTGTACAGCTGAACCAGAGAGGCCCCTGCGTCCAAGCGGCGCAAGGCCTCTTCGGCCGAATCGATGCCGCCAACCGAGATCAGCACCCCGCGGTCGCGAATCCGTGGCGCGATCGCTTGCAGCGTGGCAAAACTACGCGCTTGGAGGACTCGGCCGGAGAGGCCCCCTCGCGGCTCGCAGCCGGGAATCAGCTCGTAGTCGATCGTCGTATTGGTGGCGATCAGGCCGGCGGCGCCGCAGCCGAGCGCGGCGCTGCTGAGCTCGGCCGCGGCGGCGGCGGGAAGGTCGGGCGAGATCTTCACCAGGATCGGCTTCGTGGTGATCCCCTCGGCGCGGCGGAACAGTTCGGCGAGGAAGCTCTCGTTCTGGAGGTCGCGCAGGCCGGGCGTGTTCGGCGAGGAGAGGTTGATCACCAGATAGTCGGCGAAGCGCTCCAGGCCGCGGAGGAGGGTTTCGTAGTCGTCGATCGCCCGTTCGGGCGGCGTCGCCTTGTTTTTCCCCAGGTTGATGCCGAGGGGTACCGGCGGCGGCCCGAGCGTTTCGAGCGCCGCCACCATCGCCGCCATCCCCCGGTTGTTGAAGCCGAGCGCGTTTTGGAGTGTCGCGAGCTTCGGATGCCGGAACATACGCGGGCGCGGGTTGCCGGGTTGGGGCAGTGGCGTCACCGTGCCGATTTCGAGGAAGCCAAACCCGAGCGCGGCGAGGCCCCGCACGGCGCGTCCGTCCTTGTCGAAACCCGCCGCGAGGCCGATTGGATTGGGAAAGGTCGTCCCGAGTAGCTGCCGCGCCAGACGCGGATCGGTCGCGCGGTTCCGGCGTAGCCTAAGCGCTGTCCAGCCCGGAACTGCCTGCGCGGCGCGAAGGGCCGCCATGCCCACCTCGTGGCCGGTTTCGGCATCGAGGCAGAAAAGAAGAGGACGAAGCAGCGGGTAGAGGCCCATGGGTGCGGGGCATTCTATGGGGAGTTTGATTTCCCCTTCGAGGAAACGATCCGACCCACCAAACCATCACGGGCGGACGGTTATTGAGTGCGGCGACGCGTCGCCGCTTTTCACCGGGATCGCTACTTCACCACGCTGCCCCAAAGCGCCGACGCGTCGGCGCACTCCGTGCGCCCGCAAGCGCACTCGTTCAGAGAGGTGCAAATCCTCTCCAGGCATACGCTCTCCGGCCTGAAACCAAAGGAAACTGCGTCGCCGTGAGGCGGGGTGGGGAGCAACCGGCGGTGAGAGACCGGTCCGCAGGATGACGAACTCGATTCGGCCTGATGCATCGGCGAGCCGGCGGAGTAACGGCGAAGCCCAGGCCCCGCAAGGGAGGCCCATCGCGCTGAGGGGTAGCGTGCGAAAGCGACGATGGGGGTGCATGGGGTGTTTGGAGGCAGAACGGTCTCATAGGGACGAGTGACGGGAAGCGGGGAGACCTCGGGAGAGGGAAAAGGAGCCCCCCGAGGAGTCAGAGTTCCCGTAGTAGCGAGGAAGCGCCGTAACGGGCGTGGAGCGAAGGGGGACAGGAAGGTGGAGACGTGAGGGACAAGCGAGCGGAAGCGAAACCGGCGGGAGTGCCCGCAAGGGCTACACAAGCCAGAGAGACCTCGGACCGGTGGTCCTGGGTGGAACCGAGCGTTTGGACCGAGCGCATGCTGACGGCCCTCGAAGCGGGGGTCAAAGGAGGCAAATGGTTCAGCCTGATCGACAAGGTCGTCTCGCAGCGCAACCTGGCGTCGGCCTTCACGCAAGTGAAGCGCAACAAAGGGAGCGCCGGAGTGGACCGCGTAACGATCGGGATGTTCGAGGCCCATCTGGAGGAGAACCTGCAACGCCTGTCGGTGTCGCTGCTGGAGGGGAGCTACGTCCCTCAGGCGATCCGTCGGGTGTGGATCGAGAAACCAGGGAGGAAGGAAAAACGCCCCCTTGGGATACCGACGGTTCGAGACCGGGTGGTACAGGCCGCGCTCCGCAACGTAATGGAGCCGATCTTCGAGCGGGACTTCGCAGCCCAGAGCTACGGGTTTCGACCGGAACGAAGCGCCAAGGACGCCTTGCGCCGAGTAGCCCAGCTACTCAAAGCGGGGTACGTCCACGTGGTGGATGCCGACCTGCAGAGCTACTACGACACGATCCCTCGCCCGCCGCTGATGGAGCGGGTGAGACACAAGGTCGCGGACAGTAAGGTCTTGACCCTGCTCGAGGCGTTTCTCGGACAGGAGGTGATGGAGAGTGCGAAGTACTGGACTCCCGACCGGGGAACCCCGCAAGGAGCAGTGATCAGCCCTCTGCTGTCCAACATCTACCTGGACCCTCTGGACCATCGGATGGCGCAGCTCGGCTACGAGATGGTGCGGTACGCCGACGACTTTGTGATCTTGTGCCGTACGCCCTCTGAAGCCCAAAGTGCGCTGGCCGAGGTCGAGTCCTGGGCAGCTGCGGCAGAATTGCGGCTGCATCCCGACAAGACCCGGATCGTCGACGCCACCCCGCGAGGCGGCTTCGATTTCTTGGGTTACCACTTCGAGCGGGGTTATCGCTGGCCCAGCCGGAAGAGCCTGAGGAAATTCAAGGACAAGATCCGAGCGAAGACCCGGCGTACCAACGGGCACAGCCTCCAGCGGATTCTTTCGGAGCTGGTGCCGATCCAAAGGGGCTGGTTTGAATACTTCAAACACAGTCTTGCGACGTACCTAATGCCACTGGACCGGTGGATCCGGATGCGTCTTCGCAGCATCCTGCGCCACCGTCACAAGCGCAAGGGGCGATCCCGAGGACGGGACCACAACCGCTGGCCGAATGCCTTCTTTGCTGAGCAGGGGCTGTACTCCTTCACCACAGCCATTGCCCAGGCCCGTCAGTCCTCTCGGAGGTAAAACCACCAACCGGAGAGCCGGATGCGGGAGATCCGCACGTCCGGTTCGGAGGGAGGGGGGGCCGGGTACTCAACCGGCCCTCCCTACCCCTATACAGGGGGCGAACCTTAGGAAATTTCGATTTCGCGGACGCAACAGCGCCGCCCTCTCAATCCGGCGGACCGGGGCCGGCGGGCGCGTCCCGCGCCACGCTCGGCACACGGTCCGGGCGCTCCGCGCCGCTGGGCTCCGCCCCTGGACCTACCGGAGCGCAGATTGACCTCGGGCCAGGCGAAAGCCCCGGCTAAGCCAGCGGCCCGACGGGCCGCTCCCATCGCGATAGGCCGCGCGACAGCCCCGCGCGCTCGAGCTCCACGAGCCACCCCGGATCACCCGGAGCGTGCCCTCGCGTTCGGCGCTGTAGTTGGCGGACCATCGGTCTTGGCACCACTCGAACACGTTGCCCAACGTGTCGTAAAGGCCCCAGGGGTTCGGAGCCTTCGTCTTCACCCGGCGCGTTCCCGCGCGGCTGTGTTTATGCTGCTTTTCCTTCCAGTCGCTCGAATCCCAGCCGTCCTTCAGGTCGTAGCCGACCCCGCTGTTGCCCCTGTACCAAGCGATCCGGTCGAGCACCGGTGCGTTCGCCTCGCCCAATATCTCGATTGGCCCGGCATACGTCGCTTCGGTCGTCCCCGCCCGGCAGGCGTACTCCCATTCGGCCTCGGTCGGCAGTCTCCAACCCGGCTCGCCAGTGGGCTCCGCGAGCCTGCGGCAAAAATCCTGGCACTCCTCCCAGTTCACCTGCTCGACCGGTCGATCCGGCGACTGAAACCGGCTGGGATTCTCTCCCATCACCCCCGCCCAAACCGCCTGGGTGCAGGGGGTGTCGGCAAGCCAGAAGCCCTCTCCGATCTTTTCTAGATGTCGCGGACCTTCGCCCCCCCACCGCCCCTGCTCGTCCTTCGGCGATCCCATCTGAAACTCCCCCGGCTCGATCCAGCGCATTCGCTGCACCGCCTCGGCCACTGTGAATTCGACGAAGATGCCGTAGCGGTCCTCTCCCCAACCGGTTGCCCAGGCCGGGGGGCAACCTTGATCGAGGGGGTGGGGGCGGAAGGTGGTCATGATTTCCGCGGACCGGAGGCGGGCGGTCGCGTCCCGCGCCTCGCCACGCCCCGGTCCGGGCGCTCCGCGCCGCCGGGCTCCGCCCCAGACTGGAGCGCAGATTGACCTCGGGCCAGGCGGAAGCCCAGGTTGTACCAGCGGAACGACGGGACGTTCCTAATGCGAAAGGCCGCGCGACAGAACCGCGCGTCCGAGTTCCACGAGCCGCCCCGGATCACCCGGTCCGAGCCCTCAGGATCAGGCTTACGGTCGTAGCTTCTACGCCAGAGATCCTCGCACCACTCGAACACATTGCCCAAGGTGTCGTAGAGCCCCCACGGGTTGGGGTCTTTTCGGCCGACGGGGTGGGTCCCTGTCCGATTGGAAGGTACATCTTCCCCCTGGCGGCGGCGGTCCTCGTCCACTCGGTCGCGTGCTTCTTTCTCCAAGCCCGAGACTTCGCCATCCACCAGTTCGAGCGGCTCACCACTGTTTCCGCCGTACCAGGCGATCGCGTTCAGGACCGGCGCCTTGAAGTCCTCCACCATCTCGATCGGCCCCGCGTAGGTCGCGGTCTCCGTGCCGGCCCGGCAGGCATACTCCCACTCGGCTTCGAGAGGCAGACGCCAGCACTCGCCGTCCGCGTCTTGCCCCCCGAGCTTCTTTAAAAACCGCCGGCAGTCCTCCCAGCTCACCTGCTCGACCGGGCGGTCCGATCCCTGAAACTGGCTAGGGTTGTCACCCATCACCGCCTGCCAAAGCGCCTGCGTGCAGGGCGTCTCACCCAGCCAGAACCCGTCCTTGATGACTTTCAGGTGCCGCGGACCCTCGTCGTCGTACCGCCCTGGCTCGTCCTCCGGCGAGCCCATCCAGAACCGGCCGGGGGGAATCCAGCGCAGCCTCTGCTCGACGCCCTCTACCTCCAAAGTCGCCCACAGGCCGAAGCGGTCGCGCCCCAGAGCGCTTGCCCACTCGGGGCGGTGGACGCGGCGGAGGGTTGCCCGGGTGCGGTCGGTGAGGAGGAGGAGGGTGGAGACATTCGGCAGTGGAGCGTCCTCGCCGAGAGGGCTTGCTTGCGACCAGTAGATCCCCTCTTGCCTCAACGAGACCTGACCGTTGACCGATTCGAGATCCACGAGAGTGCCTCCTTCGCGCGAATCCGAAGGGGAGAAGTTCAGCTTCGAGCCCACTTGTCGAACGTGCCAGCGCCGGGGTTCTCCATCGATCGGATCGATCAGATCCGGCCCCAACCCGGGGGGAAGCGGCGGTGTCCCGGCACCTTCCCAAGCGGCGGTCCAAGCGCGCCAGAGGATCGGCCCGAGAATCGGATCGGACCATGCCGCCTCCGGGATTCGATCGCGCCCCGAACGCGACACAAACCCACGAACGGCCCGCATCCACTGTGCTGGGGCGCCTTCCCCAGTGAGGGTAGTGCCCATCCGCCGCCAAAGAGTTTCGGCCGCAGTGATCTCTTCGGCCAAGAGAGTCCCCGGCGGCAGCGCATGCGAAGCAGATAACCCGAGCACCTCGTCCAACCAGACTTCCGCAGGCGCGCCGGATCGATGAAAGCGCAGCACCTCGACGACCCGGCGCTTCAGGGCCTCCGGCTCGCCCTGGAATCGTGCATGGAGCCTGCGCCGCAGCTCGGGCCGAAGGCTCGCGGCGGGAGCAAACCCGCTGGCGACCTGGGGATGATTCCAGGCGTCGGCCTCCGTGCCGGCATCAGCCTGTTGCGCTGGCAGGAGGCGCCTCACCGCCCGAAGGAGCGCGGGCTCGACCGAGGCGGCAAACGACACCAGACCCAGCAGGCGTTCCGCGCGATCGAGGCGCTGGGAGTCCGAGAGCGGTCGCCTCGCCGCTCCAAGCCGCTCCGGCCGCTCCCAGGAAACCGCGTTCCAAGCAACGGCAAGATCCCCTTGCCAGCGCTCGGCGGGGCTCGGCACCAGGGCCGTCAGTGTCGCTCCGCCACGGCGTAGACGCTCGGCAACCGGCGACCAGAGGGCACGTCGCGGCTCGGGTGAAAAATACTCCAGGTCGCTGAGAGCCAGGACGTACCCTCCGGGTGCGAGCGGCACTTCGTGGTACCGGCGCCGGCCTTCCCGCCAAGGCCGTTCGGCGCCGCTGAGAAACACCACCTCTCGCAGCGCACCGCGCCCCAGGCGAGCACGGAGTTGATGGAGGAGTCGCCGCTGGTCGGCGTAGAACGGAATCAGACGTGGGCTCTGATCGATCAGGACCATCAGCGGCTGAGCCCATGCAGGCAGTGAGCGAAAGGGAACCCTCTCCACCCGCTCGCACCGGCTCCAGCGCTCGGCGAGCCGTGGTACGTCGACTTGCCGGCTCGGTGTGGAGGAGCCGAGGCGGCGCCGCAAGGCCGCCCACAAACGAGCCTCAGAAACCAGTTCTAATTGTGGGGGTGGAACCCCCGGCCGCAAACCCAACTCCTGGGCTCTGAGGATCGGCGCCACCCCCGTAGGTGGCGGAGGCGGCGGCTTGGGCTCGAGATGCTCGACCCGCTCGAGCCGCCAAAACGGAACCGGCGCGAGGTCGGCCGAACGCGGTCGTTGGATCGGGTGAGTGGAGAGAGAGCCCGACGGAATCGCTTGTTTGTCCTCTGGCATCATCAAGGGTGCCAGGCCCGTGGAACGCTCCTCATACGAAAGGAGACGCGCCATGGCGGCAAGCCCGACCTCGCCGCCCTCCACCCAGGCCCGCAGGAGATCAGCGCGGCCGGTCGCGGCCGAAATCGCGATCACCCTCCCGGTTCCTTCGGATGCTTGCGTAGAGCGAACGACCGGATGCGGTCGAGCCCGGCCTTCTGACGCACGGCATCGTCCGGCCACTGCCGGATCACGGCGCGGAGCAAATCGAGGTACTCCGCACCTCCGGGAGGGCAGAGTCCCCGCTCTGCCACCGCATCTCGATCGTCGGCCACCATCTCGGCGGCGATCTCGAGAAGGCTTGCGGCAGCCACTGGAAAGTGAGCCTTCCCCCGAG
>JBBRUC010000166.1:0-13789 GCA_038248205.1 Thermoanaerobaculia bacterium
CGGCTTTCAAGCGCCTGTCGCTGAGCAAGTTACCGTCGGCTTGGCTGCCGATAACTTCCTTTGGATGCCGTCCGTCGCAGTAACCAACAGCGGCCGAATCGGCATGGCGCTTCACATGTCGTCCGGTTCCCTTCAACACAGCTCGGGGAGGCTCACAAAGGTCTCGGGCACGTCGGCATTCTCACCGCTGACGATCCTTCGCGCGGGTACATGCTCTCGGGGAGGCGGCACTGGTCGAACGGGCGACTATTCAGGTGCGCAGGCGGATCCAGACGGAACGAGCCTCTGGCTGGCCGGGGAGAACTTCGGCATCGTGGGCACAAGCTGCAACTGGCAAACCGGCATCATTCGGGTGGTTCCGTAGGGGACCTGTGGAGGTGGCAAATGATTGCGCAAAATCCCTCTTTCCGGCTACTTGTACTGGCTCTGATCTTGCCCACGGTGGCCCTGGCCCAGGCACCGGCGCCTGAGAGCTATCTCGTCCGCCGCACCATTCATCTCGACGACCAACTCACTGGGTTCAAATACGATCTCGACTTCACGATCTTCCGGGACGGTCTGGTGATCGGCATCCAGCGCTTCACGGGCGAGACCTTCCTGCTCCGCGCACGAGGCACACCGGAAGAGGTACGCCAGCTTCAGCGGACGCTCTCCCAGAATCGGTTTGGTGCCGAGCAGGGCAGGTGTAACTATCGAGATCAGCCGGGGCAGGGCGAAGTTCTGGAGTCCGCCGTGACCTGGTTCGGACGAAACATTGGACGGCAATCAACGGTTCATTTCGGGGTGACCTACCCCCGGGCTTGCTCCGACACGTTCATTCAGTCCATCGACGCGATCTCGACCTTCTTCGCGACAGCCGGCAACCGACCGGATGCCCAGTTCGAGCGGGTGCCGGCGGACATCTTTGGCACCTCCGCCCCTTCGTCGTTGCCCTGATCGAATCCCCGGGCGCCGTCCGTTCCTCGACGGCGCCCAGGTTTTCCCTTCGCCCTAAGACAGCCGGGCGACCCGGGTCTCGCACCGCTGGCGATTGCGGGTACGTTTCCTTCGGCGGCAAGATTTTGCGCCAAACACCCCTGCCGTACGCCCGCCGTTACGGCGCGGGACGCCTGCCGGCATGCAAACGGACGCCATCGCGCAAGATTTTGCACGGGAACACCCTGCCGTACCCCTGGGCCGAAAAGCCGGGATGGGGACGGCTACCTTGCCTTCCATGAACAGTCGGTCTCCGCAGGATGCGCAAGAGATCTTCGCCCGGGCCGAAGCGGCGCGCGACCAAGGCCGCCTGAACGATGCCGCAAGGCTGTTCGGACGGTCCGCGGCGAGGTGGGGCGCGGCCGGCAAGGTGGTTCTGGCGACCGACGCCTACTTCGAGTTGGGGGCGATCCTTCTTCTGGATGGGCGGGGAGGACTGCTTCCCGGTCTCGCCGACCGGCTGCTCGAACTCTTGCATCACAGTCCGCTGCCGTCGGGTTCTCGATTGAAGCTCCAGATCTTCGCCTTTTTGATGAGAAAGGGCGCCGCGAACCCTGGCGCATTTTTCAGCCTCGTTCAGGAACAGCGCCGCCAACGGAAGGCACGAACGGAGCACGACGAGGCGAATCCCGGGCTGGAAGCGAGAGTCGTTTCTCTGAGGAGGGAGTTTCCCGTTGAGTGATGCGAAGCCCGAGGTAACGAAGCTCCGGCTGTACCTCGATTTGGACGTGGTGAGAGGACGCCGCTGGCGCGAGTTGGCGCCGTTTCGCGAAGGGGTGCTGTTCCACTTTTCTCCGGCCGCTCTTCGACAGGAGATCGTCGTCCTCTCCGAAGCGCTGGCGGATCGAATCTTGGAAAGCGTCACCGAGGCCCCAGCTTTTACCGAACCCGGCTATCGAGCCCACCTCCGGGCCGTGATGGCGGACCTTGCGCATGACGGGGGCAGCCTTCGCGAGTTCTTCGCCGCCTACTCGGACGAGATGGTGGCACCGGCCGATCGGGAAATCCTGCGCCTCGCGCTCCAAGTGGCCGAAGCTCTGGGGCACGCGCTGGTGGAACTCAACGTCCTGATCGGCCCGGCCCCAACGGAAACGACGGCCGAGCCTTCGAACAAATTCACCACGCTCTGACGGCGTGCCTGCCTCTCCTGGAACCGTTGCGCGCCCTCCTCCGGGAGGGCCAAGAATCCGCCTGTTAACGTTGGATCTCGTACAAGATCAATCCGTAGAGTCCCGCGCTGACGGCAAACTCCAGCTGTCCATCGCCATCGAAGTCACCAGGAAACAGGCTATCCACAGATCCGACGAAATATCCAAGCTTCGGGCTACGCCAAACCTCGACTTTGCTGGCTCCGTCGATTGCTCGGACCCGGTAGTCAGATGTCAGTAGGAAGTCGGCTTTACCATCACCGTTGAGGTCGAGTACGCGGAGGCTGCTGATAAAGTCTGGATAGGAAGCGAGCGGGACGCCGAGCCGGCTGGTTGAAAGATCGACGACTGCCAACTTTCCTCCGGACGCTACGACAATCTCGGACTTGCCGTCGCCATCGAGATCGTGAACATCGAAGGCGGCGACCCCCAGGGGTTGAGTTTGCATCTCGACGATTCGCTTCACGGCGTCGAGCACAAGAATTGACCCCTGAACTCCCCGGACTACGATTTCCGGCTGGGGGTCGTCGTCTATCTGAGCGATACGGAGCGGGTACAAATATCCGTACAACTCTGAAGAGAGGGGCGGAGAACGCCATTCGAGGTTGCCGGTCGCAGCATCGAATACGTAAACGATCTGGCCGCCCCGGTTGTCGATTTCCCCGCCCGTGGAGGCCACCACCTCTAGATGCCCATCACGATCGACATCGGCGATGGCGAGCGCCTGAAACGCGCCGCTATCTGTGAGATCGTAGCGCCATTCTTGCGTATGAGTCTTGCCATCGTAGGCGATCAGAGCTCCGAAGTTGCCTAGGCCGGAGCTTTGGCCGCCGGTGAGGAAGATTTCGCGTTGTGGGTCGGAATCGACGTTCGCGCTCACCAGCCGGATGAAACCGTAAGGGAAATAATCGGTCACCGATTCGCCCTGAAATTCAGGTCTGAAGTTGCGCGCGTCATGGACGAACCAGTTGGTGTCCGCGCCGTAGCCGGTGTAGAGAAACTCTCGCCGGCCGTCGGCGTCCACGTCGCCGAAGTCGAAGCCGTGGATCGGTCCGCTGAAACCGAGATCCGACCAATCGATTTGGCGCCGAGAAACATCGACAGTTGTGAGGCGAGAATTCAAGGCCCAGAGGATCTCGGTTTTGCCATCGTTGTCTGGGTCACCGATGGCGACCGCGCTGGTGCCCGAAATCGATTCCGAGTCGAGGAGCCACCGACCAGCACCGGACCTTCCGTCGAGAACTCGTAGCCCCCGATAGAAATCGCCGTAGACCACCTCATTGCGCCCATCGCCGTCGATGTCGCCGACCGCGATGGCTGTCGCACCGTCATTCGTCAACCGCTTCCAGAGTTGGGTGCGGCGACGAGGATCGAAGACTCTTACCCCGGCAGGAACAAGTGCGATGATTTCGAGGCGGCTGTCGCCGGTCAGGTCGGCGAGTCGAACGGAAAAGCCGAAGCCGGCGGGATGCGGCCATTCGACCTGGCGTGTCATTCCGTCGATCACGCGACCGATCTCACCAAAACCAGTGACCACAATCTCCTGGGCGGCATCATCGTCAAGTTGCCCGACCGCGAGGCTGCTACCGCCGAAGCCCGGTAGGCGCCAAAGGAGCGTACCGGTCGCCAGGTTGGCAACAAAGAGGTCAATCGGATCGCAAAAGATGAGTTCCACCTTCCCGTCACCGTCGAGGTCGGCGACAGCGAGGCTTCGGATCTCGCTCGCCGGAGTGAGAATCCTCCGCTCAATTTTTCGCGTTGCACCGTCATAGAGACGGATTTCATTGCGACTGGTGGTCAGGATTTCTAGCGCGCGATCCGTGTCGGCCTGAAAGGCGGTGAGCACTCGAAGGGTTCCTTCCGGAAGGCTTTCCCAGATCTGACTGTAGTTGGTTCCGTCCCAACGGAGAATCTGCCAGAAATCGTTCAGACTGTGGTCGAATCTCGAATTGCCACCGACCAGGATCTCCGGACGACCATCGCCATCGAGGTCGGCGACTGTGAGTCCAGAGGCTCCGATCTGGCTGCCGAGAGCCGTCCGCCGCCAGATTTCCTTCACCCTGAGCGGGGCGCCGATCGCTTCGGAAGGAGTGGCCACAAGAGCGGCGACCCCGGTCAGGCAGAGGAAGGTGATTCGAAACAGGAAGCCAGTTGTGGAACGGCAGTTCATAGGATTAATCCTCAGTTTTTCTCGCTTGAAGTTTCGCGAAGAGCGTACCGCCGGAGGAGCGGGCAATATTCTATCGTCGACAAGACACGAGAAACGTAAAGTGGTGTGAGGCACTCTGCTCGCTCGCCGCGAGGACCGAGCGGCGCTCACGGCTCGAACACCCGGAAGCTCGCCGCCGCGCTCTGCGCATCGCGGCGCAGCGCCGCTGCCTGCACTCGCGCAAGGCGCACGGCGAGATCCAGATCGGAATCGCCGTGCGGCGGCGGCTGGTAGAACGCCTGGAACAGCGCTTCGGTCTCCCGATCGGGGACCGGGCGGATCGCGGCGACGACTTGGGTGGCGCCGCGGAGGAGGAAGGCCTGCGCGAGGCCGAGGCCTTCGACGGCGGCTCCGGGGTCGGCGAGGCCGGTTTCGCAGCCGGAGAGGACGATTCGCGCGGGCGCGTTGCGGAGGTTGAGAATCTCGGTCGCCAGCAGGCGCTGCTCGCGACCGAGGAGCAGCTCACCGCCGCCGTCGGCGCTTCCCGCGACGCCGTGGCCGGCGAAATGGAAGAGGGCGAGGCGCGGCAGGGCTTCGAGCAGCGCGTCGACCGTGGCGGCTTCGCCGTGCATCGTATCGACCTGCCAGCCTCCGGCTCGAAGCGCGCGCTCGACCGCTTCGGCCTCCTTGCGGGAGAGCGAGAGGTCGCCGCGTGGGTCGCCGATCACCAGCGCGGTGGGTTGGGTGCCGGTCGAAACCGTTGGCGTGGGTGCCCGATCGAGCAGATCGAGACCGTAGACGACCGGCCGGCCGGCGAGCAGCGGCGCGGCATCAAACGGTAACGCGTGGAGATCGATCTCGCGGAGGGGACCGTAGGGGAGCAGGCGAACCCGCCGGGCGCGGCGGATCGCCTCGCCGAACGGCGCGAGCAGGCGCGCGGAAAGATCCTCGGGGTTCGCGAGCGCCGAAGGCGGTAGGTCGAAACGATGGACGGCGACGCCGCTCGCGTCGGCAGCGAACGCCACCCAGCCGTTGTCCAGCGGATGAAACGCGAGTAGCAGCTCGCCCGCGGCCGGCGGACGGAAGCTCTCTGCGCCGGGGTTCTCGTCCCCGAGACCGAGGGCGGCGACCGCCGATTCCAGATCCTCTTCCGCGTTCGTGCAGCGCGAGGCGCGGGCGGAGCGGACGAGCGGCAGCCGATCCGCCGCGGACGACCATTCGGCGGCGGCGTCCTCGTCGCACTTTCGGCGGGCGGCCCGGTAGGCGCCGACCGCCTCTTGCCAGCGCTCGCGCTGTGGCCCGGACAGCCGTTCGATCCGCCCTTCGGTTTCGATCTGGCGCAGCACCCGGGCGCGCGAGCGACGAGCCGCGGAGAGCGCTTCGGCCGGGCGATCTTGTTCCAGCAGAAGCTCGATGCGCAGGCGGGCGCTCGCCTCGCGTTGCGCCACCCAGCGCGCCCGGCTCGAGCGCTGCGCGGAAACCGCCTGGCGGTCGAGAAGATCCTCCGCTTCGCGCAGCGCTTGAAGCGCCGCACCCACCTTTGCGAGCGCGCGCTCGGCGCGTGCGCGGCCGGTCGCCGCGAGCCAGAGGTCTTCGAGCGAGCCGGAGCGCCGGGCGTTTGCTTCCAGCTCCTGCCAACGCAAAAGGGCATCCTTCGGCCGGCCGCGCGCGAGGGCCAAACGGGCTTCGATCTCGCCCTGCCATAGGCGTTCCTCGGCCGTGGCGGTCGCCGCGCTCGTCGAGGTCGCCGTGAGGGAGCGCGCCGCAGCGAGGTCCGCCGCCGCGTCGTCGAGAGCGCCGGACTGGAGATGGGCCAGGGCGAAATTGAGCCGGGCGTTGCCGCGCTGGTGCCTGGCGCCGCAGCCGGCGAGGCGGTCGTACGCTTCGCGCGCCGCGAGCAGCAGCGGCAGGGGATCGCCCGTGTCGTCGCCCGCTTCGCGAGCGAGCAGGCGGGTCCAGCCGCGATTGGTCGCCAGCTCTGCCGCGGCGCATGCGCGGTCGGCCTCGTCCGTCGCCCTCTCCGTCTCGATCTCGGCGAGCGCCGCAAACCGCGCTTCGGCGTCGCCGAACCGGCCGAGGCCGAGCAGCGTGAGCGCGAGCTGCTGCTCCGAGGCGGCGCGATAGGCGGCAATCCCCAAGCGCTCGGCTTCGGTCGCCGCCTCCGCCAGGCGCCGCAGGGCTTCCCGCGGCTGGCCGGACAGGCGGGCGAGCAGGCCGCGCTCGTAGGCGAGGCTCGCGAGCACTTCGGCGGGGGAGCCCGGGGGCGGCGCCACCGCAGCTAAAACCTTTTCCGCTTCGGCGAACCGGTCGTCTTCGACCAGCCGGTGCGCCAGAGCGGCGGCGGCGGTCGCCTCGCCGAGCAGGTGGCCGGCCTTCTTGCGCGCCACGATCGTGCGGCGGAAGAGAACCTCCGGCGCGCCGGGAAGGCGGGCGAGCACCCAGAGCACGCGGGCCTGAAGCGGCGGGTCGGCAGCGGTTTGCGGCAGCTGCGCGAGCAACAGCGCGCGGCTCGCCTCGATCGCCTCCGGCCGTCCCGATAACGCCTCTTGGTAAGCGGCGGTGTACCAGTCCGGGGCGGCGGGTAGGGGGGCGAAGAGAAGGGCGGCGGCCTGCCGGAGTGGTGTTCCCTCCCGTTGCATCGCCAGGCGGCGCGCGCTACGTGGCACCGCGATCGAATACCGCAGGCCGTCGCGGGCCGGTACGCCTTCGGCCGTAACCGGTTTGCCATCGATCCGGAATTCGGTCGTCGTTCCGGCCGGCGCGAGCGGCAGCCAGATCGAGATCGGAAAGGTCGGGCCGGTGCCCGCATCGAGCAGGCAGGTAGGCCCGGTGCGCAGCACCTGGCTGCAACCGGCGTACTCGAACGCGAGCGGCTCGGGGGGCCGCGAGCAGGAGAGCGCGGTGGCGAGGGCGAGGCTCAAGCCTGCCGCGCCAAGACGGTGGGCCGGGCGAATCCGCGGGCTCACACCGCCGCCGCGAAGCGGACCGCGACCGGAATTCCGAGCCATCGTTTCCCCGCGATCGGCTCCGCTCTCCCTGAGACCGGCGGCGCGTCCGGCAGCTCGCCCGGGCGGGCGAGAAGCGCCCAGAGCGTCCAGTCGCCCGGCTCCAGTTCGATCCCTCCCGCCGTTCCGCCGACGATCTCGATGGTGCCGGCGATTCGCAGGCTGCCGTCGGCGGAAAGCTGAGCATCGTCGCAGGCGGGGAAAGGCCGCGGCGGGCCGCCGCCTGCCGCGACCAGAAGGCAGCGCACGGCCACCTTTCCTTCGACCGGCCGGGCCGGGCGCAGAATCAGGTCGAACCGCGCGCCGGGGGAAAACGTCGGCAGGCCCGGGACTTCGGTTCCGGAATTTCCTCGCGCGGTCCGCTCGCCTCCGCCGATTTCCGCCTTGTAGCCGGGAAGCGGCGCGGAACGCCCCGGCACGACCAGGACCGCGACCAGAGCCGCCGCCGCGGCGAGTCCCAGGGCGCCGCTCCAGAGGGCAACGCGGCGGCGAAACGGCAGGACCTTCCCCACCGAAGGAGGCGCGGCCGATGCGATTGACGCGGTCGGCGCGGTTGTCGCGACCCCCGAGGCTTCGGGGACCGGCGCGCGCGGAACGAGAGCCTCGGCCGCGCGTTGCGCGCGGATCTTCTCGACGATTCGCGCCACGGCCGCGGCGCCTAACGGCTCGAACGCCGCGAACGCCTCCGGAAAGGAATCCTCCGCGCGCAACGCCGCCTCCTCTTCGGCCGGGAGCTTACCGGCAGCGAGGCGATCCCAGCGCCCGTCGAGCCGTTCGCGTTCCTCTCTCGCTCGGTCGCGCGCGACTCCCGCCAGCTTGGCAAGCAGCGGATCGTCCTCTCGCGCCGTCGGCGCTCCGAAAGTGTGTGGGGAGGCGTCGGGTTCGGGCGGTCGGGTCATCGTGTTCTCTCTTCGGCAGGAATTCGCGCCCGAGGGGGCGGTTCTGACAATTCTGCCAGAAGGCTCCGGGCCAGGCGCCGGAGCCGGCTGCGCCAGGCGTAGATCGCATCGGCGGAAAGACCGGTCTCCTCGATTGCCTCGGCGACCGGAGTCTCCTCGACCAAGAGGAGATCGAACAGCCGGCGGCCGAGCGGCGAAAGCTCCTCCGTCAGGCGGTCGAACAGCAGGCCCAAGACCTCGCGCGAGGCGACGCCGGTCTCCATTTCGATCGGCGAGGCGATCCGCTCCAGCTCGTCCGAAAGCGTCGGATCGTCGCGCCAGGGGGAGCGCTTGCCGCTCCGCAGAATCGACACCGTCTGCCGCTCGGCGACCAGGCCGACGAAATTCGCGAGCGACAAGCCGCGCGCGGGATCCCAGCCGCGCAGCACCCGGCCGTCCTCGGCGAACAGGATCAGGAAGATCTCCTGGGTGAGATCCTCCACTTCCTGCCGGACATCGCGCGAGCCGCCCGAGCGGTCCCGAGACAGCAGTAGCTTCCTCGCCACGCGAGCCTGAACCACCGGCGTCAAGCGATGGACCAACCGGGCAAGCGCCCCCTCGTCGCCGAGAAGGGCAAGCTCCCACTCGGTCCTCGCCGCGACCTCTGGAGCGTCGTCCCTATTCATGGGTAAACTTTGGTTACGAAACATATCAGATGGGACAACCGATCAGGTGGGACAACCGGCATCGGTTTAGGGATTACGTTTCACTTCGATCCGTCCCACCCGCAGGTGCAGGGGCCAGCTCAACCTCCGCGGCCGTTTTCGTTCTTGCGGGCCGCCCCAGGCGGCTTCGAGGTCCGGCTCGACTTCGGCGAGGGCGTCGATTCCGGTCTCTCGCTTACAGCGGACGATCGAGGACCAGGTGGAGACGTAGGCGAGTAGCTGATCGAGGGTCCATTCGACGGTCATCGTAAACGGCGGCGCTTCGAGTTCGGGGAATGGAAAGGGGAGCGTCCGGTATTCCTCGCTGATCCAGTGGCGGTCCGGCGGCCAGTAGGAAAAGACCCGCTCCTCGGCAAGGTGGTCGAGCACCCGATCGATCGCCAGATCGGCGCGCAGCAGGTTGTAGCTCCAGACCGCGATCACGCCGTCGGGGCGTAAGACCCTCCGGACCTCGGCGTAGAACCGGTCGAAATCGAACCAGTGGATCGCCTGGGCGACGGTCACCAGATCGACCGAGCCGCCGGCAAGGCCGCTCGCCTCGGCGGCCGCCCGCCGCACCTCGATCCGCGGATGCGGCGGGAAATGAGACACCTGCTGCGCGGATGCGTCGGTCGCCACCACCACGGCGAACCGCTCGGCGAGCGGCCTCGCCGCCTGGCCGTTGCCGGTCGCGCAGTCCCACGCGAGACCGCAGCCCGGGGCCTCCCGGGCGAGAAAATCGAAAAGGTCGTCGGGATATCGATCCGGACGATGCGCCGCATACGCTGCGGTGTGGCCGGAGAAGTGGTCCTTGAAAGTCATGGCGGGGGACGGACGAGGGGTCTGCTACCGACCGGCGTCCACCGGCTCCGCCGCCAGCTCTTCGGCGGGCCGCGGGATCTCGGCGGCGATCTGCCGGCCGGCTTCAGTGGCGCGGAGAACGAATTCTTGCGCCAGCAGGCGGTAGGCGGCGGCGCCCTTGGCTTTCGGGTCGAACTGGAAAATCGACTGACCGTGCTCGGGCGCTTCGGCGAGGCGGTTGTTGATCCGGATCTCGATCGCGAACACCTTCGAACCCAGCTCCGAGCGTAGCGCCTCGACGTGGGTACGAGTCGATTTGATCCGGTAATCCACCATCGTCAAGAGGGCGCCCAAGAGGACGATCCGGCCGCCGCCGTCGTAGCTCGCGCGGTGAGCGGCGGCGATCAGGTTGGTGACGCCGGTGAGCGAGAGGAAATGCGGCATCGTCGGCACGATGAAGGCGTCGGCGGCGACGATCGCATTGATCGGCACCAGCGAGAGCGACGACGGGCAGTCGAGGAAGATCAGGTCGTAGCGCGGCGAAACGGCGGCGAGCGCACCCTTGAGGCGACTCTCGCGCGAACGGTAGCGGCCGAGTTCCAGATCGGCGTGGATCAGGTCGACCGAGGCGGTGATCAGGTCGAGCCCGGGAACCTTGGTCGGCCGGATCGCTTCGCTCGCGAGGAACCCGCCGAGCAGCACGTCGGCGGAGGAGGGGGCCAGCTCTTCTCGCGGCACCCCGAGCGACAGCGACGCCGAGGCCTGGCTGTCGAGGTCCACCAGCAACACCCGCCGACCGGACAGGGCGAGCGCCGCAGCCAAATTGACCGACGTCGTCGTCTTGCCGACTCCACCCTTCCGGCTGATGACCGCGGTAATCATTGCCTGGCATCAATTTATCCCACGATGCGCGCGACGGAGCAAGCCGGGCTTCGAGGGCCGGGAGTTGGGTGTAACATACTTTCTAAGCGCAACAACAAATAGACAGTTCGGGACTCGCGACAAGAGAGGAGGCTCCTGATGGCAGGGACGAAGCGCCAGAAGAAGGGCATTGTTCAACGGCTGAAGGACTACATCGGCTTGGGCGAGCATCCGATGCGCCCGCCGGTCGGTTGGCTGCTCGACCGTCAGCTGGTCACCAGCCTGCGCGAGATCATGATCTACAGCGCGTTCGGTACCCGGATGGATCCGCGCATCTGGATGCATGGCAACGAGGCGGACTTCACGCACAAATTCACCGACCAGGAGTTTTGGTTCGACTACATGTCCGACTCGGGCGACGGCATGCGCGCCACCTACAGCATCGCCTACCTCGCATACTCAGACCTCCATGTTCCGGCCGGCGCGGCACCCGGCGATTCGGTCTCCCTGGAAGCGGGCGGCGAGGGGACTCGGCGCCTGCCGCGCGGTGCGTTTCTGTTCGTCGGCGGAGACACGGCCTACCACGTTGCCGACTACGAGACGCTCGCAGAGCGCTTTCAATATCCGTTCGAGCTGGCGTTCAAGCAACTGTCCGAGCGCGGCAAGGTCGATACCAAGGATCGGCGACCGATTTTCGGCATCCCGGGCAACCACGACTACTACGACTTCTTGGACGGTTTTAACCGCCAGTTTCGCCGGCCGTTCGGCGAGGAGCACAAGTTCGATCCGCACAAGGAAGGGGATCAGCCGCAGCTGGTACTCGGCGGGTTCGAACGCAAGCAGTGGGCGAGCTACGTCTCGATCGAGTTGCCCTTCCAGTGGCGGATGTGGGGGTTCGACGCCGAGGGCGGGACGATGGATCGGCGCCAGAAGCATTTCTTCCGCTCGATGATCAAGGATTCCCACAAGCCGACCGACCGGCTGATCGTGGCGACTCCCGAGCCGATCACCAAGTTCGGCCAGCGGGCCAAGCCGGACGCCGAGATCGTGAAAACCTTCCGTGACGTCGGTTTGAGCTGCCCGTTTCTCGATGCCGACCCGCCGGAGGCCGTGCCGGCCGGCGGCTGCCGGCTGGACCTCTCCGGCGACGTCCATCATTACGCCCGCTATTGGGGGGCGGAGCCCGGCGCGGCGGAGTCGGCGCATTACGCCTCGGTGGTCTCGGGGCTGGGCGGCGCGTTCGTCCATCCCTCGTGTACCGACGTGGGCGAAGTCCCGGCCGCTGCCCGCTTTCCCGAGCCTCGGCAAGCCCTGAGAGAAGTGGTCAGCCGGGTTCTCAAGCCCTGGCGGATCGCCGCGGGCGGCCGCGTCTGGCTGATCGGCATGCTGATCGCCGCGCTGCTCTTCTTGGCCGCCGCGACCTCGGCGAGCCTGCGCCATGCGATGAAGCCGCTGTTCGCCGCGGTGGGCCTTTCCCTGCCGAGTGTCGATTCGGAACAGCACCGCTCGACGGTCGACGGGGTGATCGGAACGGCGGTTTCCGGCGTCTTGTCGGCGCCGCAAAAGGCGCTCGAAGCGCTGGACAAGGCGCTCGTCGTCTCCCGCACGGTGGAGGTCGACAACCGGACGATCTCGATCCTCGACGCCCAGGGGCCGGGACATCGGTGGAATCACGAGCTCTGGTTCGTGCCGGTTTTGCTGCTGCTCGTCCTCTGGAGCACCTGGCGCAACAACGCCTTAGACAAGCGGGCGAAGAAGGGGGAGGTGATCCCCGGCTCGGCCTACCACGGGCCGATCCTGCGCCTGGTGGTGGTGGGAATCGCCTCGGTGATCTGGGTCTTCGGTCACCCCGGCGTCACTCAGTACGGCCAGCTCTACCCGCTCGCTTCGAACCTGGTCGTCCTGGCGATGCTCGCCTTGAGCTACGTCGCCCTCCTCTGGTGCCGGCAGTACGACGACGCGATGAATCGGGTGGCGCGCGCCAAAGGGCGGCTCACCTTCTCCGACCAGGCCTATGGTTGGCTGCTCTGGGCGTTCACGCTGCTTTCGGCGCTGTTCGGCATCACCCGCTACGGCGTCGATTCGCTCGCTGTGGTGTCGATCGATCTGGCGTTCCTGGTCGTGCTGTTCGGTATCCTCGCCGGCTTGCCGGGCTTCGCCTGGGCGGTCGGCGGCGAGCTGCACGGCTTGCCCGGCAAAATCGGCTTTCTTCTGCTCGGCCTTTGGCACGCGCTGCTGCAACTCGCCATGCCGCTGCTTTTGGTGGTGGCGTTTCCCGCCTGGCTGGCGTTGCTCTTGGGGATCGCCACCGTCGGGGTCAGTTGGGCGGCCGGCCGCTACGCGCCGCGCCTGCCGAACGACTGGCAAGCCGCCAAGCGCGGCCGGGTGGGAGCCGTTCTGCTCGCCCTCTGGCTCGTCTGGACCGGTGGCCTGGTGGGTGCGGCCTTCGCGTTTTCGTCGCCGCAGGAGGCGAACGGTAGCTCCTTCTTCGTCGCCCTGGCGCTCGGGCTGATCTTCAGTTGCACGTTCTTCGGCTGGTACCTCGGGATCTCGATCTGCTTCGACGGCCACAACAACGAGGCCGGCGGCGGGGCGCGGATCGAGCAGTGGAAGCAGTTCATCCGCTTCCGCCTGACCGCCGAAGGGCTCACCGGCTACGTGATCGCGATCGACGAGGTCGAGGAGGACGGCAAGCTGCTCAAACCGCGCCTGATCGACGTCTTCGAGGTCCGTCCCCGATGAGATCCTTCTTCGATCGCCGATGCCGGTGGTAGCATTTCGCGCCATGGAGCACAAAGATCCGAAATCCCGTCGACCGCAGAAGATCGCGGTCTTGCCCGGCGACGGCATCGGCGTCGACGTGACCGCCGAGGCGGTCAAAGTCCTCGAAGCCGCCGCCGCGGGGTGGAGCCTGCCCTTAGAGCTGGTCCACCTGCCGTACAGCGCCGACTACTACCTGGAAACCGGGGTCAGCCTGCCGCCGGGAACGCTCGACGAGTGGCGCGACCACTACGCGGCGATCTACATCGGCGCGTTCGGCGACCCGCGCGTGCCGGACATGAAGCACGCGGCCGACATCCTCCTCGGCACCCGCTTCGGCCTCGACCTCTACATCAATTTCCGCCCGGTCAAGCTCTACGACCGGAGGCTCTGCCCGCTCAAGGACAAGACCGAGAAGGATGTCGACTTCGTCGTCTTCCGCGAGAACACCGAAGGCGCCTACGTCGGCGTCGGCGGCAACTTCAAGAAGGGGACGCCGGACGAGGTC
>JBBRUC010000167.1:0-13721 GCA_038248205.1 Thermoanaerobaculia bacterium
AGAACCGCCGCCGGCAGATTTCTTGGAGATTCTCGACCGCTTGCGGCAGGGGCGGAAGGGAGGGCGGTAGGAGGAGCGGCGCGGTTTGCTCCAGAGAGAAGGAAACCAAGCCGACTCAAGCTTGCCAACGGCCTCGATTCTGGGTCGCGACCCCCTGAAGGCTGAATGACACCTAATCTTTGGCTTCGCTCGGGGAGAGAAGCGTGAACCCTAGCGCCCGACCGTAGCGCTGTACTCGATCGTCGAAGGTGAGAAGCGTGGTTTCAGGGATCAAAGCCAAGCTGGTCAGGGCGCTGGCGATGTGGAGAGCGTCTAGGGAGCGAATCGGCTCCTCTGGAAATCCTTCTCGGGCTCTCGCAACGATGTCGTCGCTCAAACGCAGAAGGATCCAGCCCGATGCGACCCGCCGCAACTCGCTCGAACGCTCCTCGAAGACCTGTTCAGATATCTGACTGAGACTTCGGGCGCGATGCAATGCACGATCGCACTCGACGCGTGTGAGATCTGAAGTCACCACGAACTCGGCGGCCTCCAGGACGCGGCGTACTCCGATCCCTCGCGGCTCGCCGAGCAGCCAGGACGGCGCTCGATTCCGCGTAGACGATCACCGATCGTTGCGATCCCAGTTCAGGAGGTCTTGAGCGGTCACATCGAGAAGCGCCTGCTCGTAGGTCCGGTACTGCGAAGGATCATTGCGGACCAGGCTGCGGGCGGTCCCGCGACGGACCAATTCTTGAAGGCCGACGGAAACATCGTCGACGCGCGCCGGCGCTGGAGACCGTAGCTCGGCCACGACCTCCCCGTGAGAGGTAATCAGGAGCGTCTCTCCGGACTGAACCCTCCGGACATACTCCCCGAGATGGCCTTCGAGATCCTGCATTGCAATGACTTGCATCGTTGGAGCGTAGCCTCATGCGGCGACGGGATCAAGTCGGCCGCGGCACACTTTGCCCCCGACGCGCACTTGCAATCAAGGAGGGTCGGACATCTCGCCTCTTCTCAACCTGGAGATGCCTATGAAAGTAGTCCGAGATCTTTGTTCGGACGGTGAGGGAAAACCCGCGCGACCTTCGTTCATGAGCGACGGAGGTTGGAAATCCCCGGCCTTCCGTTCCGCAGGAACCGGAGATTCGCCACCATGACTTCCTTCGCTGTCCATACCGTCCGCCACACCTTCCTTCTCGCTTCTCTCGCCTGCCTCTGGGTGCTCGGTGTTTCGGCCCCGGCCGACGCTCTGATCATCGCCTGTGCCTCCCAATGCTCCGCTTCTACCCAGATCATTGGCTGCGACGAGCGGACGCAAGGGCCGACCACGGCCGCCGCGGCTCTGTCGGCCAGCTCCCCGTGGCGCCACGTCGGCCGGCTCGATTTGGGCGGCACTCCCGGGTGCTCGGGTACTCTGATCGGCCCGAAGCACGTTTTGACCGCCGCGCATTGCGTTCTCGACGGCAACAACAACTTTCGCCAAGGCCCCATCCGCTTTCGCCTCGCGCAGTTTTCCGCCGGACCGTGCGGCCGGCCGTTCGGGGATCACTATGCGGTGCGGACCTTCGTGCCCGCGGATTACAACAACGGCAGCTCCTCGGCCGCCAACAAAGCGCTCGACTACGCGGTCGTCGAACTGAACAGTCCGATCGCGGGCGCGGTGCCGATGGCCTTCTCGTACCAGAGTTGGGCGACCGTCGATTCTCTGACGCCCTTTTCGATCGGGTACCCGGGGGACAAGTCGCTCGGCACGCTCTGGCAGACCGGCTCCTCGAACTCGTTTCTCAACACCTCGCTGGTCTGGCAGGACGGCGGCGAGAAGGGCCTCTTCCACCTCACCCACGACGGCGTCGGCGGCCAGAGTGGCTCGGCGGTCTACGTCTTCATCGCGGGAGTCCGCCAACTGGTGGGCGTATTGATCGGCAGCCCCGTCTCGGAGTGCCAGGCGGGCCGCCTCTGGGCTTCGCGCCTGACGCCGGGCGCGGTCGATCGGATTCAGAACGCGAAACTCTTCCCGCCGAACGGTAATGTCCTCGACTTCTCGCTGCGTTGGAACTACCTGCCGAACGTCGACATCCTGGCCGACGTACCGCCTTCCAACGGCTGCGGATTCTGATTCGGAGCGTCTTTTGGCCAACGGGCGGGCGGGGTACTGATCCCGCCCGCCTTGGCGTCTTCAGCGGTCGTCGCCTCCAATCTCCTCAGGTGCCGATTCATGAGAAAATGCCTTGGCTGTTCCCTCCAACCGATTCCCGAGGATCGACCCCATGCGATACGCGGCTGTTGCCCTTTCAATCGCCCTCTCGGCCCTGCCCGCGGCCGCGATCGCTCCCTATCGCGTAGCGGACATCGATCCGGTGCCTACCAGCCTCGGCTCGTTCCCTTTGGGGTTCGCGACACTCGGCGACCGAGCGATCTTCTACACGGAAAACTCCGGCGAGGTCTGGTCTTCCGACGGCACCGCGGGCGGGACGATTCGACTCGCGAGAGGGTACCGGGTGGCCGTGATCGCCAACAGCGGTACGGTGATCTACTTTACGTCTTCTGAGTTTCCGGAGGAGGGTGATCCCCTCCGGCTTTGGGTGACCGACGGCACTGCCGGTGGAACGTTTCCCCTGCTGGACGATCGGCCTGTGCCGGGCTTCGGCTTTGCTTTCTTTGCGGTACCCGGAACGCGGCGGCTTTACTTTGGCTTCGATGACGGGGTCCATGGCCGAGAGCTCTGGACGAGCGACGGCAGCGTCTCCGGAACCCATCTGGTGCGCGACCTGATGCCCGGCAACGCTTACGGATTCCAGGGCTTTTCCTCGCAGATCGCGGTCGTTCGAGACGAGATTTATTTCTCGGGCGAAGATGCCATGGGGCCGGGGCTTTTTACCACCGACGGCACGGCCGTGGGAACGCGAAGGATCCTTCGTTTCGATGCGCCAGAAGACGCCGCTATACGCGGACCGGTCGGCATGATCTCGTTCTCGGATCGGTTCCTCTTCTATGCGGGAACCGCGGCCTCCGGGGTCGAGGCCTGGATCAGCGACGGCACGAAGGCCGGCACCGTGAAATTGGCCGAAGTCGTTTCCGGCGCCGCACCGATCGCCCAGCTCTCGGGGTTCCACGTCGCCGGCCCGTTTGCCTACTTCGTGGCGGGCGGGGAGGGGGAGGGCGCGGAACTCTGGCGGACCAACGGCAAACCGGCCGGAACGTTTCGTCTCACCAACTTTCCCGACCTCCGGCCTTTCCGAAGACCGCCCTATAGCCTGATCATCGGCACCGTCCAGGGAAAAATCGCCTTCGCGGCCTATGACGGAGTACACGGATTCGAACCTTGGACCACCGACGGCACCAGGGCCGGCACCCGGATGATCAAAGACGTTTGTCCGGGAACCTGCGACGGCGTGGCCGGCCCGTTCTTCGCACTGGGGCCGCGGCTTCTATTCGCCGGCAACGATCATCCGTACGGCGGAAATGTCGAGCTATGGTCGTCGAATCTGAACGCCCAGGGTACGCATCAGGTTAGGGATCTCTGCCCAGGAAACTGTTCCTCTCGGCCGACGGGCTTTGCCGTCGTCGGAAACCTTGCCTATTTGACCGCCTTCGATTCCGCCCAACGCCGCCAGCTCTGGCGAACCAACGGACGCCGCCAAGGGACCGTGCGACTGACCGATGTCACGGAGACCCTGGGCTTGTTCCAGTTCGGCTCTTTCGACGTCGCGCGGGCCGGCTCCGTTCTCCTCTTTTCCTCGCCCGACGATCGCTATCGGTGGGAGCCATGGCGCACCGACGGCACGCGCGCCGGAACGCGGCTACTCATCGATCTCCCCGATCCCGATTTCGGCGGCTCCAGCCCGCAACGCTTCATGACAGCGGGCGGGAAGAGCTTCTTCTTCGCCGACGATGGAACCCATGGTTTCGAACTCTGGTCGAGCGATGGCACCGCCGCGGGAACGCGCCTCGTACGCGAGTTGATCGACGGCCCGGAGCCCACGGCGGCACCGCTCGTGCGCGCTTCCGCCGAGGCCGGTGGTCGCCTGGTGTTCGTACGCGCCGGGGCCAGCTTTGGCGGAAATCAGGAGTTATGGGGAAGCGACGGTACGGCGGCCGGCACGGAGCGATTGCTCGACGAGCGGGTGATTCCCCGCGAGGTTCTCTTTACCCAGGGGCCGCGAATCCTTTTTCTCGCGAGAGACGAAGACCACGGGGAGGAGCTGTGGGTAACCGATGGCACGAAGAGCGGCACTCGCCTTCTGGCCGACACGGTCCCCGGCCCGGACTCAAGCGGTGCGAAGGCATTTCCGTTCCACTCCTTGGGGGGCCGCCTGCTGTTTCGAAGCGAAGCCGACTCTTTCCTCTCGACGTTTTGGATCTCGGACGGCACGCCCGAGGGTACCCTCCCGCTTGAAGACGCCTATCCCTTTTTGGTCGAGCCGCTCGCCGAACTGTCGACCCAACTGGTCGAGATGGGAGGCAAGATCTATTTTGATCGCGGAGGCAGCTTCGGCGACTCGCGCCTTTGGGTGACCGACCTCACCGCAGCGGGAACACGTGAAATCGGGGCGGTGAACGACGAGCCGGGATGGAGGACGTTCAGCCTCTACGCCGCAGGCTCGAAAATCTACGCCTACGGTTTATCCGACCGAGGCTTAAGCTTCTGGGCGACCGACGGCCGGCCAGGCGGCGCTCAACCCCTCGGCGTCCGGCTCAATTCATTCCTTGATGTGGCCCAACCGACGGCGTTTGGCGGCCGGCTCTTCTTCCGGCGGCTCGACACCAGTGAACTTTGGGTAACCAACGGCACAGCCGCCGGCACCCGTGCGGTTCGAGATCCGTCCGGCGCACCGATTTTCGATCCCCGAGCGCTCGGGGTGTTCAACAATCAATTGATCTGCTCGACCCCGACCGATATCTGGCGAACCAACGGTTACGTCGCCGGAACCGCCCGCCTGCTGAGGCGACGGTTCGTTCTCGATCCGCAAGATTGGGTGGTCGTTGGCAATCGGCTCTACTTCTCGAACTTGGACGACGAGGCCGGTACGGAACTCTGGGCTATGCGGCCGTGAGGGCTCCGTCACACTCCTCGACGGGAGTCGCCAAACCGTCTTGGATCGACTCCCTCATCCCGGGAACCGAGAGGAGATAAAGAGTCTCCTGGACAGCCCGCCAATCTTCTTCGGCCAGAAGGACGACGCTGCCGCGCTTGCCAGTGATCTGGATCGGTTCGTGCGAGTCGGCTACGTCGTCCAGTAGCTTGTAGAACTGCTTGCGGGCGTTGGTGGCTGTAATGGTGATCATGGCGTTTGTCCTCGTGTCGTACGGCAAGGCGTACGCATTGGCCGCCTACGCGTCAACCTGATCCAAGCGAGATGATCCGCTTCGCGCGTTCGGCGAGGGGATGTGGAAGTCGAGGAGATTCATGGTGGGCACGGGGAGCTTGAACGAGCCTGCAATAGGCTTCAAGAAGCGTAGTGGCCACCGATCGCCATTACGTAGATCCGTTCGGTGTCGAAACGATAGATCAGGCGATCCTTGAGCGAGAGGCGCCGTGACCAGAGGCCCGAGAGGGCGTGCCTCAAGGGTTCCGGCTTTCCCGTCCCGGTCGCCGGATCCGGTTCTCGCTGAAGCTCGCGGAGCTGGCGGCAGAGGGCCTTGTGAAGCACCGGATCGCGGCGACGTAATTCCTCGTAACGCTCCCAGGTGTCGCCTTCAAACACGATCGAGCGCATCGAGCTCCTCAGGCTGAGGAGAGTATCCCGTGCCCTGCCGGTGGGATTCGAGCGACCGCTCGATTTGCTCCATCAACGATGGGTTCTGGAGCACGTACAGCGTCTCCTGCTCCCGCGCCCAGTCGCTCGCCCCGAGGACGACGAAGTCCTCCCCGTTGCGCCGGGTGACACAGAGAGGCTCATGCTCTAAGAGAACTTCGTCGACCGCCTCCTTGAGCTGACTGCGGAACTGGTGGACCGACATTGAACGCATAGGGACTCCAGATAAGACTGTACCGGGAAGCGGTACATCCAAAGAATACGAGAGCCGGCCCGAGAGGGCAAGCGGACTTCGGGTGCTCCTCGCACCGCTCACGGGCCCCAAGGACCGCTCCACCTGCGCCATTAATCGCGGCCCGACAACGGAAGACGCTGCTCAATGGGTGTGCCCCTCCTGGAACCGCCGCCGTCTCGACGGCATTGTTGGGGCCGGAGTCGACCTGATGTTGAGAAGCGGTGTTAGCAATCGAGGTCTTGTAGCACTCTTTGGCGCCCGGTAAAAGTTGGCTTCGGCCCCGCTCTTCTTCCAATACGTGAAGGATTTAACCCAGCGCCAGAATTTCCGCTTTCTGTTGATTCTCCAGCAGGGGCGAGCTGTTCACAGCGATGTCCAGAGAAGCTCTTAGGATTTGCCCCTGCGCCGTGAGAATGATCCCAGATATATAAAATGAGATTCCAGTGAGCAACGCGCCAAACAATCCAATCCATATCCATTTGCCATCCGCCCCGAAGCTGGCAATTGCTAGGATTGTCCCCACGATGAAGCCCGCAGTTTTGACTCCACTCCCGGCACCTATGGTCACACGTGAGCCAGCATATGCATCCCGATATCTATGACTCAAGGCCTCCGCATCAACAGCTTTGGGAATAGCGTGGATTCCTAGCGCTCCTGCCATATCAGAGGCTTCTCGTAGTCCTTGGAGCCGAGGGAGAAGTTCTTGAACTCCAGCTGGAAGTGGTTCGCCGCAACTAAAACACCAGGGGCTGTCATGGTAGTAGAGAGGCTTGTTACACTTCGGATTTGGGCAGACTGCAACCTGTTCACCTTGCAATTTAGCCATGAGCTTCTTCTTCCCGTTGGGTAGGTGTTAGTTTAAAGGCGGGCTGAACAAAAACTCCGCTATGTCTGGCGAGGGGGCGAGATTCGGTCCACTCTCATCAGAGAAACGCGAGAAAATTGAGGCCCTTGTTTCACCTGTAACAACTGCCGTGTTGCGCAAGGGCTGGTGATCGCGTCGCCAGCCGAGTACCATCCGCTCTCACTGTGGTGCCATTCCCGAAGCTCGCCACCTTTCACCCTGGCTTTCGTGAGTCTTTTGAGTTCAGCCACCAAGTACAGCTCCATTTGGGGCCGCTTCCGACCGTGACCCGAACATGCGTCCCCAGCGCAGAGGTGGACAGGGCTGACCTCGGCACCCTTCTCTTTCAAGCCCCAGAGACCATTGTCTTGCGTCATTTGGCCGCTCCTCCTCGAACGACGGGGTTGTGACGCGATCATCGCTCGAAAGCCCCCGGTTTGTCCTCTTCTTTGGAATCCCGTCGACGCGATGGCCAAAGCCGCCAAGAAACAACCGGCCGCCCGATTGCGTATCAGCCAGCCAGGGCCGCTTTTTCGGCCGAGGAGGGGTTCCGATGCTTTCGATCCGCAATTTGTCGAAGACCTACGGTAATGGGGTTCGTGCCTTGGTCGACGTTTCTCTCGAAGTTCCGGCCGGGATGTTTGGCCTTTTGGGGCCGAATGGCGCGGGGAAGTCGACTTTGATGCGTACTCTCGCAACGCTCCAGGAGCCCGACTCTGGCACGATACGGTTCGACGGGATCGACGTGCTCTCCGACAAGCAGGCGCTGCGTCAGGTGCTCGGCTATCTGCCGCAGGATTTCGGCGTCTACCCGAAGGTGAGCGCCGAGACGCTGCTTGACCACTTTGCCGTGCTCAAAGGGCTCGCGAATGGGCGCGAGCGGCGGGCGGTGGTCAAAGCTCTGCTCGAACGGACGAACCTCTGGGCGGTCAAGGACCAAAAACTCGGCACGTTTTCGGGCGGTATGCGGCAGCGATTCGGTATCGCCCAGGCGTTGATCGGCGAGCCGAAGCTGGTGATCGTCGACGAACCGACCGCCGGGCTCGATCCGGAGGAGCGCAACCGCTTCTTGAACCTGCTCGCCGAGATCGGCGAAAACGTCGTGATCATCCTCTCGACCCACATCGTCGCCGACGTCACCGACCTCTGCCCGCGCATGGCGATTCTGGCCGGCGGCGAACTCCAGGTCTCGGGCGAACCGCGCCAGGTGATCGCGGGGCTGGAGGGACAGATCTGGTGGAAGACCGTGACCCGTCCCGAGCTTGCGCGTTATGAAACGGAATTCGAGGTTCTGTCCCGGCGCCTGGCCGCCGGTCGAACCGTGATCCATGTCTGGAGCGAGAGCGACCCGGGCGAGGGGTTCGAAGGGATCGCCCCCGATCTCGAAGACGTCTATTTCCACGCGCTCCGCCAGGCCGGTCGCCGCGCGGAAACTGCGCTTGCGGCGTAAGGGATTCGGGGAACCGCCATGTCGAGAAACTTTCGCGAAATCTTCCGCTTCGAGCTGAAGCAAACCTTCACCTCGCCGCTGTTTTGGGGTACCGGGCTCTTCTTCGGGCTCATGACGTTCGGTGCCGTAACCTCCGACTCGGTTTCGATCGGCGGCGGCATCGGCAACGTCCAACGAAACGCCCCGTTCGTCATCCTGCAGCTCCTCTCGGTGATGAGCGTAATCGCGATCTTCGTCACCACCGCGTTCGTCGCGGGCGCCGCGCTGCGCGACTTCGAGCGCGGCACCCACGAGCTGTTCTTTTCGAAGCCGATGGCGAAACTCGACTATTTGGGCGGTCGCTTCGCCGGTTCGCTGGTCGCCTCGACCGGCGTGATGGTGCTCTGCTCGCTTGGCATACTGATCGGCAGCTACATGCCCTGGCTCGACGCCGAGCGGATCGGTCCAACGCTCGCCGGCCCTTATCTGTTCGCGCTCGGCGTTCTGGTAATCCCCAACCTGCTGCTGACCGGCGCGCTGTTCTTCGCGCTCGCCGCGGCTTCGCGCAGTTGGCTCGTCACCTATGTCGGAGTGGTCGTCTTCTTCGCCGGCTTCTTTGTCGCCTCGTTGCTGCTTGCCGACGTCGAGCACCAGACACTCGGTGCCTGGCTCGATCCGTTCGGCGCCTCGGCGGTCAACCTCGCCACCCGCTATTGGACGGTCGCCGAAAAGAACACGGCGCTGCCGCCGCTCTCGGGTCTGCTCTTGTGGAATCGGTTGCTCTGGAGCGGTGTCGGCCTCGGCGTTCTGGCGCTTAGTTTCGCCACCTTTCGTACCTCCGCGGGCGCGCCAACGTACGGCGCGTTGGGGCGGTTGTTGTGGCGACTTTCGTGGCGGCGGAAGAAAGCGGAAGAAGCCCCGGAAGTTCCTTTAGAAGGGCGCGACCTCCCGCCCTTCGCGATCCCGCCCGCGACCCGCGATTTCTCATCGCGGCGGAGCCGCTCGCTGTTCTTTCATGCGCTGCGCCGCGAGACGATCGGGGTATGGAAAAGCATTCCGTTCGTGGTCATGGTCGCCTTCGGCATGTTCAATCTGGCCGGTAGCGCCGCGGTCCGCTTCGAACGCTTCGGCACCAAGGTCTATCCGGTGACCGCGCTCATGCTCGACAACATCGAGGGGAGCTTCGTCTTCCTGCTGGTGATCATCGTCACCCTCTATGCGGGGGAGTTGGTCTGGCGGGAACGGTCGCTCAAAGTAGCCGAAGTGACCGATGCGATGCCGGTGCCGACCTGGGTGCCGCTGCTGTCGAAAATCGGTGCGCTGTGGATCGTCATCCTCACCTTTTTGACCGTCGGCGCCTTGACCGCCATGGGGGTCCAGCTGTCGCAAGGATTTATCCACCTGGAGCCGGCTCTCTACGCCAAGGGGTTGGGAATCGTAGCGGTGCGGTTTCTGCTCGCCGCGGTGCTCGCGGTGTTCTTCCAGGTGCTGTGCAATCAAAAGTTCGTCGGCTACCTCGCGATGATCTTGTTCCTGATCAGCCAGACCGTGCTCGCGTCGATGAACTTCGACCATCGCCTCTACCGCTTCGCCGACTCGCCGACGATGACCTATTCGGACATGAACGGCTACGGCCACTTCCTGGAAGGCTTCGCCTGGTTCAACCTCTATTGGGCCTGCTTTGCGGCACTGCTGGTGGTGGGTGCCGCTCTGTTCTGGGTGCGGGGGAGCGAGAGCGTTTGGCGGCTGCGCCTGCGCCAGGCGAAGGCGCGTTTCCGCGGTCCGTGGCGCGCGCTCGCCGCGGCCGGTCTGGTCGGCTGGGTGGCGATCGGCGGGTGGATTTTCTGGAACACCAACGTGTTGAACGCCTACGTGCCGACCGACGAGCTGGAGCACCGGCAGGCGGATTACGAAAAGCAGTACCGTAAATATAAGAGTCTCGTCGCGCCGCGGATCGTCGACGCCGAGGCGAACGTCGACATTTTTCCCCACGAACGGCGGGTGGAGATCGCCGGACGCTACATCTTGAAGAACAAGTCGAACCGGCCGGAGAGCACGATCCATCTCCAGCTCGATCCCCGGGTGAAAGTCCGCCGCCTATCGCTCGATCCGAAATGGCGCACCCATTTCGACCAACGGCTCGGCTACTCGATCTATGAGCTGCCGACACCGCTCGCCCCGGGCGCTACGATGGATCTGGCCTTCGAGCTGACGGTGGAAGAAAAGGGTTTCGTCAACCAGAATTCCAACACCTCGCTGGTCGATAACGGGACGTTTTTCAACAACGGCCAGTACTTTCCGGCGCTCGCCTACGACGAGGGGCGTCAGCTACAGGACCGCAACGACCGGCGAAAGTACGGCCTGCCGCCGGTCGAGCGAATGGCGAAGCTTGAAGATCAGAACGCCCGACGGAACAACTACCTCTCGGGCGATGCGGACTGGATCAGCTTTCGTACCACCGTGTCGACCAGCGCGGACCAGATCGCCCTGGCGCCGGGCTATTTGAAGCGGGAATGGAGAGAGGGGAACCGGCGCTATTTTCGCTATGAGATGGACCGGCCGATCCTCAATTTCGTCTCGTTCCTCTCGGCCCGCTGGGCGGTCAAGAAGGACGTCTGGCATCCCGATCGGGAAAACGTGGCGATCGAGGTCTATTACGATCCGGCCCATGCCTATAACGTCGACCGGATGATCGATTCGGCGAAGAAATCGCTCGACTATTTCACCGCGCACTTCTCGCCCTATCAGCATCATCAGGTGCGGATCCTCGAATTCCCGCGCTATGCGAGCTTCGCGCAATCCTTCCCAAACACGATTCCCTATTCCGAAAGCATCGGTTTCATCGCCGACGTGCGCGACCGGGAAGACATCGATTACGTCTTCTATGTCACCGCCCACGAGGTCGCCCACCAATGGTGGGGCCACCAGGTGATCGGCGGCGCCGTCCAGGGCGGGACGATGTTGTCTGAGAGTCTCGCGCAATATTCGGCGCTGATGGTGATGCAGAAGGAGTACGGCAAAGAAAAGATGCGCCGCTTCTTGAAGTACGAGTTGGATCAATATCTCCAGGGGCGCGGCGGCGAGCTGGTCGAAGAGATGCCGTTGATGAGGGTGGAAAATCAGCCCTACATCCACTATCGCAAGGGGAGCCTGGTCTTCTACGCGCTCCAAGACGCGATCGGCGAGGAGACGCTCAATCGCGCGCTCTCGCGCTATATCGGAGAGGTGGCGTACCAGGAGCCGCCGTACACCTATACACCCGACCTGTTAAAGATCCTGCGTGAGGTGACGCCGGCGGGAGAGCAGGGGCTGCTCGCTGACCTGTTCGAGACGATCACGCTGTACGACCTGCGCGCGACCACGGCGACCTGGACCCGGCGGGCGGATGGCAAGTATCGCGTCAAACTGGAGGTCGAGGCCAAAAAGCTACGCGCCGATGGCCGCGGGGTCGAATCAACGCTGCCGCTCGACGACTCGATCGACGTCGGCGTGTTCGGCTCGCGACAGGGAAAAGACGGCAAGAAAGAGGAGACAGTGCTCTATCTTGCGAAGCACCGGATCAACCGGGAGAAGACGACCTTTGAGCTGGTGGTGGACGGCAAGCCGTCGGAGGCGGGAATCGATCCGCTCAACAAGCTGGTCGATCGCACCTCGGACGACAACCGGATGAAGGTGACCGAAGCCGGTACTTGAAGCTCCCCGAGTAGAATCTCCGCCGTGGAGCTGCTCTCAACACACGTCGGCGCCGATTTCGACGCTCTGGCCTCGGTGCTGGTGGCCCGGCGTCTGCACCCGCAAGCCGAGATTTTCTTTCCCGGCTCGCGGGAGGCGTCGGTGCGCCGCCTGCTCGCCTCTCGATTCGTCGAGTTCGCCGAGCTGCGCCAACGCCAGATCGATCCGGCGGCAATCGAGCGGGTGATCCTCTGCGACGTGCGCCAGCGCGACCGGATCGGCAAACTAGGGGAGTGGTTGAGCGGGCGGCCCGAGATCGAGGTTTGGGCCTACGATCACCACCGGGAGGGGGATCTCGAAATCTCCGGCGGCCGGGTGGACCCGGAAGCGGGTTCTACCTCGACGATCCTCACCGAGCTGCTCGCCGAGCGGCAGATCGCGCCGAGCCCTACCGAGGCGACGCTGCTGCTGCTCGGAATCTACGAGGACACCGGCTCGCTCACCTACGCCACGACCCGCCCGCGCGATTTGGACGCCGCGGCCCGGCTGCTGCGCCAAGGGGGCGACCTCGCGCTGGTGCGCCGCTTCGCGAGCGCGGCGCTCGATCCGGAGCGGCTCGATGTGCTCCACAGAATCGCCCGCGGGCTCGAAGTCCACCGCATCCACGGTCACCGCGTGGGGCTCGCCGAGATCGATCTGCCGTGCTACGTCGAAGAGCTGGCGCCCCTGGTCTCTAAGAGCCTCGATCTATTCGGCCTGCCCGTTCTGTTCGTCCTGTTCGCCTGGGAAGAGCGCGTTTTGGTGGTCGGCCGCGGCGACCTGGCCGGAGTCGATCTCGGCCAGATTCTCAGCGAGCTCGGAGGAGGAGGGCACGCGACCGCCGCCTCCGCCCGCCTGCCCGGCGCGCTGGTCGAGGTGCGGGAGCAACTGCTCGCCGAGCTGGAGCGGCGCCTTCCCCCCGCGGCCCGGGCGCGCGATCTGATGGTGCCGGCGAGCATCGCGCTCGACCCCGCCGCGACGATCGAACAGGCGAAGGAACGGCTGCACGTCGGCGGGGTCAACGCCGCCCCGGTGCTGGACGAAGCGGGCCGGGCGGTCGGCGCGGTCACTCGGCAGCTGCTGGACGCGGCGATGCAGCATGGCCTCGGGAGCCGGCCGGTCGAGACCGCGATGACCCAGGATCTCGCCTGGGTCGAAGCCGACGCCCCGGCCGACGAGGTGGGCCGGCGGATGCTCGCGCTCCAGCCCCGTTTCGTTCTGGTGGGGGATGCGGCCGACGGCCGGCCGCTGGGGCTGGTCACCCGCATGCAGCTGCTCCACTACCTCGGCGCCCGGCTCGATCTCGAAACCGAGGAGGGGGCGCCCCCGGGCGCACTGCGCGTCGCCGGTGCGAAAGAGGGGCACCCGGAGCGCCATCGCGCCGCGCGGCGCGAAGCGGCCGAGCTGCTCAGCCGAGCCGACGCGGCAAGCCGCGAAACCATCGATCGGATCGCCGCCGTCGCGCGGGAGGAGAACGTTCCGGTCTATCTGGTCGGCGGCTTCGTCCGCGATCTGCTGCTCGACCGGGAAAATCGGGATCTCGATCTGGTGGTCGAAGGGGACGGCCCGGCGTTCGCCCGCGCGCTGGGCCGGGCGCTCGACGCCCCGGTCCGCGTACACGAGGCGTTTTTGACCGCCGTCGTCCGCACCGGATCGGTCGAGATCGATGTCGCGACCGCCCGCAGCGAGTTCTACCGCGCCCCGGCGGCGCTGCCGGAGGTGGCCGGCTCGGCGCTCCGCCAGGATCTCTACCGCCGCGAC
>JBBRUC010000168.1:0-13563 GCA_038248205.1 Thermoanaerobaculia bacterium
AGATGAAGGAGCTTGGCGATCAGCTCTTTGCCCGTACCGCTCTCGCCGCGCACCAGGACGGAGACCCCGCGCGGCGCCACCCTCTCGACGATTTCGAGCACTCGGCGCATAGAAGCAGTCGAGGCGATCACCCGATGGCCGTCCACCTCGTCGGTCAGGCGCCCTTTGAGCGCCTTGTTCTCCTCTTCGAGCTTTTCGGCTTGGGTCTCCAGCCGCTCGACCTGGCGCGCCGAATCGAGGGCGATGCCGGCGAGCGTGCCGACCGAATCGAGAAACCGCCGGTCGTCGTCTGAGAATGACGCCTCGGAATCGCCGCGTGCCTCTTTGTCCAGAATCGCGAGATAGCCGAGGAAGGTGCCGCGATAGGCGAGCGGAGCGGCGACCAAGTCATGAAATCGCCGCCCGGCGAGTTCCCCATCGGTTTGGACTAGCAGGCGACCCTCGGCCAGCAGATCGCGCCACAGGGGAGCCCCGAGCAGGGCCGCACCGGTGACCGCCGGTTCGGTCCAGCCGACCGTGGCAACCCCCCGCGGCCCGCCGTACGCATCCCGCGTGACGGCCACCGCCGCCCCGGGATCGAGGACAGCGCACACCCGCTCCAGCAGCTCGTCGACCAGCTCCTGCTCCCCCCGCTGCGCCTGGAGCGCCAGCGCAAGGTCATAGAGCGTTTCGAGCTGCAAAATCCGGCGGCGCTCGGCGAGCGAAGAGTCGGCGCGAGGCATGGCCTTCATTCTACGTGCGGATGCCTGGGTGCGCGGGCGTCTCGCCCAGAAGGGCCTATCCCGCGCGGCTTGATCGAATGGAGCGAGGAAGACGCGGCCTATCTCGGGAAGTGTCCCGACCTGATCACCGGGATCCACGGCAAGGATCCGGTGAAGCTGTTCGGAGAGCTTCAGGACGTCATCGCCGATGTGATTCGCCATTTCGAGTCGAGCGGTCGTGCGCTACCGGTTCCGCGAATCAGGCCGATGCGGGAAGTCGCTTGAAGCGGCGGCCCTCATAAAAGCCTGGGCAACGCCCCAGGACTTACGGCCCCTCAGCCTGCGGAAGGGCGGCTGTAGGCCCGATCGATAGCTCTCGCAATGCGCAACGGGCGGCGCCAATCACGCACCCGCGCCACCTCAACTGGCGCTTTCGCGTCGATCGAGATCGTCAAGCAACCCAAGAGCTTCTTCGGGAGAGCCCAAGGCCGCACAAGCGCGAAAACGGGTTTCGGCGTCGAAGTCCGCCAACGCCACCGTCGACAACTCATCGATGAGCTTATTGACGCTGACCTTCCGGCGTTCGGCCAGCTGCCGAAGGCGTGAATGCTTCTCGTCCGAGAGCCGGATCGTCAGGGTTGCCATTGCGAGATCTCCTTCCAAAGGTCTAGCGGGCGTAAGGATTCGGAGGCCGGGAAAGTGCAACTCACCGGAGCGCAGGTCCCGGACGTTCTGGGTCACAATCGCTGTAGCGCCTCCGGCGACCGCCAGCTCGATGAGATGATTGTCGCCTTCGTCCCGGAGGTTCGGCCTCCATCCATAGTAGATGTTGGTCCATCGGCAGACACCCAAGAGAGCGTTTAACCTCTCGAACCTATCCGGGCGGGCACCTTCTCCCCGGGGGCTCGCACGCCCGCGGCTCGCCTCGGGTGTGCCGCGACACCCTATTGAAGGAAGGCCCACACCCAACCCTGGAGAGGAGATCACAATGCGCAGGAGTTCGGTTTGTGTTTGGCTGTTGGTCGGATTCGTCCTTGCGGGTGCCGCTCTCGCGGCGGCACCGGATTTTCTCAAACCTGCTTGCGGTGCTGCGAGCACCTCGCCGACGGTGGAGGCGGACCTTGGGATTCCCTCGTCAATCTCCTTGGTGCCCCGCTGCGGAGATTGCAGCGCTAGCCAATGCGCCGGGGCATTCCAGGGCAACTACTGCTCCGGCCCCTGGAATGGCGGAGGCGGCTATAGCTGCCAGATCGTCTACGGCAACACCTGTACGAACGGAAACTTCGAGTGCTTATGCTGGAAAGGTCCCCTGCCTTGAATCCGTGTCGGCTGGCCCATCGCGGCGGAAGGTGCCGCCCGCGATGGGCCAGCCTAGGCAACTCAAGGTGAATCGGTTTACTCACCGCTCCTTCGGCCCGAAACTCCGCCGTCAACCGCTAGAAGCGAACGCCCGGCCAATCCTGCGGATGGGCAACAAGGTTCTCCTTGCAGCCATGAGACAGGAGGTAGAACAGGCGCCCCACTTGAACTTCCTCTTCGTCGCTGAAGGGTAAGCCGCAACGCTAGAGTCTTCCAGTCAATTGGACCCTGGTGCATAACCTTCGAATGGGAATTAGGCGAAGCGGTTCGGGTGGATCTCGAGCAGTATCCTTGAGCAAACAGGCAAGAGGCTCCAGCAGGCCCACGACCCTTGGTTGGCCGAGCGTTCCCTTCGGGAGGAGTTGGAGAAAATCCTGTCGCATCGAGCGCGCGTCGAACGCCCAATTCATCACGCAGCGCTTGACGAATCGGGAAGGCTGAATCGTGCTTAGTCGGCAGCCTCGGGCAGCCGCAAGGGCTTGGCCGACCCGAATACTCCACTCTTGGGCCGCCTTCGACCCCGTACCTTCTTGAAGAGGGTCGTACTTATTCCCGGCGCACTCAAGTGCACCACTACGACCCAGAACAACAAGAGCTTTCAATACCTCCCCGGCGCGGCCGGGGAGGGCCTGGGGTACTTCTCGACGATCACCTGCCCGTTCGGGAGCGACAGAACTCTCCAGGTGCTGTAGGAGCGCCGCGGTGGCGCGCTGGCTCGAAGAGACGGTCCAGAGACCGAGGAGGAAAAGGCGAAGGCGTCAACCCTCTACGGTCCGCACCCGTTCTGAACAAAGAAACTCGGGCATTCCAGCCAGTTTGTGAAGCCACAACTGTCCGGGATATTCATACCGCTGATGCCACCCTCAATATGCAGCAGAGTGTGCTCCGTCAGGCCACGAAGAGTCTCTGTGGACAGCTTCAACTTGCGAGGTCCCTTCTTCATATCTCTCCTTTCGCACGGTGGGACTCTTCTCCCACGGGCTTTCCAATAAGTATCTTACTCGACTGCTTCCCGAAATGCTCTCACGAACTAGGCGTAGGCGATCTCGATCTCGGTGCGGACGCGCTTGCTGATGGCGTGGACGTGCGGGGCGGGCTGGGAAGAACGGATGCTGGCTCAGAATCGCGACCCGGCCGAGCGGCTGGATCCCGGTCGCCGATCGCTGATTGGCGGCTTCGGCGACAATCGCTGCAACGAGATCGGCAACTCGCGTCTTGTACTCCTCCGGTTGGAGGTCGGCCCAGCGGAAAATTTCGCCGAAGCCGATCGGGGGGCGCTCTAGTCTTTGCCAACTTGGAAGCGTGTATAGTGCACCGCAGGTCGCGCAAGCTCACTACGACTGTCCGGTTAGACCCTGAGGACGCCGAAGCTCTCGCCAAGGCTCGTGAAGCTGGGTGAAGAATCTGATCTGTTCAGGAGCCTCGAGCGGTGAAGGCAGGGCTGGTCGCTGACACCGGCGGCCTGCTGTGAGCCATCGCGAATCATCCAGACGGAACCCCGGCGTGGCCAGCCTACGCTGAATCTCTCACGCAGCGGCCCGCACTACAAGCAGGCACTCGACCTGGGCCCTTACTTCTTCGCCGCCCGCTTCTTTTTAGGAGGAGCTACCGCGGCCGTCCGCCCGAGCAGGGGCTTCAGGTACTGGCCCGTAAAGCTCTCTTCGACCTGGGCCACCTCTTCCGGCGTTCCGGCGGCGAGGATGTGCCCCCCCTTCTCCCCCCCTTCGGGACCGAGGTCGATCACCCAGTCCGCCACCTTGATGACGTCGAGGTTGTGCTCGATCACGATCACGGTGTTGCCGAGGTCGACCAGGCGCTGGAGGAGGGCGACGAGTTTGCCGACGTCGTCGAAGTGGAGGCCGGTGGTCGGCTCGTCGAGAAGGTAGAGGGTCTTGCCCGTGGAGCGCTTGCACAGTTCACGGGCGAGCTTGACGCGCTGGGCTTCGCCGCCGGAGAGGGTGGTCGCCGGCTGGCCGAGGCGGATGTAGCCGAGGCCCACTTCGACCAGAGTGTCGAGGATGCGGTCGACTCCGGGGATGTTGCGGAAGAACTCTCGTGCCTGTTCGACGGGGAGGTCGAGCAGCTCGGCGATGTTCAGTCCCTTGTAGCGCACCGCGAGCGTCTCGCGATCGTAGCGCTTGCCGCCGCAGACTTCGCAGGTGACGTAAATGTCGGGCAGGAAGTGCATCTCGATCTTGTTCTGCCCGTCGCCCTTGCACGCCTCGCAACGCCCACCCGGGACGTTGAAGCTGAAGCGGCCGGGTTTGAAGCCGCGGACCTTCGCCTCGGGCATCATCGCCATCAGGTTGCGGATGGGATTGAAGACGTTCGTGTAGGTCGCCGGGTTCGAGCGCGGCGTCCGGCCGATCGGGCTCTGGTCGATCGCGATCACCTTGTCGAGCTGCGAGAGCCCCAAGATCCGCGCATGCTCCCCCGGCTTGTCGGTCGCCTTGTAGAAGTGGCGGGCGAGCGCCTTGTAGAGAATGTCGTTGACGAGAGTGCTCTTGCCGGAGCCCGAGACCCCTGTCACCACCGTCAGCTTGCCGAGCGGAAACTCGACCGACAGGTCCTTCAAGTTGTTCTGGCTCGCCCCCTCGATTACCAGCGGCTGGCCTTTGCCCGGCCGGCGCTCGGTGGGGATTGGCACCGTCACCTCACCCGAGAGGTACTTGCCGGTGAGCGACTTCGGATTCTTCGCGATCTGCTCCGCCGTCCCTTCGGCCACCACCTCGCCACCGTGGATGCCGGCGCCCGGCCCCAAGTCGATCACCCAGTCGGCCGCGCGAATGGTGTCCTCGTCGTGCTCGACCACCAGCACGGAGTTGCCCAGGTCGCGCATTCCTTGCAGCGTCGCGAGCAGCCGCGCGTTGTCCCGCTGGTGCAGGCCGATCGACGGCTCGTCGAGGACGTAGAGTACGCCCATCAGCTTGCTGCCGATCTGGGTCGCGAGGCGGATGCGCTGGCTCTCTCCCCCCGAGAGCGTGGCCGACGAGCGGTCGAGCGTGAGGTAGCCGACCCCCACGTCGTCCAGGAAAGCGAGCCGGTCGGAGATCTCCTGCAGCACCTTACCGACGATCGTCCGTTCGCGCTCGGACAGGGCGAGCCCCCAGAGGAAGCGACGCAAGTCCGCCACCGAGCGGGACGAGAGGGTGTCGATCGCCTGGCCGGCGACGGTGACCGCGAGCGCCTCGGGGCGCAGGCGCCGGCCTTTGCAGTCCGGGCAGGAGTTGACCGACATGAAGCGCTCGATCTCGGTGCGCACCCCTGCCGATTCGGTCTCCTTGTAGCGCCGAGCGAGCAGCGGCACGACCCCCTCCCAGGAGCCCTTCCACTTGTAGCTCGACTTGCTGCTCTCCAGCTTGAACGTCAACTCCTCGCTGTTGCCATAGAGGATCGCGTCCTGGGCGATCTTCGGCAGCCGGCTCCATGGGGTCGACATCGAGAATTCGAGCGCCTTGGCGAGCGTCTGGATCATCCGCATGCGCCACGACTTCGATCCTTCGGGCCAGGGGGCGACCGCTCCGGCGTCGATCGAGCGCTCAGGGTCGGGAATCACCTTGTCCGGATCGACTCCCATCAGCGTTCCGAGACCGGAGCAGGTGGGGCACGCCCCGTACGGGCTGTTGAACGAGAAGAGGCGCGGCGTGATCTCGGAGAGGCCGGTGCCGCACTCGGAGCAGGAATAGTTCTGCGACAGCGTCTCTTCCGGCTGCCCCTCGGGCGCCAAGATGATCAGGCCGCTCGAAACCTTGAGCGCCGTCTCGATCGAATCCGCCAGGCGCTTCTCGATCCCGGGCTTGACCACGATCCGGTCGACCACGACGTCGATCGAGTGCTTCTTCTGCTTGTCGAGTGCCGGTGGCTCCCCAGCCAACTCGACCATCTCGCCGTCGATCCGGACCCGGTGGAAGCCCTCGCGCGCCATCTGGGCGAGCTGCTTCTTGTACTCCCCCTTCTTGCCGCGGATGAAGGGCGAGTAGAGGACCAGACGCGTCCCCGCGGGCTGTTCGAGCGCCCGATCGACCATCTGCTGCACCGTCTGCGGCCGGATGACGGCGCTACAGTTCGGGCAATGCGGAATGCCGATCGAGGCAAACATCAGCCGCAGGTAGTCGTGGATCTCGGTGACCGTCCCGACCGTAGAGCGCGGATTCTTGGAGACCGACTTCTGCTCGATCGAAATCGCGGGCGACAGGCCCTCGATCGAATCGACGTCCGGCTTCTCCATCTGCTGAAGGAACTGCCGGGCGTACGACGACAGCGACTCGACGTACCTCCGCTGTCCCTCGGCAAACAGGGTGTCGAACGCCAGCGACGACTTACCCGATCCCGAAACCCCGGTGATCACCACCAGGCGGTTTCGCGGGATCTCGACGTCGATGTTCTTGAGGTTGTGCTCGCGGGCACCGCGGACGGAGATGAAATCCATAGGGCGGAGCATCCTAACCCGGACAGAGGCCGAAACATTCCAGCGGCTCACTATCCTGTAAGGCGAACCCCTTGGACCACCGGTAGCTAAGCGGTCTTGTGCAGGACACGGGAAAACGATGTCTTCAACGCTTTCTCCGTCTCGCGCGGCAACTCGATCGGCAGGAACATGCTGGCCGGATAGATGTAGTCCTCTCCGCTCTCGTCAATCACTCGCAAATCACCGTCCGTAGCCGCATCGTCGTCGGCGAGGACGCGATAGATCTTGTGGAACTCCAGGGAGGTGGGGTACTCCTCCTTGTCCACGCAAACCACGAAAGTGGAGTTTTTCGCTGTCGAATGCCGCATGGGTCAGTCCAGGTAGCGCTTTCTCTTCATTTCTTTTCGTCCGATGCCGTGCGGCTCGTACCAATGAAGCTCGGCTCGACGCACACGACCGGTGCGCAACCGAATCAGCGCGACGCCCTTCATTTTGCGCCAATTCCCCAGGCCGTAGCGCTCTTCGAGCTTCTCGAGGTCTCGAATTGAACCTCCGCTGGCGAATGCCTCGACCTGAGAGATCTCGCCAAGAACCTCGAAGCTCACAGCCGAAACGATACCACGCCGCCGTCCTCAAATCCCCCCGAACCAAGGATACCCAAGATCCTCCCAATACCCGCCCGGGCGCTCGGCAGTCCACTCAACCCGCGTCAGGTATTTAGTCATCTTGTAGCCGAGCTTGACCGGACTGTAGAGGCGCAGCGGCGCGCCGCGTTGAGGGGTGAGGAATTGGTCGTTGAAAGCGTAGGCGAGGATCGTCTGCGGGTGCATCGCGCTTTTCAAGTCGAAGCCGTTGTAATAGTTCTTGTCGAAGGAATCAAAGCGCAGGAAACGCGCTCCCGGGAGCGGTTCGGCGAGCGCGGCGATCATGGAGAACGGCACGCCCGTCCAGGTTCCGATCGCGGACCACCCTTCGACGCAGTGGTGCTTGACCGTGTAGGTGATCCGCGGCAACGCCTGAATCATCGCGAGCGTCAGGCGCTGAGGCTTCCTGACCAGCCCCCCCAGCTCCAAGGACCAGGCGGCGGGATCTTCGAGGGTAGGCACAGGCCGGGAGATGAAATAGGCCGGAAAGGCCGGCTCGGGCGTCCGCTCGGAGAGGGCGTAGGTCGGTGCCGGGCGGGTGGACGAGAGCCATAGATGCTCCCCCGCCCAGTCGTTCAGATCGCCCGCCACGGCGAACGCAGAACGGCCGAGCTTGCCGCCCTTCCAGCCGCAGGCGGAGAGCAGCGATGCCGCTCCGCCCACCAGGCCGAGGCGCAGCAGGTCGCGGCGGGAGACCCTCAGGTCGTCAGTCATGGCTTGGGAACCTCCCTCGGTACCACCCGGTGATCATGGCGCGAAGCGACGCCGGATCGACCAGAAAGACCAACGCAACGTGGAGCAGGGTGAAGCCGACGAACAGCCAGACCGCCAGAAAATGAAAATACCGGGCCCGCTCGTAGCCGCCGAACAGAGCGGTCAGCCACGAGAGCTGCACCGGCTTGTAGATCGCGAAACCGGTCGCGGTCGACAGCACCCCGAGCAGGAAGATGAACGAATAGGCCGCTTTTTGCAGAGCGTTGTGCTTGCCCTGCGACGGATGCTCTTTCTTCAAGCGCAAATAATAGAGCTGCATCGCCCAAGCCTTCGGCACGTCGCTCGGGCGGAACACTAGGCTCCGCCACTCACCGGAGACGATCAGGAAGCCGAGGTAGAACAGCCCCGTCAAAACGAACGGCCAGGCGAGCGCAAAGTGCCAGTTGAGCCCCCCGGCGAGCCAGCCGCCGAGCCGCACCGCCGCGGGAAAGTGATACCCCTCGAACGGATTAGGGCCGAGCGGCGGCGCACCGCGCAGGCCGAAGCGCGGAAAGGCGCCGTAGATCTGAAGGCCGCTCGCCACCATGCCGACGAGCAGAATCGCGTTGCCCCAATGGGTCACGCGGGCGGGCCAGCGATGGCGGAGCACTCCGGCAGGCTTCGGCTCGGCGGCCGCAGCGAACGCCGCCAAGGGAACCGATGCCTCGGGCGCCGCCTCGGGCTCGGTTTCTTCAAGGGGGGCGGCCGGCGCAGGGGCCGCATCGGTCGACTCCAAAGGCTCGACGGTTTCGCTCATAGTGACTCCTTGGCCGAAAGGCGATCTTGGGTTACACCCCGCCGCATCACGCCAACAGCAGCGCCACTCCGGCCACCGCCAGAACCGCCCCGCCGAGGCTCGCGAAACTGAAGCGTTCCCGTTCGAGCAGCACCACCACCGGCAGGATCAGGATCGGCGTGATCGCCATCAGGCTTGCGGCCACTCCCGCCGACGTGCGCTGCACCGCAACAAGCGACAGGCCGACCCCGAGGAAGGGACCGAAGATCGCGCCGAGTGTCGCCCAGGCCACCGCCGGCCGGTCGGCGAGCGCGGTTTTCATCCGTCCGCCCCAGCGCAGCGCCGCGGCGACGAGCAGGAACCCGCCGAAGCCGGCGAGCACCCGAATCTGCGTCGCGGCGAAAGGGTCGAATTTGCCCATGCCGATCTTTGACAGAACCAGTCCCCCGGCCTGACCGAGCGCACCTCCGACACCGAGTAGCAGTCCGGTCGTTCGGTGGCCGGAAGGCGTACTGGACGAAGACTCCGCCGCGATCGCACCCGGAACGGGATTCGGCGCGCCGGGAGCACGGGCCGCGATCGCCCCGGCGACGCCGCAACCGATCAGGACCATCGCGGCGAGGTCGAGCGCTCCCAGCCGTTCGCCCAGGAACAACCAGCCGAGCAGGGCCGCGAACGGCGGCGCGAGGCACATCATGACCGAGGCGAGCCGGGGACCGATGTGTACGAACGCCCGGAACAGGCAGAGATCGCCAAACGTGAAGCCCACCAACCCGGAGATCGCCAGCCATCCCCAGGCGTGCGCCCCGGCGTCGAGCGGCAAGAGCCCGCCTTGCCGCACCGCATGCAGCGCGGTCAAGAAAACCGCCGCGAGCGCCATCCGGATCAGGTTGGTCGCGAGCGAGCCGATCCGTTTTCCCGCCGTCTCGAAGGCGAGCGCCGAGACGGTCCAGCATGACGCCGTGCCGAGCGCGGCGAACTCACCGATTCGAGTGGACAGCATTGGCGAGAGTCTATGCCGGAAGAGCGCGCCCGCGGTGTCTCGCCGTCGAGCCGGCCGCGCCGGCCGCGCCACGTCGGGGTAGGATCTGCCACCCATGGCAACGTCCCGCCTTCCAGGTCCGCGGTTACGCGGAGTTTCCCGATGAACGTCCTGCCGGGGCTCACCGCGGCGGTCGGCTGGGGCGTGGGCGACTTCCTCGCCCGGTTCGTCGCGCGCGAGATCGGCGCCTTTCGCTGCCTGTTCTACTTTCAATTCTTTGGTTTGGCTGCGGTTTCCGCCTACCTGTTGGCCACCGGCGAACTCGCAGCCCTCGCCGCGATCGGCCCCGAAGCCTGGGGTTGGATGGCGGTTGGCTGCGCGCTCAACATCTATGCCTCGTTCGCTCTCTTCCGCTCGTTCGAAATCGGTGTGCTCACCCTCGTCTCACCGATCGCCGCGAGCTACGGCGCGATCACCGGCGCGCTCTCCTATCTCTCCGGCGAGCGGCTGGGGGCAACCAAGACGATCGCGCTCGCCGTGGTGCTGATCGGCGTGATCCTCACCTCGACCGGACCGGCGGCGGACCGGTCCCAACGCTCGTGGCACCGCCTGCCGCCGGGGGTTCCCTGGGCGCTTTCCGGTGCCGTGACCTTCGGCATGCTCTTTTGGCTGCTCGGCTTTCGCATCGCGCCCGCGTTCGGTTCGGTGTTGCCGGTTTGGCTATTTCGCCTGGTGACGCCGTTCGTGCTCGCGCTGCTCGCCGTTCCCTTGGGGCAAGGTCTCGCCCTGCCGCGCGGCCGGATCTGGTGGTTGATCGGCGTGGTCGGCTTGCTGGACACCGGCGCGTTCCTCGCTTCGACCTGGGGGCTGACGCTGGGCAACGTCACCTTGACCACCGTGCTCACTTCCCTCTTCAGCGCAATCACCGTGCTGCTCGCGGCGATCTTCCTGCGCGAACGGATCGCTCCGTGGCAGTGGGTGGGGGTGGTCCTGCTGGTGATCGGCATTCCGTGTACCCAGCTCTGAGCGCCCGCCGCGAGCAACTTGCAAGCGCTGCCTACTTCCCCGGCCGTCATCGTTGGCTAGTCCCTGAAAGATCTCTTAGTATCCGCACAGAAGATACCCATTGCCAACCCGTCGAGTAAGAACGAGATGCCTAAGAGATCCACCACACCCACCCGTCGCCAGTTTTTTGGCGGTATGGCCGCCGCCGCGCTCGCGCCCGACGCGCTCGCTCGCGCCGCCGCGCGGGCCGCGGTCAAAGAAGAATCCCCGGCGATCCATCCCGCGCTCGCGCGCGCCTACTCGGCGCGGGTCGCCGCCGCGCGGGAAGCGCGTGACGCGGGGGTCGCGGTGCAGCGGCCGAACGGCGACGAAGACCGCCTCGCCGGCCGGACCGCCTGTTTCACCAAAGGGCTCCCCCACGACCGCTCCGGGTTGGTCGAGCCCAAATCGTACGAGGTGCTGCTGCGCGCAATAGCGAGTGGCGATCCGCGCGATTTCGAGACCGTTCCGCTCGGCGGCTTCGTCAAGCTCGCGAACCCACAGGCCGCCTGGTCGATCGGATTGATCGGCCCCGATCCATCGCAGCTCGCCTGCCCGTCGGCGCCCGCGTTCGACGGTGCGGAGCAGGCGGCAGAGGCGGTCGAACTCTATTGGCAGGCGCTGTTGCGCGACGTGCCGTTCTCCGAGTACGGGAGCCACCCGCTCGCCCGCGCGGCCTCTGACGAGCTCGGCAGGCTGCCCGGCTTCCGCGGCCCAAAGTCGGGGGGCACAGTGACTCCCGAAACCCTCTTCCGCGGTACCACCGAAGGGGATCTCGCGGGACCGTACCTGTCGCAGTTCCTGCTCAAGCCGATCCCGCTGGTGCCCACCATCGTCGAGCAGCAAAACCGCACCGCGGTGCCCGGCCTCGACTATCTCACCGCCTGGGACGATTGGCTCGCGAACCAGAACGGCGCGCTCGCTTCGGTCAACCGCTTCGAGGCGAAGCCGCTGTTTATCAGAAACGGCCGCGACCTCGGCGAGTACGTCCACCGCGACTTCACCTACCAGCCCTACCTCGCCGCGTGCCTCCAGGCTCTCAAGTGGGGTACCTTGCCGGACGGCGGCAATCCCTACAAGCACTCGCGCACCCAGTCGGCGTTCACCACCTTCGGCCCGCCGTATCTGTTCGCGCTGCTCGCGACCGTGACGCAGGGAGCGCTCGTCGCTTGCTGGTATCAGAAGTGGCGGGTCCACCGCCGGCTGCGGCCGGAGGAGATGGGCGGCAGGATCGAACTCCTGCGGCGCGGCGGAGGCACGGTGCCGCTCGCCGCGGGCCTCGCGGACGCCACGGCGATCGCCGAGGTCGCGAAACGGACCGGTACCGCGCTCCTCCCCCAGGCCTACCCCGAGGCCTGCCCCATCCACCCGTCGTACCCTGCCGGCCACGCGGTGATCGCGGGAGCCTGTGTCACCGTGCTCAAGGCCTGTCTCGACGAGTCGCACGTCGTGCCCGAACCGGTGATGCCGCGCCCGGACGGCCTCGCGCTCGAGAAATACCAGGGGCCGACGCTGTCGATCGGCGGCGAACTCGACAAGCTGGCCGCCAACGTCTCGCTCGGCCGCAACTTCGCGGGCATCCACTGGCGGAGCGACGCCGCCGAGGGCCTCCTGCTCGGCGAGGAGTACGCGATCCGCGTGCTCCGCGAGATGAGGCTCACCGGCAACGAGATCTTCGAGAGCTGGAGCCTGCGCCGCTTCGACGGACGACGGATGGCGGTTTAGTCCGCCAAGTCCGCCACTATTCCTTTTCGGCCCAAAGCCGAAGCTGCCGCAGGTTGTCGGTGAGCGGAATCTCCCGTTTGCAGAGCCGCGGCCCGATCGCGCCCGCCCGGCCGGCCGCGTACCCGCAACGCAGCGAGAGCACGACCTTCGAATCGTCGGCGGTCAATTCGGCCGGAGTTTCGCCGTCGGCGAAGAGAACCGTCCAGACCTCCCCCGTCGCGGGGTCGGCGACCACCAGCCGGTCTTCGTAGGCCGCCAGCAGATAGCCGTTTCCGGTCGCGAGGAGCGGCTGCGCTTCGCACTTCGGCAGCGCGTCGGCCCCGAGCGACCTCCCTGAGTCGGCAAGCGGCTCCAAGCGCACCCGGGCACCGAGCCGCTGCCGGTCGTGAGCGTCGATGGCCACCAGCTCGAGCGATTCGCCCGCGGCCCCCAACCAGGTGAAGACGGCGCCTGTTTCGGGCGAGAACTTTGCCGTGGTCCAGCTCTTGGCGCCGACCAAGCGAAGCTCCGAAATCCCGTCGGGGTCGAAGACGGCGGACGACGGCACTTCGATCCGCCAGGCACCTGGAATCTCGTCGCTGCCGATACCGATCGCAGATGGATCGATCCGCGGCGTTTCGCGGTTCTCCGCGGCGGCGACGAGAGAGGTCCCGGTACCGGCCATCGCCAGGAGCGTGCCTTCGATCGGGTCGATCGTCGCGAGGATCGCGCCGCCACGGGTCGTCACCATGTCGAAGCGATAGACGCCCTGCCAGAGGTCGCCTTCGGCAACGTCGATCGGCGAACCGTCAGCCGAGACGAGTGTCGCGCTGACGCCGGTCACCGTCGCGACGCGGTAGGTGCCTTTGGGCGTGCCGTCGGCCGCGGACAACCGCAGCCAGTGACTCTGGAAATAGGCCGGAATGCCGGTCGCCCGGTCGGTGACCAGGAGGTTGCCCGCGGAGCCGACCTGGGCGACGCCGGAACCCAGAGCCGGCAGCTCGGTCGATTGGCCAACGACGCCGTTGTTGTCGACCAGGAGATCGCCGTAGGTGGCGCCGCCACCGAACAGGTAGACCGTGCCCGCGCCGCCGCGCCGGAAGGTCGCGCTCCCCGCCGCACCGCCGAAAGCCCGCAGATTGGCCAGCGCCGTACCCGAGGTCGTCGCGTACTCGACCGCGATCGCTCCGCCGCCGCCCGAGCCCCGGTCGTTGGTCGCGTTGCCGCCCCGC
>JBBRUC010000169.1:0-13531 GCA_038248205.1 Thermoanaerobaculia bacterium
GATTCTCGTCATCTCGCTGCAAGACCAGGACGCAAGGCCCCTTGGGAAAGTTCGGATAGTCCTCAAGAACCTCACCGTCGGCAATCCCGCGGATGATCTCCCTGGCAAGGATACCGTCCTCTGCCAGCTCGTCATAGCCATGTTCCGAAATCCTGACTTGCTGGCTATCCACAAGAACAAGGATTTGCTCGAAAGTCTCGCTCATGAGCTGACGCCGGTTTCTCCCTTCTTGGATAGGCGACCCTTCGGCCGCCTATCCGACTGGTCCACTGGGCTACTCCGGCTTCCAAACCGGCACACGGCCGGGAGTCCAGGGGGCTCCGGCGGCATCGAGCTGGCCTTCGATCTTCTTGAGGTCCACCTCGACCAAAGTGCGCAATTTGTCGAGCACCGGTCCGAGTTGCTCGGCGGCGATGCGATATCCCTCTTGGTGCGTGGCGGTCGGAGCAGAGGTCGAACCCCAGGCGCCGAACAGAATCTGGTACAGGCGGTCGATGATCGCGGGCGGCACCGGCTCGTTCCGCTTGGCGATGGTTGTGTCGCCGGCAAGGTCGATCTCCAGGTCTTCGAGTCTTCCTTCGATCCCTTCGAGCTGGGCATAGAGGGCCGGATCGGCGCCCGGCGTCACCTCCACCGCTTTTTTCAGGAGTTCAACCCGGGTCTTCGTCTCGTCGATCATCGACGAGGCGCCCATCGCCGCCCGCTGGAGCCGGGCGACCTTGGCGTGGAAATCGAGTACCTGGCGCTGATCGCCCGCCGGCAAGGAACTCAAACCGAGCGGCTCGGTGCGGAAGGTCTTCGGCTCGCCCAGAGGGGTCAACACGCCGTCGACCCGCTTGGCGAGCTGCACCCGATAGGTACCGGCCGCCGCGAGCGGACCGTCCGGCCCACCGCGCCCCGGCTCGGGCTCGTCCAGGCTGATCGGCGAGGCGGGCGGATAGTGGAGATCCCAGGCTACGCGGTGGAAACCCGGAGTGGCGTCACCGGTCAACCGGCGTACTTCGTTGCCCTGATCGTCGGTCACCGTGAGGACGATTTCGGGTGCCGGCTCGCGCTCTTCGGCCCGCAGCTCGCTCCAGGTCGGATAGGGCGCGTCGTCGCGGGCCGCTCCTCCCTTGGGAGCTTTCTTGTCCGACTTGTCGGTATGTTCCTTGTTGGCTTCTTTTTCCCGCTTCCAGCGCTGCTTCTCCTGGGTCGTGAATCCTTCCTTCAGGTAGTAGGTGAAGACCGCGCCGAACGGCGGGTTGGGGGCGGTGAAGAACGAGGCCCCACGGAAACCGGGGCCGGGCTCGCCGCCGGGCGCCGCCTCGACGTACATCTTGGCCGGCCGCAGGTCGAACAGCTCGGCGTCCTTTTCCAACGTGGCGGGGGTCGCTTCGCGCAACGGCGTTAGGTCGTCCAGGATGAAGAAACCGCGGCCGAAGCTCGCGATCACCAGGTCGCCCTCGCGCTTCTGCACCTCGATGTCGCGGATCGCGATGGTCGGCAGACCGCCTTTCAACTGAAGCCACCGCTTGCCGCCGTCCTTGGAGAAGTAGAGGCCCCACTCGGTCCCCGCGAAAATCAGGTCGGGCGAGGCCGGATCTTGCTTCACGGCATAGACCGGGCTGGTCTTCGGCAGGTCGCCCGCGATCGACACCCAAGTCCGGCCGCGGTCGCCGCTTTTGAAGACATAGGGGTTGAAATCGCCCCGCTTGTGGTTGTCGAACGCGGCGTAGACGACGTTTCCGTCCTTGACGTCCGCCTCCAGGCGGGCGACGTAGGTGCTGTCCGGAACGCCGGGAATCTTGTCGATCTTCCGCCAATGCTCGCCGCCGTCTTCGCTCACCTGCACCAGGCCGTCGTCGGTGCCGACGTAAAGCACCCCTTCGGCGACCGGCGATTCGGCGAGCGCCACGATGTTGCCGTAAAACGACGTCGAGGCGTTTTTGGCCACGGCGTCGATGCCCCAGACCTTGCCCATCACGGGCAGGAGGTTGCGATCGATCTGACGGGTCAAATCGGGCGAGACCGGCCGCCACGAGTTGCCGCGATCGTCGCTCCGGAACAGACGCTGGGCGGCGAAGTAGAGCCGGCTCGGCGCATGCGGGCTGATCAGGATCGGCGAATCCCAGTTCCACTTGAGCGCCGGTTCTCCCTTGCCCGGCTGCGGCTGGATGTCCACGATCTCGCCGCTCTTGCGGTCGTAGCGAACCAATCCGCCGTTTTGCGACTCGGCATAGACGATGTTCGGATCGACCGGATCGACCTGGCTGAAGAAGCCGTCGCCGCCGTTGGTCACGAACCAGTCGGCCGAAACGCCGCCGTGGATGTTGTTGGTCCGCGACGGGCCGCCGAGGCTGAAATTGTCCTGGGTGCCGCCGTATACGTAGTAGAACGGCTCGCTGTTGTCGACCGCGACCCGGTAGAACTGGGTGATCGACAGGTTCGGCGTATGGCGCCAGTTCTTGCCCCGATCGAACGATTCGTAGAGGCCGCCGTCGCAGCCGACGAAAAGGTGCCGCGTGTCTTGCGGGTCGATCCAGACCACGTGATTGTCGACGTGCTTGCTCTCTTCGCCCAGATTGGCGAAAGACTTTCCGCCATCTTCGGAAACCTGGAGGAAGGTGTCGACCGCATAGACGCGGTCGGCGTCTTTCGGATCGACGAACAGTTCCTGGTAGTACTGCGGCGAGGAGGAGACCTTCTTGATCGTCCGTTCCCAGCTCGCGCCGCCGTCGGTCGAGCGGAAGAAGCCACCCGTCTTGCGGGTCGCTTCAATCGTCGCGTAGACCGTGTCGGGCGCGGTGGGGGCGACCGCGATGCCGATCCGGCCCATGTCCTCTTTCGGCAGGCCGCCGGAGAGCTTGGTCCAGGTTTCGCCGCCGTCGCGGGTTTTGTGGATGCCGGATTCCGGCCCGCCGTTGATCAGGGTCCAAACGTGGCGCCGCCGCTGGTAGGCCACGGCGTAGACGACGTCGGGGTTGCGCGGGTCGAACGCCAGGTCCGAGACGCCCGTGTTCTCCGAAATGTCGAGCACTTTCTTCCACGTCTTGCCGCCGTCGAGGGTCTTATAGAGACCGCGGTCGCCGCCGGCCGACCAGAGCGGACCCTGGGCCGCCACCCAGACGACGTTCGAGTCGCGCGGGTCGATCAGGATCTTGCCGATGTGCTCGGACTTGCCCAACCCCATGTTCTTCCAGCTCTTGCCGCCGTCGGTCGACTTGTAGACGCCATCGCCCCACGAGACGCTCCGCTGGCTGTTGTTCTCGCCGCTACCGGCCCAGATCGTCAGCGAATCCTTGGGGTCGATCGCCAAGCAACCGATCGAGTAGACCGACTCGCCGTCGAAGATCGGCGACCAGGTGACGCCGCGGTTCGTGCTCTTCCAAACCCCCGCCGCCGCCGCGCCGAGAGAGAGGGTGTTCGGGTCGTTCGGGTCGGCGACGAAATCGACGATCCGGCCGGAGGTGAGAGCCGGGCCGATGCCGCGCAGCTCCAACCCCGAGAACGTGTCGCCGTTCCAGGGGTCTTTCTTCTCGTCGGCCTTCTTCGCCTCGCCCTTTTTGGCGCCCGCGTTCTTGGCGGCCTTCGCCTCTTCTTCCTTCTTCGCCTTCCCGTCGAGGACCTCTTGCTTCATCTCCTGCTTCTTCGTCGGGTCCAGCTTCGCGGAAGGTTCCTGCGCAACCAAGACGGGCGACAGCCCCGTCCCGAAAAGAAGCCCCAAAAGGGCGGCCAGGGCCATCGCTCTCTGTCTCAAGACGCTGCTCTCCTATCAGTCATTGCGCGAAAATCCTCGCGGAAACCGACACACGGGCTCCCGGAAGCATACGGCGGATAGGGGTGGAAGGTTCTGATTGAGAGGGGCGACGCAAGCCTCTCCCAAAGTGCCCGGGCTCAGCGCGCGCGGACCCCTCGCTCGGTAACGACGAGCACGCGGTACATTCCGGACCTTAGTCGGAGAACCAAACCGGGAAGCAAAGGAGTGACGAAATCGAGCAGCGCCTTGCGGCCGGCAGAAGGAAAGCGAATCAACACGACCGCGGGTTCATCCTCGCTCCGGAAGCGAACGTCACCGAGCCCTTTGTCTAGAGTCACCAGAATCCGGCGCTCGCGCCTTGTCTCCATCACGATCCGAGAATCCGGTTCGCCCGCAAGACCTTCCGTTACGACCGTGTCGGCATCCTCGCCGATTTCTCGCAGCCGGTGGGCGATCTCCTCCGGCAGGTTTTCGTCGATCTTGAACTTCATCGGGAGGCGAGGGGCAAAAGCGATTCCTCACGCGCCAACTCGGCCGCATAGGTGAGCGCGGCATCGATGTGCACGGGCTGAAGGGACGGAAAGCTCCCGAGGATCTCCGCTCGCGTCGAGCCTTCGGCAAGGCTATCCAAGATGTTGACGACGAGCACCCGAGTGCCGCGCGCCACAATCTGCCCGCTGCAAACGTTCGGGTCAGAAGTCAGGTGGTTACGCCATTCGGTCATTGGTAGCTACCTCGCTCGGTCCCCTCGATCCTAGCAACCGGCCGCGCTAAAAACCATGAGTTCTCCGTCCGCTCCCCTACCGCACCGCCATCCCATCCGGCTCGCGTCCGGTTTCGATCACCCGCACGACGTCCAGGCTCTCGGTGTCGATCTCGATTACCCGGTCGGATTGGGTGGCGGCGACGTAGGCGCGCCGTCCGCTGGGGGTGAAGAGGAGGCCTACGGGGGCGGGGCTTCCGGCGAAGCGATCGCCGAACAGGCGGTCTTTCGCTTCGGCGACGACGGAGAGGTCGAGCTTTTTGCGCAGAAGCTCGCGCCGGGCTTGGGGATCGAAGGCGACCACCTCGCCCGATCGGGTGGCGGTGACGATAGCGCGCGCGCCGCGGGGGCTGAAGGCGATACGGATCGGAAAACCGGCACAGGGAAGGGTCGCGATCACGGTGAGGCGATCGGCATCGATCACCGAGAGCGTATCGGCCTCTCGGTTGGTGACCCAGACCTCGCGGCTGCCGGGACGGAAGGCGATCCCTTCGGCGCCGGCTCCGGTCGGGATGTCTTTGATCTTCTGGCCGGTTTGCAGATCGATCGCGGTCACGCTGCCCGAACCGATGTTGGCGACGAACGCGCGGTTGCCCTCCGGGTTCACGGCCACCATGTGGGAGATCTCCTGGCCGGTCGGCACCGCTCGAACCACTTTGCCTTCGCGCGGCTTGACGATCAGCAGCTCGCCGCTTCCTTCGGCGGTCACCGCGAGGTATTGGGTTCCGAGCCAGGCGAGTCCGTGCGGTTTCTTCGGTTCCCCGAGGTCGACCGTCGAAACCACTCGCCGGGTGGCCAGATCGATCACCGTGAGGCTCGAGCCGGGCTCCACCCGGGTGCCGTAGTCGCTCACCACCAGGGTGGCGCCGTCCGGCGAGATCGCCGCCTCGTGCGGGCCGTTGCCGGTCGGAAGGGTCGCGCGACTGCGTCCGGACGAGGGATCGATCAGGTCGACGCTCGCGTCGGACTTGTTGACCACCGCGAGCGTCTCGGCCGGCTCGGGGAGCCAGCGTCGGAACCAGTTGACCGTCCGGGAGTAGCGCTCGCGCTCGCCGGCCGCGCTCAGTCGGTGCCCCTGGTCGCCAAAGATGTACAGCTCGGCAGGAACCCCGATGCGGCGCAACGCCTTCCAGAATTCGTAGCCCTGCGGCGCCGGCACCTCCGAGTCGAGTTCGCCGTGGAGCATGAGCGTCGGGGTCTTGGCCTGAGAGACGAAGGTGATGGCGGAGCTGCGCGCGTAGATCCAGGGATCGTCTTCAACCGTGGCGCCGAAGAAGGGCACGAGCCAATCGTCGATTCGGTTCTGGCCGGCATAGCTCTGCCAGTTCGCAATGCCCGCCCCGGCGACCGCGGCGGCGAACCGATCGCTTCTACCCACCGCCCACATCGTCATGTAGCCGCCGTAGCTCCATCCGAAGATGCCCACGCGGCCCGGGTCGATCGGTGCCTCTTGCGGGGCGCCCGAGACGGCGGCGTCCACTCCGCGCTCGATGTCGCGGAAGTCGCCATAGCCGAAATCCTTGAAGTTGCCGGCTTGAAACGCCGCGCCATAACCGAAGCTGCCGCGCGGGTTGGGCATCAGGACGTAGAACCCCGCCTCGGCGAGAACACCCGCCATGGTGGGCCAGCCGGGATGGTGGGCGGAAGAGGGCCCCCCATGGACGAAGACCACCAGCGGCTGACTCTTGCCCGGCTGAGGATGGGGGGGCGCCAAGAGCCAGCCTTGGACCTCCTGGCCATCGCTCGTCCAGCGCAGATCTTGGGCTTTCCCCCACAGCGGATGGATGTCGGCGTTACGCTTCGTGATCTGGCGCCACGAGCCGATCTCGCCGGCCCAGACCTCCGGCGGCGCATCGAACGAATGCCGTAGCGTCGCCACGGTTTTTCCGTCGGCAGCGAGGGCGAGGCTGGGAGCGCCAGGACCGGTCGAGACCACCTCCGCGGCGCGCCAACGGCTGTCGATCCGCCCGGTCGAAAGATCGAGGGTCGAGATACCGGTCGAGCCCGGTGCCGTCTCCACCCAGAGCAACCGCCCGGGACCGGCCCAGGCGAGCCAGGCCGGCGAGGAGGCGAGGTCCGGCGTCACGTTGCGTGCCCGGCTAGGCGCCTCGCCTTCCGCACCCTTGGCCGCATCAACCGATGGATGATCCGCGGAAATCGTCCAAACGTCGCCGCCGGTCGAGCCTTCGTCGCTCATCAAGCCTTCGATCCAGGCGATGGTCGTACCGTCGGGCGACCAGCGGGGCATCGCGATCTGGAGCTTGGGCTGGTGGAGCACCCGGCCTTGCGGGGCGTCCGCATCGAAGCGCCAGAGGCGGGCAACCCACCATTTGGCGTCTCCCTCGCCCTTCGCCGCGCTGGCGACGAACGCCGAACCGTCGGGCGAGGCGTCGTACTCGTAGACGAACAGGTCGGCCGGCGAGGCCCAGCGGAGCGTGCCGTCGGCCGTATCGAACCGGGCGATCCGCCGCACGTCCAAGTGTTCGCCGATTACTCCGGATTCTCGCGGTCGGGCGGCAAGCGGCCCGGCCGCCTCGGTCCGCCCTTCGATCGCGAGGGCGGTGAGCCCGTCGCCCTTGGGCAGCCAGCGCAGGTCGTCGAGCTGGCCGACGAACGAAGTCAGGCGCCGCGGAGAGGGAGCCGCCGCACCGCGCTTGCCCTTCCCGGCAGGGGCCGGATCGAGATCGGACATCCAAATCTGCTGTTGGGAGGTCTCGCCGTCATCGGCGAGAAAAGCCAGTCGGCGGCCATCGGGCGAGAAGGCGAGCGAGGTCGCCGTCTTGCCCGGCAGACCGATCCGTACCGGCTCGGCGGAGGTGTCGGTCCCGAGAGCCACGGTCCGTAGCGCGGAGCTGCCGGTGGGCCGCCCTTCCGGACCGAGCACCGTCTCCACCCAGGCGATGCGGTGGCCATCCGGAGCGATCACCAGATCGCGGAACGCCGTGCCGGCGTAGAGCGCGGCCTCCATTCCATCGATCTTGGGAAGCGCCGCGGCGGGCGGCGTAACCGAGGGTCGATCCGCCAGGGTTGGTTGGGCGGGAAGAAGACATCCGAGGAGCCCGAGAGCCCCGAGAATCCACCGGCGTTGCATAGGCTACCTCCGTGGTGCGAGCTGGGTCGTCGCCACGGAGTTTAGCGGATGCGCCCTCCGTCATCGCCGACACCGCCGCGGAACTTCCGATCCCGGTCTACCTCCGCCTCTCGCAGATAGGCGGAAAGCCGCTCGACGAGCGTGAGCGTGACCGCCTCGCGCCGCGCCGCTTCCTGAAACAGGATCAAAGCCGCCAGCGCCTCGCGGTGGATGTCCTGCGCCTGGAAGATGGGAATCATCGACTCCGCCAGAGCGCGGACCTCGCCCGTTCGCCCGGTACGAAGGTAGAGCGCGGCCAGGTCCATGGAGACCATCGCGGCCGCAAAACCCATCCCTCGTTCGACCAACGAATCGCGCGCTCCTACGAAAGCCTGTTCGGCGGCCGCCTGACGGCCCAGTCCCGCTAAAACCATTCCTTCGACCCATCGGCGGCGAATCTTGTCGACCGGCCGGCCATGGCGGTCAAACATCTCGGCATCTTCCTCGAAAAGCTCGAGCGCCTCTTCGTGACGACCGGAAGAGGTGAGGTAGAGCGCCAGGTTATGGCGGGCGCAAAGATAGTCGCGGATCTCTGAACTCACGCGGATCTGTGGGAGCACACGCTCCAGCGTCGAGATCGCCCGAGGCAGATCGCCTCGGTAATAGTGGACGTCGGCGAGGATCAGCGTCACCTTGGCGGCCTGTGCGTCTCGATCGTTGACGCGGTACAGGGCAATCGCCCTCCCCAGCAGCTCCTCCGCCTGTTCGAAGCGTCGCTGGTCTTTGCGTAGCGAGCCTTCCAAATCATCGACCTCCGCAAGCACGGCGAGGTCGGTGACGTCTTGCGAGTGGAGGAGAAAGCGGACGTAGTCGAAGTGGGTTTCGGCTTTTCGCAGGTCGCACTGGGCTCGGCAGGCGTTGCCCATCGCCGCCGCCGCCAGCACATGAAGATCGAAGGTGGCAGCCGAACGGTCAGCGATCGAAAGTGCGAGGGCGGCTAGTTGGTAGGCCGTTTCATAGTCTTCGCGTAGCGCCTTGCGGGACGCCTCCAACACAAGGCGAATCAGGATCGGACCGCGGAAGCGGGTTCGCGACCGGGCGACTCGCGCGAGCCGCGCACCGACCGGTAGGGCGAGCAGCTCGGAAAAATCGCGGGCAGCACGCTCCTCGGCCTCGGCAACTTGGGGAACTGCCGCCGCCAAGAGCGGGATCATCAACTCAGGCTTGATCGGCCGGTCGCACCCCAAAGGTTCGCTCTTCCAGGCGGCCACCTCGCGCTCGCAACAGGGGCACAGGGCGGTCAGATGCTCCAGGCCGACTCGGGCCAACAGGCGGGGTGGCAGTTCCCCGCACGCGACGGCCCGCAAAAGATCTCGCGTGATGTGCATCGATGCTTCTCCCTTCGGGATTGGGAGCCGACATGACAAGGGCTATTACCCATCTAGTGAGGGATCTGCGGTTTTCGTGACACGGAAAAAAGGACTGCGAGCGGCAACTGAGACCGCCCGCAATCCCTTCCTCCCGATTTCAATCGTTCGGATCAGCTTGACCAACCCTTCCAGCGGCCAGACAGCTCGCTTGCCCTGGGTTCCAGAAGGACACCCTGGGCTGACCATTGGGATCGATCGACGCGCCGCAGTCAGAGGCGGCGTGCACGAACCGGGTTGGTTCATCGCCGCCAAGAAAGCCGCGGAAGAGTTCTTCCACTCGACCCAGCCAGGAACTCTCAGCGAACAGCAGACCCACGAGCAGTAGCGAAGAAGCGGAGCGACGGAACATAAGGCACCTCCCTTTATCGAGGGGGCTGCCGACCGCGCCCTTGTGGCCCGGCGGCGCGGCCCTCACAGCAAAAAGGTGCCGGAAAAAGGAATTTTGCAGTAGCGATCCGCGAACTTGCCCCTCTTCTTCCCGAAAAACGTCCCCCAGCGAGTTTCGGCCGCCCTCCCCGCCGCCGCGCCAGCGCCCCAGAAAGTTGGCAGGCAAGGCCTCCTAGATCTGCTCGCGGACCTCGGCGAGACGACGAGCCAACTCTCGCGCGGTCGCCGGCCGACGCGCCCGCGCCCGATGCAGGACGCCCCGGAACAGGTCGGCCAGGACCTTGGGAAGTTCCGGCCGCTCGACCGCCAGATCGGGAACCCGGACCAGCTGAATGCGCGCGCTGATCTGTTTGTCGTCGCTGCCGGAAAAGACCTTCCGCCCCAAAATGCATTCGAGCATCACCACCGACAGGCTCCAGAGGTCGCAGGCAACGTCCGGGTCGCCGCCGTTCAGAACTTCGGGCGCCAGGTACGCGAGAGTCCCGGCGAGGACGTTGGACAGCGTCGAATCGGTCGAGGGGGTCGCTCCCGCGACCTCGCGCCCCCCGGGCGCTGGGGTGCGGCCGGGGCGGCCCCCGATCCAGGTGGGCGGCAGCAGCGTCGAGTCGAGCTCGTCCTGATACCGGCCGACCGTCGCCGGCTCGCGCTCCTGCCGGCCGGGGGCGCGCGCGATGCCAAAGTCCATCAGCTTCGGCACCCCTTCGGCCGAGTAGCCGATGTTGCTCGGCTTGACGTCGCGGTGGAGGATGTCGGCCTCGTGGAGGCATTCGAGCGCTCCGGCCATCGCGATCCCCAAATCGAGGGTCTCTTGGGGCGGTCGCGGACCGACCACCAGGCGATCGGCCAGCGTGCCGCCTGCCAGGTACTCAAAGATCATGATCGGCGTGCCGAGCCAGGTTTCGATGCCATAGACCCCGGCAAGATGGCTATGGGAAAACCGCGCCGCCGTTCGCGCCTCGCGGCGCAGCCGGACCGCATCCTCCGGCGAAACGCGGCGCAACGTCTTGGCGGCGATCGGCCGTCCGAGGGCCAGGTCGGTCCCTCGATAGACCACCCCCATGCCGCCGAAACCCAGACGCTGCTCGAATCGATAGCGGCCGGGCAACACATAAGGGATCGGCGCGGACTCCAGCCGATGGCTGCAATTGCCGCAGTAGGCCAAGAAAGGGCGAAACAGGCCTCCGCATTGCCGGCATTCGCGCGCGGCCTCCGCGGTTCCCGGTTTTCCCCCTCCCGTTGGGCCGGGAGCCGCGCTCTCTTCGATCGGACGCAACGCCTCGCCCTCCCGACTGCGCTGCAGTTCCAGGCCGAGCGCCGCGGTTCGAGCGACGTCGGCCAGGAGGCGTCGGTCCTCGCGCAGGAACGGCAGCTCGCTCTTCTTGCCCCCGAGCGCGATCACCCCGAGGAGCGAGCCGCTGCCCGCCTGGATCGGCACCAGGAGCCGAATCTCGCCGTCCGCGAGCCAATGGCGATCCGCTTCCGGCAGCAGCGCGAGCGGCGAGTGGAGATCTTCGAGATCGACCGGCAACGGCTCGCTCGCCTCGGCGATCCTCAACCCGAGCGGCGACGAGGAATCCAACTGGCGCGCCCGATGGCGCGGATCTTCGAGCAGGCCGGAACGGCGATCTTCCAAGAGCAGCGCCGAGTGCTCCAAATGGAGTGCCCGATCGATGCCGCCGAGGATCAGGTTCGCCAGATCTTCCGGGCTCGACGCCGTGCGGAGACGCTCGACCAACTCGGTAAGGATCTGGCGGGTGTCTACCTGTTCGCGGAAAAACCGCCGATCGATCGCGGCGAGGATACGGCGGCGCGAGACGAGCACCGCCAAGCCGAAGGCCGCAGGCAACCCCAGCCCCAAGAGCGCCCCCTCGGAAAAGACGGCCTCGATCGATCGCGCGCGGTGCCCATAAAGGTGCCAGATCAGCAAGCCAAACGGAATGGCGCTCAGCGCCACCACCGTCGCGCGGGCCAAGGCGTACCCGACGATTCCCCGTGCGATCAATCGTAGATCGAGCACCTGATGAACGAGCACCGCATAGGCTGAAGTAAACGGAACCGACCAGAAGGTCGGAAAGAAGATCGCCATCAACAACGGCCGATGGGCCGCGATGGCGGCTCCGATCGGCGGGATCACCGCCCCGAGCACGAACTCACCAAAGATCGCCACGAGGATCGGCGCAAAGCCAAGCAACAGTGCTCCCAAAAGAAGACGGACACGACGGCCCTCTTCCCCGGTTTCGCCCCGCAATCGCCAAGCGATCATGCCCAGCGCCGGTACCAAGGCGGTCAGGACGAATCCCAAGAACAGGCTGCCGTCATCGCGATCGAAGATCGAACCGAGCCGGCTCAGCGCCCCCCCGGCGATCTGCTGGAACGCGCCAAGGAGGTTGACCAAAAAGAGGGCAAGGCCCCCCCACGTGACGAGAAACAGGGCTGCCGCGCCGACCCGGCGCTCGTACCAATTGAGTCGCCCGTGCGGAAAGCGGAGCGCGAAGCGCCAAAGGAAGAGAGGCAGGAAAGCATCCACCTCGACCTCTTCCAAGAGCTTGAGCAGAATCCCTCCGGGCCGGCCCGAGGCGGCCTCGGCCCAGTGAAAGAGCGGCGCGTTGTCGAAGGTCGAGGCAAGCAGAAGGTAAAGCACACCGAGATCGAACGCCCGGCGATCGTTGCGTCCCCCGATCAAGAAGAGCAGGGAGCCGAGCGCGAACGCCCCGGTCGACAGCACGCCCCGGTACTCCGCGAGCCATCCCGTGCCGATCGGCACCAAGGCGCCCGGAACGATCAGGTACGCCACGCCGCTGGCGGCGACTTTGGCCGCAGCCAACGCCACCAAAAGGCGAACCCAACCGCTCCGCTTCATCGCCAGGTGTGCCCTCCGACGTGGCCTCAGGTCTGCGCGGACGGGCACCAGGGGGTGCCCGATTCTCCCTCGACTTCCAAGCAGGCGTCCTCCATGTTGCTCGCCGAGATCGAGCCGCTCCCGGCGAGCGAGGCGGCCAGCGCTCCGATCGCTCGACAGCTATCGAGGATACCGCTACCGATCGTTCCCCAGGAATCTTGCGGCGTCCCTCTCCCCGGTTGCGAGGTCACGATCCACGCATAGCCGTGCCCCTCCAGGTACTCGGCGGCGGCTTGATCGAGGGATGCTCCTCCGGCACCCTGGCCGATGGCGAACAGCATCTCTCCATAGATGGTCTCCTGACTCGGCATTTTCGTCTCCCCAGGGGAACGCGAATTCCCGCGCCAAAATGGGGCGGGAGAGCGTACCAGTGAAAACTTTTGTTTTCAGTCTAAGGGCGAAGTGAAGCAAATGCAACAACCGGATCGGGAACCACGACAAACCATCGTGCGCCCCGATCCGGCGAGCCTCAGCAGGCAGTTCTCTCGGGTGAGCTTAGTACTTGACCGAGCAGCCGTAGGGCTGGGTCACGGCCGGCTCCACCGGACGGCTGGCGAGTTCGGCGGTCAAACCGGAGTCGACATAGTTCGCCCTCGCCGGCTTGGCCTTCCGGCCGCTCGGATCATCGTCGATCGCACCGTTGTAGGCGATCTTCCCGGTCCCGTCGATGATGAACATGTGCGGGGTGGTCTTTGCGCCATAGGAGTGGCCGACGCTGCCGGTCGGATCGTAGAGGATCGAGTAGTCGATGCCGTTCTTCTTCGCCCAAGCCAGATGGTCGGCGGGCGCTAGATAGTCCCGGTTCTTCGGATTTGTGCTGTTGATGCCGAGCCAGACCACTTTGCCGTACTTCTGGTGCAGCTCGACCATCGTCTTTTCCCGCGCCTGCCGATCGGAGAACGGACAGTTCGGGTTGATCCACTCCAAAACTACGACTTTGCCCTGGTAGTCCGAGAGCGATTGAACTTTGCCGTGCAGGTCGGTGAGCTTCCATCCGGGGGCTTTCTCGCCCACGGTGCCGGTCGCCGCGGCGGGGGCGGCAGTCCCTACGACGAAGGCGAGGGCCAGGCAAGCGGCGGCGAGTAGGGTGGGGTTCTTCTTCATCTTCATTCTCCTCGGTTGACGGTCAAAGCGGTTCGCTCGGTGACTTTCGACGCCGAAGCCAAAGGGCCAGTCCCAACCCCAACAAAGCAAGCTCGATGCCCGCGAGGCCGAGCGGCGTCACCCGGCCGACGAGCAGGTA
>JBBRUC010000170.1:0-13484 GCA_038248205.1 Thermoanaerobaculia bacterium
AACAGGATGCACAGGATAGTCAGAGCCTCGCGAGGTGTCAAGCGTCGAGTTTTTCGGCGGGCTTGTCTCGGCTACCACCCGGCCATCCCTTTTTCCAGCGTCGCGAGGGCGAGCGCCAGGACCTCGTCGTTCGCCAGCTTGATCGCGGCGAGGTGGCCGGCGCGGGGGACGAGCAGCAACTCGGCCGACGCCAGCTCCGCCAGGCGGCGGTGGTCGGCGGCGGGGATGCCCGGATCGTCGGTGCCGCCTACGTAGGCCACCGCCCGGGTGCCCAAGTGGCCGGCGTGGCGGCGGAGGTCCAGATAGGCGTAAGCGCGGCGCAGAAAGGTGCGGAAGATCAGGTAAAACGGCCGGCCGAGGGGCGCTTGGCGCCAGGACCACTCGATCAGGTGGGGCGAGACGTCCTCGAACACCGCGGCGCGGAACGGGGCGCGGCGCGACATGAGGACGTGCCCCCAATAGCCCCCGGAACTCACGCCCCAAAAGCCGAGCGGCAGGTCGCCCGCTCGGGCGAGCAGGGCACCGAGCGCGTCTTCGAGGTCGCGGTCCCAGAAGGCATCGGGCCGGGCGCTGGCGCCGAAGCCCGAGAGATCGAACGTCAGCACGTGGAACCCCGCGGCGCGCAGCGCCTCGATCCGCCCGCGGCGATGGAAATAAGCCTGCCCCCATTCGAGCCATGGGTGCGCCAGCAGGACCGCGCCCCGGGGTTCCCTCGATGGGGCGCTCGCCGGTGCTGCCGGGTACCAGGTGGCGGCCAACACCCCGGGCCGGCCGGTGCGGGGAATCGTGAATCGCTCGAACGGCGCCAGCACCTCGGGCGGCGCAACCGAGGTGCCCGTGATCAGGCGCGGGCCGAGGGAGTAGAACAGAAACCGGCCCAAGCGCTCCTCCAGCCGGCCGGGGCGCGCGGGGGCCGCCCTGGGCTTGAAGGTCGGTTGCGGAGCGAGCGGTGTGGTGAGAGGGGCCGTGGTCATGGGTGAAATCGTCCGAGGGAGCACCGGACTCTTCGGGGTGGCTCCTCCAGTTTGGGCCGCCGCGGAGCGGGGAGCGTTACAATCGCGCCCCGCGTGGGCCTCGGCCGGACGGCCAACCCCCTATTTTCGACCCGGAGACTGTATCGCGATGAGATTTCTTTGCCGCCTGGCCTTGCCTCTTCTGCTCGGTGCCTTCCTTTTCACCCCAGGCGCCGCGGAGGCGGAAACCCCCGTAGTCGGCCGAACCGATTTCGTCGCGACCGCCACCCCGACCTCCGTCGACGTCGATCTGCGCACGCTGCCGATCGCTCCGGACTGGAAACCGGGCGACCCGTTCACCGGCGAGGAGGAGCGCTTCGAACCCAAAGGTCTGCCGCCGCGCGCCCCGGTGCCGCGGCGCGATCCCCTGCTCGACCGGCAGGCGAACGCGCCCGCGCCGTCGTCTCGGGCGTTTTCCACCCTGCTCACCAACTTTCCCGGGTTGACCTCGGGCGCGCAACCGCCGGACACCACCGGCGATGTCGGTCCGAATCATTACATTCAGGTGGTCAACGGCAGCGGCGCGCGCTTTGCGATCTTCCGCAAGAGCGACGGCGTAATCCTGTCCGGCCCCACCAACCTCTCCACCCTCGGCACCGGCAGCTGCGCGGGCGGGATCGGCGACGGCATCGTCCTCTACGACTCATACGCTGACCGCTGGCTGCTGTCGCAGATTCGCTCCGGATTCAACCTGCTGTGCGTGTTCGTGTCGAAGACCCCGGACCCGATCTCGGGCGGCTGGTGGGCCTACCAGTTTCCGACCATGGAGTTCCCGGACTACCCGAAATACGGTGTCTGGCGCGACGCCTACGTCGCGACCGCGAACGAAAGCAATGCCGCGGTCTACGCGCTCGATCGCACCGCGATGCTCAGCGGTCTCCCGGCTACCGTGCAGCGGTTCTCGGCGGCGGCGCTCGCCGGATTCACCTTCCAGGTGCTCACCCCCGCCGACGCTGATGGCCCGGCGCCGCCGGTCGGCGCGTCCTCCTATCTGCTGCGCCACCGCGACGACGAGGAACACACACCTGGCTCGGCAAACCCGACCCAGGATTTCATCGAGCTGTACTCCCTGCACGTCGATTTCGCGACGCCGGCCAACTCGACGTTTACCGGGCCGACCTCGATTCCGGTGGCGGAGTTCGATTCGAGCTTCTGCGGCTCGGACGGCGCGGCGCTGTCGTGCATCCCGCAGACCACCGGAACGCGGCTCGACGCGTTGCGCGAGCCGATCATGAACCGGGTTCAGTACCGGAACTTCGGCGATCACGAAGCGCTGGTGGGTAACTTCGTGACCGACGTCGATGGCGCTGACCGCGCCGGCCTCCGCTGGTTCGAGCTGCGAAAGATCGGTGCCGGGGCCTGGAGCCTGTTCCAGGAAGGAACCTACTCGCCCGATACGACGCGGCGCTGGATCGGCTCGATCGCCATGGATCAATCGGGCAACCTCGCCTTGGGCTACAGCGCCTCGAGCGCATCCGTCGCGCCGAGCAGCCGTTACGCCGGGCGGCTGGCGGGCGATCCAGCGGGCACTCTGCCCCAAGGCGAAAACTCGATCCAGGCGGGGACCGGCACGAATCCGAGCAGTCGTTGGGGCGACTATGCGTCGATGAACGTCGATCCGACCGACGACTGCACGTTCTGGTTTACCACCGAGCATACGGCGGGCGGCTCGACGGCGACGCGGATCGCGTCGTTCAAATTCGACGCCTGCGCCCCCGCCGCTCCGACGCCCGGCGCGTATTTCACCGTGTCCCCCTGCCGCCTGGTGGACACGCGTCTGGCAGGAGGGGCGATCCTCTCCTCCGGCGTGGCGAACAGCTATCCGGTGACGGCCAACTGCGGTATTCCCTTCACCGCCAAGGCGATTACCGCCAACGTCTCGGCGATCGCGCCAACCGGCGGCGGCTTTTTCACGCTCTATGCCGGCGGCACCGCCGTTCCGGCCACCACGACCGTGAGCTTCGGGGTCGGCCAGACGCGCACCAACAACGGCATCATCGCCCTCGGGGTGGACGGTTCGGTCGCCGTCTCTCCCTTCATTTCAGGCGGCGGGCAGGCCCATTTCGTTTTGGACGTGAGCGGGTATTTCGAGTAGGGGCCACCCGAGAATCTAGAATTTGTAGACCAGCGCGGTGGTGAAGATCGAATCGAGGTCGTCGAGTTCGCGGACGAAGAAGCGCCGGGTGGGCAGGCCGGTGACCTCCACGCGCTCGAATCCCGGCTGGTGGTCGTAGAGCAGGCGGAGGCCGATTTGGATCGCCAGCCGGTCGCTCATCGCGACGCCCAGGGTCGTGAGGGTATCCACCCGGTAGTCGTCGGTCTCGTCGAAATTCGTGTCGAGCGCGAGGACGTTGGCGAGCTTGGTCGAGGCCGACAGTTGGCGGGCGAAATCCCACGAGAACCGCAGGCCGGCGAACTCGTCGGTCGTGCCGATGACGTTTTCCTGCGAGGTGTAGGTGAGACCGACGTCGGTGCGGAACTTCGTGGCCTCCGTGTCCACCCACTTTCTGCCAACCCCGCCGACCGCCTGGTAACGATTATCGAAGCCGGCGAAACTATTGCGCTCCCAGCCGGCGCCAGCGAACCAGAAATAGGCGGCGGTGATCTCGCGATCGTAGCGCCCGTGGACGCCGTAGCTCTCGGCGGTCACGTTCGTGTCGTCCACCTCGCGGACGTCGAAACCGCCGTCCGGCCGGGCGATGCCCACGAACGTCGTGCGGGTCGCCTCGGGGCGCAGGCCGGCGGCATCGAACGCCCAAACGTCGTGCTCTCCGGTGTAGGTACCCTTGCCCGACAGGCCGAGGGTCTCGCCCTCGGAATTGCCGGCGGTGGCGACGAGCGAGAGGCCCGCTTCGCCGGCCCAGCCGAGCTTCTTTTCGTCCTGGGAGTACGAAGGAACGGCCGCCAGGCCGGTGACGGCAACGAGGGTGAGAACGAGGGCGGCGCGGCGCCCGAAAAGATGAGTCTTGGACATCGGAGGATTCCCCTGGGTCATGGATCGAGGTTCTACGGGCAACTGCCCGCGGTACGTTGTAGGCTTCGTAGGCTAACAAAATTCGTGCCAGTCGCGTATCGAAGCGAAGCCCGAAACGCGCGCTTCGATTACCATTCCGCCCGCCGGTTTCGCCTCCCCATTTCCGCCGCCTTGCGCGGCCGCCGAGGTCGCCCGATGCCCGAGACACCGCCGCCGCCCGCCGCCCCGCCGAGCGCGCCCACCCAGGACTCTCTGCTGCCGCAGATCTTCCGCGTTGCATGGCTGTCGATCGGCCTCGGCATCACGCTTGAAGTTCTGCTGCTGATGCTCGGGGCGTTCACCGGTACGGCCGGCGACAGCGCCAAGCCCGCCGTGGCCGAGCTGGCGCAGAAAATCTCGTGGTCGTTCCTGGTCTGCGTCGGCCTGGCCTTCGGCACGGCGGCGCGCCGACTGCGCGAGGCCGCCATGGGCAGCCTCGGCCTGCTCGCCGCGCCGCTCGCCTTCATCGCCGCCAAGGCCACCCACAAAGGATTGGCCCAGGCGCTCGGGCTCATGGCACCGGGAACCCCGTTTTCGGTTCCCCTGCTGGTAGCGGGATTGAAGGCGCTCGAATACGGCGCGCTGGGCACCTTGCTCGGCTATGCCAGCCGTACCGGGCGGAGCCTCGCGTTTCACGCCACGGTGGGCCTTGCCACGGGTCTTACCTTCGGATCGCTGCTGATTTGGACCACGCTGCGCAACGTGGCCGGACCGGTGAACCCGATCGACCTTGCCGGCCGCGGCATCAACGAGGTTCTCTTCCCGCTCGGCTGCTCACTGGTGATCTTCGCCGCTGATGCCTTGGGGCGGCGGGTGAAAGCGTCGCAGCCTCTCTAACGGTCGAGCGCCTCGATCGTCGCCTCGGAGGCCGGCCGTTCCTTCTGGAGGCGTAGGGCGGCCGCTTCGGCCAGGCGGAAAGCGCGCAAGAGGTTTTCGCCCGCGACTTTCTTCACTTCGGCATCGGTCCAGCCGCGCCGCAGCAACTCGGCAAGGAGTACCGGGAAGGCGTCGACGCCGCTCGCGCCGACCGGCGTCGAGGTGATGCCGTCGAAATCCGAGCCGATGCCCACGTGATCGATGCCGGCTACTTTCTTGATGTGCTCGATGTGATCCGCGATGTCGCCGATCGAAGGCCGCGGCTCTGGGTTCTCGACCTTCCAGGCGGCGAGATCGCGTTGTACCCGCTCGGCGTCCTCCGGATAGAGCCCTGCGAGGCGCGCTTCCTCGCCGTCGATCGCGGCGCCCCAAAGCCTCCGCGCTTCGGTCAGAAACGACGGCACGAACGTCACCATCGCGACCCCGCCGTTCTTCGCCAAGAGGGCGAGCACGTCGTCGGGGATGTTTCTCGGATGGTTGCACAGGGCGCGCGCCGAGGAGTGCGAAAAGATCACCGGCGCTTGCGCCACCGTGAGGGCGGCTTTCATCGTCTCGGGCGAGACGTGCGAGAGGTCGACCAGCATACCCAGACGGTTCATCTCGCGGATCACTTCGCGCCCGAACGGGGTCAAGCCGTGCGCTTTCGGCGCGTCGGTCGCCGAATCGGCCCACGGCGTATTTTTGCCGTGGGTGATCGTCATGTAGCGCGCGCCCGCGGCGTAGAACGAGCGCAACAGAGGAAGCGACGAGTCGATCGAATGCCCCCCTTCCATCCCCAAGAGCGAGGCGATTTTCCCCGCTTTGTGGACGCGCACCACGTCGGCGGCCGAAAAAGCCAGCTCGAAATCGTTCGGGTAGCGTTCGACCAGCCGGCGCACGACGTCCATCTGCTCGAACACGGCGCGGGTGGCGGCCCCGCCTTCGAGACCAACCGGCACGTAAACCGACCAGAACTGCCCGCCAACGCCCCCTTGGCGCAGGCGCGGCAGGTCGGTATGGAGCGGCGGATCGAGTTTCGTCTGATCGGCGGCAAGGTCGAGGTCGCCGAGCCGGCGGTCGAAGCGCTTCCTGTACTCCCAAGGGAGATCGTTGTGGCCGTCGATCAGAGGGGTCGCCACCAGGAGCTTGCGTGCCCGCTCGACCAGCGCCGGATCGGGCGGCGTCCAGGGGGTGGCGGCGCGCAGGGCCGGCGGGAACATCGGCAGCAGGGAGAGAAGGCAGGCTCCCAGGATCGTCTTTCCGCGCATCGTCATACCGCCTCCGGCCGATAGCGGCTCGGCACGTCGATGATCTTGTCCCACTCGTCGGCGGTCGACCGGGCGACAAACGCGGTGAGCGGCCCGTCGCCGATGTTGAACACCTCGTGCGGCACCCCCGGCTCGATGAAGATGAAATCCCCCGCCTCGTTCTCCACTGAGTGCTCCAAATTCGCCCCAAAGTCGTGGCGCACCCGGCCCTCGACGATATAGAGCATCACCTCGAACCCGTCGTGGATGTGCGCATAGGCGATCGCGCCCGGCGGAACCGTCGCGACGTTGACCGACAGGTTCTTCGCCCCCACGTTCCGGCCCGAAATCCCCTGCTGGTACTGAATACCGTTCCAACTACGGCCATGCTCCCCGCCACCGCGCAGTACGGCAACGCCCTCATGGCGCTCGACCAGCTCGGGCAGGACGGTTGTGTCGTTTTTCATTTGGTTTTCCCCAGGGGTACGTGGGTTTGGGGGCGCTCTGGAGGTAGGGGCAGGAGGGTATCATGGGGCGAGCGATCGCCTGATATTGTTCCAGGGTTCCTTTCCCTCACGTAAGAAACGAGCCGAATGCCTACCGAAAACCACGAACCCCTTTTCCCATTCAGGCCGCGGGCCAGGCTCCTTCAGCTGCTCGGCGATGAGCTGATTGGCAATCCTCGTTTGGCCGTTTTTGAGTTGGTGAAGAACTCGTACGATGCCTGCGCCCGAGAGGTCGAGGTGAAGCTGGGCGGCCTGAACACGGGATCGCCGTGGATCGAAGTTCTGGACTACGGCGAGGGGATGACCTTTGAGACCCTGCGAGATGTCTGGCTTGTCCCTGGCCATGACCACCGCAAACTGGCCCGAGTGGCGGGAACTCGGTCGCGGTGCGGCCGGCTTCCCCTTGGAGAGAAGGGTCTCGGCCGTTTTGCTGCCCATAAGCTGGGTGACAAAATCAAGTTGGAAACCCGCGCCGCTGGGCATGCAGAATGTGTAGTCGAGATTGATTGGCTGGAGCTGACCCAGGGTGACGGATTTCTCTCGGATGCACCGGTGAAGATCCGGTCGCGGGAACCAGAAACCTTCACCGGTGATCAGACCGGCACCCGTATCCGTATCGACGCCCTCCGTCCGCCGGCCTGGACCCGGGGTGAGGTGCGGCGGCTCCATCGCCAAGTCACTTCGATCTGCTCGCCCTTCGAGACGCCAGAAGGGTTCGCCGTTTCTCTGGAAGTCCCGGGGAAGGAGGACTGGTTCAAAGATGTTCCGTCAATCCCGGAGCTACTCGATCGAGCCTTCTGGAACTTCTCTTTCTCATTCGACGGCAGGGACTTTTCGTGGCGGTATGAGTTCCGCCCAGTCGGCCTACCGAAGCTCGAGGGGCGAGTAAAAGTTGAGCCGAAGGATCAACTGCTCCTACTGCCGGAGAAAGACCTCGTCAAGGAGACCGAAACAAAGAAACCACCAAAGCCGCGAAAGATTGTCGCGGACGAAGAGACTCTTCGTGGGATTGGCCCCCTTCACGGGGAGATCCACGTCTATGACCGCGACAGGGAGGTTCTTCTCCTCCTGCCCGATAGCCAGCTTCTTAAGACCTATCTGGATGAACAGGGCGGACTCCGGGTCTACCGAGATGGGATTCGCGTTTACAACTATGGCGAGCCTGGAGATGATTGGCTGGGCCTTGACCTTCGCCGAGTCAACATTCCCGCTAAGCGATTGAGCCGAAATCTGATTATTGGAGCACTCCACCTCGAGATGGGTGAGAGTTCTAGCCTGGTCGAGAAGACCAACCGCGAAGGATTCGTCGAAAACGACGCCTTTCACCGACTTCAAGGCATCGTGATTAGCATCGTATCGACACTGGAAAGAGAACGTCGCATCGACAAGAACCGAATTCGGGACGTTCTGCAAAAGCGTGCCCCTGGTGATCGGCGCGGGATCGAAGGGCCGCTAGATGACCTGAAGAAGGAGCTGAAGAAGGCTAATGTTTACGAGCGCTGCGAGCGGCTGATATTGGACATCGAGAAGCGCTATCAAGAAATGCAGGACGAACTTCTGCAGCCTGCGGTCGCAAGCCTCAACCTTTCGCTCATCTTTCATGAAGTCGAGAGAGGGGTTCGAGAGCTTCTTCGGGCGGTCCAGAACCACGAACCACCGGAGCAACTTGAGCGCCAAGCCCGTGACATGGCCACGCTGTTGGAAGATTTCTCCCAGCTTCTCCGTCGCCACGAGAAGAAAGCTCAGCCTATCGCGATGGTCGTCGACCAGATGAGGCGTATCAACCTGATCCGGTTCAAAGTTCACAGGGTTATCCTCGATTGTGACGTCGCCATGGAATTAGATCCAGGCTTCGTAGCGACCTTTAGTCTGGGCCTCGTCTTGGGCGCGCTGAACAATCTGATAGACAATGCGATCTACTGGATGCGGGTTCGCTGGGTAGAAGTACCGGAGAATTGGGAGTCCAGCCCGCGAAAGATCTGTATCCGAATAACTCGGGACCTCGAAGGTGGCCCCTGCCTCGTGGTAGCTGACACCGGGCCGGGCCTTCGAGACAACCCGGAGGATCTTGTTCGCCCCTTCTTTACTCGTAGGCCGGAAGGCATGGGGCTCGGGCTGTACTACGCCAATCTGGTTATGGAGCTTTCAGGTGGCAGGCTGCTCTTTCCCGAACGGGGTGATGTGGACTTGCCTCAAGAGTTCGATGGCGCGGTGATCGCGCTTCAATTCCCGGAGATTCGATGATGCTACCGGCTGCTCGAATCGTGGTTATCGACGATAACGAGAGTGATGTACGCGCGATCGTCACCGCTTTAAATTCCTTGGGGACTTCGTCGGTCGGTGTCCATTATAGCCCCGAATGGAAGCGAGTCAGCTTCCCCTGCCTCAGAATCCTCTTCCTGGACCTCCACCTGCATGAAGGTGGAGGAAGCAACGAGCAGCAAATAAAACTCACAATAGATTTGTTGCCGAGCTTGCTTTCAAAAAACCACGGGCCGTACGTAATTGTCCTTTGGTCGGGTCACGCTTCAGAAAAAGATCTCTTTGAACAGACCCTCGATGCACGACTTTCGGCGCTGGAAATTACAGCACCATTAGCGGTTATTCCCTTAGACAAAATCTCTCATGTTCCTCAAGGCAGAGTCGATGATCCTGAAGGTTTACGGGAGGCGGTGTTGGCCAAGATCCGCGAGATACCACAACTCGCTGCCATTCTTGGCTGGGAAGAACATGTGGCACAGGCAGTCAACGACACGATCTGCCAGATCGTCCAGATGGCTCGACGTAATCCCGAGGGCGCGATTATCGGCTTGAATCGAATCCTTGGTGAACTAGCCGTCGCGACAGCTGGCCTCGAGAGTGCGCGGGATGACTCCTTCCGACCGACAAACGAAGTTCTGGTGCAGATAGTAGCCGACCGGTTGCTACACCGAGGAGTTGACTCCACGTTGAGCCAGCTATGGCGAGTAGCAGTCACCGATCTCAAGGATAAGAGCGGCCTTGAAGGGTTGGATGCAGCACGCTTGAATAGCCTCCTTCATCTTGAAGGAGAGATTTTGGGAGGGTCGAGTAACTGGGAGCGTGGCAAAGTGTTGAACCTGTCTCTTCTGGAAGAGGGAGAATTTCTGAAGGTTTGGGGTACTTTGAAGGATAATATCAAGGAAGACTTCTTTCTTAAGGATGCCACTTCGGAGATAAAGTGGATTGCTATACAAGTCCGGCCAGCTTGTGATGAGGCCCATATGCACTCTGGGCTGCTTCCCTATGTACTTGGGATAAGTACTCCGCCCGGTTCGACGAACTGGCTTGACAGAACAAAGAAAGCGAAGCATCTCTGGGTAAGCCCAGAGTTTGCGACCCAGACCGACGAGATCTACCGACTCCTCTTTCACCTCCGGTTTGTGGCCGGCCTCCACCGAGATCGCCTCCGGGAACTTGATCGGCCATTATTCTGCCGATTGCGCGAATCTCTAGTGGCGGAGCTCACCCATGAGCTACATAGCTATTCAGGGCGCCCAGGCCTGATCCGATTTCCTCGGTGAAACAATCGGCATTGGGGTTATGGGTCGTCTCGAGGGCCTTTCTCGTTCCGCTCAGATGTCGCGCATCCGGGGTGAGAACACAGGGCCTGAGCGCCGACTGCGGAGTGCTCTCTGGAAGATCGGCCTGCGGTATCGTATTAATAGTGCGACACCAATTGGTCGACCAGATATAGTCTTTCCGAAGGCGAGCATCGCCGTCTTCGTCGACGGCTGTTTCTGGCACGGTTGCCCGCAACACTACGTCCGGCCCCGCACCCACACCGACCACTGGGACGCCAAGCTCCGCGAGAATGTGGAACGTGATCGCTCTCAGACTTTGGCATTAGAAGGCCTCGGCTGGAGAGTGGTCCGGATCTGGGAGCACGAGGTTTACGAAACCCTCGGTGCCGTGGTCGCAAGAATCCGATCGGCCTTCAGAGGGGAAACCTCGGACGCAACTTTGGACTGGCGGGTTATACGGGTCGAGGAACTCGACGCATCCAAAAGCTTGGAGCGGCGCTTCCTGGAGCAACTGCGTACCCCTGAAGAAACCCGAAGTGAGGAGGGCCGCCGGATCACAGCCAAGTGGCGCCGCCCCAGTGGAGCCTGAGTTCCAAGCTCAACTGGCCAGTGCGTAAGACTCCTGACTCAGGGCCGCTTCCTGTAGCTCGGCCAACAGGTGGCGAGCAAGCTGAAAGGACATTAGGGGGGGTACGGCATTGCCGATCATCCGAAGTGCCGGGTTCATCGCTTCGTAGAAAACAAATCCATCTGGGAACGACTGGAGACGGGCTGCCTCACGGACTGTGATCGTCCGGGCCTGTTCGTCGTCGTAGTGGATATGGGTATAGCTGTCATGCCCGAGGTGCGCCAGCAGGGTACGCGCTGGCGCCTTCTCGTCGAGCTTGCCCCATTTGTTCGGGAACTTGGTTGGGTCGTAGGGCGGAACGACTCTCTTGCGGAGCGCTTGCCACTCTTCTCCACTTTCCACAACTTCGCTCCCTGCCAGTCGCTTCCGACGAAGTCCTTCTTGAAAGAGTTCTTCGGCGATCGCATGAGCCTTTGGGTAATCATCACCGGGAGCCATGCGGGCGAAGATCGAATAGTCCCGGGGAAGCTGGCGAGTCACCTGATCCAGGACCTTGCCTGAGCCTACAAATTCGGGCCAGCCCTTTCGCATCTCCCGAGCAAATTCGGACAGAGGAGGGCCCGCATAGGGAAGCGGCTGATCAAATCGACGCCTGCCGATAATGGAGGGCTGGGTGAGATGCCCGGTCAACCGAGGTAGATCGCCAATCGCTTCTCGCACGGTGACAGCCCTAGGTAAGTTTGCCAACGAACTCGCATCAACCGGATCCGGCCCACAGAAAGGAGGACCGGATTGGCGAAGCGAAGCAATCAGTGCCTCAAACTCCCTATACCCTGAAGGCAGGGATTCGATCCGATGGGTAGGTGCAGGGAGAGAGGGCAGCCAATCAAGCTCCTCGCTATAGGCCACCAGATAGACGCGACGTCGAATTTGGGGAACGCCGTAGTTCACTGCGTTGAGCAACCCCAGGTTCACCCGGTACCCAAGATCCTTCAAGTGCTGGGCAATCTCGCATGCCAGGTTACGTCCTCCATAGCTCAGGATGTCTGGGACATTCTCCAAGAGCAGAGCCAACGGCTTAAGTTCCTGAACGTAGCGCAAGTATTGAGTGTAGAGCTGCCCCCGTGCATCCCGCTGAAAAGCTTCGGGGTGGTCATGAATCTCCCGCAACTTCGCCCGGCCAACGCGGGCATAGGCCTGGCAGGGGGGACCCCCGATGATCACGTCGACTGCTGATCCAGGGTGCCCGAGTTCCTTCAGCAGCGCCTCGGGTTGAACCCTGGAAATGTCCCGCGGAAGGCCGAGTAGCTTTCGACGATCTTCTGGTTCGTTCTGGTGGAGGTTTGCGGCATAGGTCCAGGAGGCTTGGGGCTCCTTTTCAACCCCGCCAAGCATCTCAAAACCGGCTCTCTGGAATCCGAGGGACAACCCTCCACAACCGCAGAAAAGGTCCAGGACTCTGGGGGCGGAGCCCGCCCGAATCCGGTCTAGCTTTTCAATCATGGGCGCAGTTTACACAAACGAGCCGCGCTCCCGCAGATTACCCCCACTGCCAACGATCGCTTCCGCTGGAGCACCGGCCAGGGAGATCCTCTTCGCACCGAAGACCGCGACCAGCTCCAACTCCCCGCCGATCGCGGCCAGATAGCGTCGAAGGGTGGAGACCTGGCAATCATCAAAGCTCTCGCGGTTCTCGAGGCGAGAAATCCCCGCCTGGTTGATCCGAGATTCAGCCGCGACCTCGACCTGGGTCTTTCCCACCGCTTCGCGAACCGTTCGAATTGAGAGCCGCACTCCCCGATCGGCGCGTAGACCGCGGCCGACGCGCCGGTGCTCTTTTTCTTCAGGCTCGATGGGCCGTTCTGTCATCTGGTTCAATCTTGAACGAATTCAACGGGAACGGCGCTCACTCAACCTCGTCTGAAATCGGCCGCGAATGACTTCCCAGGGAGTTGTCTCGACACTTCCTGCCTTCGAGGAAGCTACTCGTGCGGCAACTTCCTGCCGCGAGGCAGTTTCGACATCGGCTTCGGTCTCGGGCTCCAGGCTCTCCAGGAGAGCCCCCGCGATGTCGGCCCGCTCCTGCTCTTCGAGCGTGAGAGCCTCCCGCAAAAGGCTTTGGGCTTGCATGGTCATGATGGGAACTTTACCACCCGCTTCGCCGGCTAGAGGTGGCGGACCGTCAGCGACGACGGAAAAAGCGCCGACGGGACGCCGGCGGTCCCAGGACGAGCACACCCGATGGGGTGACGGAGGTGGAGTTCCGAGAGGGCGCGGGGTTCGGGGACTTCTTTGGCGGTAGTGCAATAATTATAGGGCGCCATGGCCCTTGCCGCCCGGGCCGTTCCGCCCGGACGACCAGGCACGAACGAGGATTCTATGAGCAAGGCTGATTCCGAAAGCGACGACCTCCGCCCGGAGTACGACTTCGCATCCATGAAGGGAGGCGTCCGCGGCAAATACGCGGCGCAACTCCAGCAGAGCAATCTCGTGCTCCTCGAACCGGAGATCGCCGCCGCTTTCCCGTCAGATGCATCGGTCAATGAGGCGCTTCGGGGCGTCCTCAACACGACCCGGGCCGTCCGCGAGACCGGCGGGCTGTCCAACGAGGCGTTACGTCCGGTACGTGCGACCGGTTCGAAGAAACCCCGGCCCGCCGCGGCTGCTCGCGGTTGACTCTGATTCTCGCGGTTCTCCGGTCCAGAAAAGGCGCCTCTCGAAGGCAGCGGACGGATTCAGG
>JBBRUC010000171.1:0-13409 GCA_038248205.1 Thermoanaerobaculia bacterium
CGGGAGAGGGGAGAACAGCAAAATCAACCTCTCTTTGCTCCCCTCTCCCTTTGGGAGAGGGGTCGGGGGTGAGGGCTGACGCGGCTAAGGACTTTGACGAGGCCTTGGACCTTGGATCCCCGGCGCTTGACCCCGACGCTTTCCAGGGCTAACGTTTCCGGAATGCGCGCCATCGCTTTGAAGGCATTGCATGCCAGCCTCAGTGAGTACGTTCATCTTGCCCAGAAGGGCGAGACCGTTCTTGTCACGGAGAGCGACCGCGTGATCGCCCGGCTCGTTCCCCCTTTAGAAGAGCGCCGCGCTGAAATCGCCCGGGTAGGCCTAAACGACGCAATCCAAAGAGGGTGGATTTCCCTGCCTGCAAATCGCGAGCATTCTGGGCCTCCGCCGCGAATTCCCACGGCTTGCTGGAATGAGCTGTCGCGAGAGCTGGAAGAGGGCCGGAGCGAGCGTTGATCTACCTCGATACCTCCGTTGCCTTGGCACATCTGCTGGCGGAGGATCGGTGCCCCCCTCCTTCGCTCTGGGAGGAAGATCTCTTCTCCAGCCGGCTCCTAGAATATGAAACCTGGACCCGAATTCACGCACGGGGGCTAATGGCGACTCACGCCGTAGCCGTTCGTCAGCTTCTAGATCGAGTCGCTTTCGTCGAGATGACGCCCCATGTACTTTCTCGGGCTCTCGAACCGTTCCCCGCGCCGGTTCGTACTTTGGACGCAATCCACCTAGCGTCTGCTGTCTTTCTTCGCACCCAAGGCGAAGCTGTAACGATCGCGAGCTACGACGACCGCCTCGTTTCGGTGGCCCGGCAACTGGATTTCCAGATTGCCGCAGACTGAGGTCTTCAGCCGCCGGGGGCCTTCGGCCCCGCGGCGGCGGTCTGCTCAGATTCTCGCCCCCCTACTTACCGAAATCGACCTTTGGGGCCGTCTCGGCGCCGGCGGTCGCGGCGAAGTAGGCTTTGGGCGGGAAGTCCCAGCCCAGGAGGCTGATGAACAGGCTCGCGGGGAACTGCTTGACCTTGGTGTTGTAGCCGCGGGCCACTTCGTTGAAGCGGTTGCGCTCGACGGCGATCCGGTTCTCCGAGCCTTCAAGCGAGGCCATCAGGTTGGTGAACGCCTCGGTCGAGCGCAGCTCCGGGTATTTCTCGACCACGACCATCAGCCGCGAAAGTGCCGAGGAAAGCCCGTCCTGCGCCTGCTGGAACTGCTGGAACTTGGCCGGGTCGTTCAAGATCTGGTTGGTCGCCTGCGCCGAGATCTGGCCGACGCGGCTGCGCGCCTCGACGACCGCGGTGAGCGTGTCCTGCTCGAACTGAGCCGAGCCCTTGACGGTCGCCACCAGGTTTGGGATCAAGTCCGCCCGGCGTTGATAGGCGTTTTCCACCTGCGCCCACTGCGTATCGACCCCCTGCTGCAAACCCACCAGCCCGTTGTATTGGCTTACGCCCCATAAGGCTCCCAGGGCGAGAACTGCCACGATAATTCCGATGATGACGCAACCGAACTTACCCATCTTCGATCTCCTCCGAAAAGTGACCGCAGAAACTCTGCTCCCCGATACTATCGTGAGGCGGGCCGGTGGTGTCCTAGTTTGAATTTGCTCGGCTCCATTCACCTCCGCGATATGCTCGCCCGGGAACGCGCCGCCGTGCAAAACTACCTCGACCTCCTCCGCCACGTCCTCGACCACGGCGTCTCGAAAGACGACCGCACGGGCACGGGTACGCTCTCGGTGTTCGGCTATCAAATGCGGTTCGACCTGGCGGCCGGCTTTCCGCTGGTCACGACCAAGAAACTTCACCTCAAATCGATCGTCCACGAGCTGCTCTGGTTCCTCGCCGGCCGCACGGACGTGGCCTGGTTGAACGATCGAGGGGTAAAGATCTGGGACGAATGGGCGAACGAACGCGGCGACCTGGGGCCGATCTACGGCCGCCAATGGCGCTCGTGGCCAGCGTACGACGGCACGACGATCGACCAGATCGCGGGCGTGGTCGAGCAAATTCGGCGCGACCCCAGCTCCCGCCGGCACATCGTCTCGGCCTGGAACGTCGGCGAGTTGGACCAGATGCAGCTCGCTCCCTGCCATGCCCTGTTTCAGTTCTGGGTCGGTGGCGGCAAGCTCTCCTGCCAGCTCTACCAGCGCAGCGCCGATCTGTTCCTCGGCGTGCCGTTCAACATCGCCTCCTACGCGCTGCTCACCGCGATGGTCGCCCAGGTCTGCGACTTGGAGCCTGGGGAGTTCGTCCACACCCTCGGCGACGCGCACCTCTACTTGAACCACCTCGACGCGGCGCGGCTACAGCTTTCGCGGACGCCACGGCCGGCGCCCCGCCTTGCGCTCAACCCGGAAATCCGCTCGCTGTTCGACTTCCGCTTCGAGGACATCGCGGTCGTTGGGTACGATGCCCACCCGTCGATCCCGGCGCCGATCGCGGTTTGAGGTCTCTGCAACCTACATGAAGACGACGATCATCGCGGCCGTGGCCGCCAACCGGACGATCGGTATTCTCCGAAACGGCAAAGGCGAGGTGCCCTGGTATCTGCCGGAGGATCTCCGCCGTTTCAAGCGCCGGACCCTCGGCCATACCGTGGTGATGGGGCGCGCGACGTGGGATTCGATCGGCGGCAAGCCCCTGCCCGGCCGGACCAACGTGGTGCTGACGAGAAATCCCCGCTTCGAAGCGCCCGACGCGGAGGTTGTGGCGACGCTGCCCGCCGCGTTCGAAATCGGCCGGAACCAAGGGGACGACGAGCTGTTCGTGGTGGGTGGGGCGGTGGTCTACGCGGCGGCCCTTCCCCTGGTCGATCGACTCGACCTCACCCGCATCGAGGGGGAGTACGAAGGGGACGCACTGTTTCCCGAGGTCGACTGGAGCGCCTGGCACAAGATCGAAGACGAGCGCCGGGAAGCCAAGGGCGATGCGCCCGCGTTTGCCTTCACCCTCTGGGAACGGCGGAAGAGCGATTGATCCAACCGCCGTACCGGGTCGGGCCGTTGCGACCCCGCCGACAGGGCGCCCGCCGGCTCCGGATCGCCCTGATCGCTTCGATCGCCTCGATCGCGCCACTGGGCCTCGCGAGCTGCGGTTTGATCCGGACCCGTTCGACCGACGAGGTGGAGCGGGTAAAGGTCTTTTTGATCTCGCCGGATCACACCCCCGGATCGTGCCGAGACGACCGACCGACGGCGATCGAGCGGGCGCTCCCCCGCCGGCAGCCGGCGCTCGAAGGGGCGCTCGCCGCATTGCTCTCCCGGCGGGATCCGTTCGATCCCGGGAGCGGTCTGCTCGACGCGCTCTACGCCTCACCGCTCCGGCTGCGCGGCGTTGAGCGCACGGCCAAGAGCGTCCGCGTTCACCTCGACGGGTATATCGAATTAGGGAATGCCTGCGAAGCCGAGCGGATACGGCAGCAGCTAGAACGGACGGTGCTCCAGTTCAACGACCTGGACACTGTGGAGATCGACATCTCCGGCCGGCCGCTCGCGGAGCTGCTGGCAACGACTAATTGAACGTGATCAGACCGTTGCGCATGGTGAATGCCATCAGATCGTCCGGACCGTCCGCGAGGTAGGTGAGGTTTGGATCGATCCGCACCGGAAACTTCTTGCCATGGGCCACCGAGCCCTTGGTGCGCAGGGTCACTTCGATGATCTTTCCCGCCACGCCCGCGTTGAGCGAGGCGTCGGGGCTTTCGAATGCCACGATCAGCAGGCCGGGGGTGGCTCGATCGACGGTGAACGTCGCGTTGCCGTAGCGCGAATCCATGCGCACCGAGGGCTTGCCCACCTGGATCGCCGGATTCCACCGTAAGGCGATCTGCCCCTTGGTGAGCGGCCGGGGCACCACGGTCGAAATCCCGAGCGCGGCCGAACGGCCGGGAAGCAGCCGGGCACCGCCGACGCGCAACTCCATCGAGTCACCGGCCGCGCGTATGCGCAGCTCGCCCGGCTTGGGCAAGATCGAGATCCGCTTCCCCGCGGCGTCGACGAGGAAGGTATTCGCCGGATCGAGATCGAGATCGAACGTGTCTCCGGGGCGGAGATCCTTCGACAGCCGGAGGTAGAGGACCGCGACCGGGCCGTCGGTCCGGTTCACCATCGCCGCGGGCGAAGCGAACTTGACGACCGCGTCCAGCGGCTGGAGGGCCGCCTGGTAGGTCACCTGGCCGCGCGGACCGAACACGAGCGCCCCAACCAACGAGGCGAACGGCTGGTCTGCCGCGGCGTTCCCCGCGGCAATCCGCGCTACGGCCCGCCGCGGGCGGAAGCAGACCTGCCCCTGCTTGATCGGCCGGGCCGCGTAGGTGCGCACGACCACCGCAACGATCCCGCCGGGCTGCCCCACGGCATCGCTTACGCGGAGCGCCAGCCGGGCTTCGCCGCCTCCGCCGCCTCCCCCACCGCCGCGCGCAAGCGCCGGAGCGGTGCTCAAAACACAGAGAGCGAGAACGAAGGTCGCGATGCGCGAAAGCGAGCGTAGGGTAGTCATGAATTCAATCCTCCGGCCGGGTGCAGCTTATAGAAAAGAGGGTATTGATCACCAGATTACAGAACCATGACAGCCGGCCGGGCGACGCGGGAACAAGATCCGCGGAAACGCTTCGAGAAACGGCCCCTCCCGGCTCAGCGGGTCGCCTCGGCGAGTTCCGCCCCTTCTTCTTTCGTCTCCCGGGGCGCCGGGGTGAGGTATTCGTCGATCAGCGCCGCCAGCTCCGAGGCGCCGGACCGGGTGACCGCCTCGGCGACCAGGGTCGAGGCGAGGCCGTCGAACTCGGCGATCACGCCGAGATGCCCTTCCCGCGTGAGCGAGGCGACGTCGTAGCGGGTGGCATCGATCCAGCGGGACGCGCGAAACAGCGCCTGCCCCGCTTCGGCCGGACGGCCGAGCCGGAGCCAGATTTCGGCGGCGACGCCGAGCAGGCCGGCGACCCGCCGGTTGTCGCGCAGCTGAATCGGCGGCCGAGGCAACGGCCGGGGGAGAAACGGGGTGAAGCCGAAGCGGGCCAGGGCTTGAGAGAAATCTCGTTCCGCCGGGGCCTCGCGATGAAACAGCGCCTCGAACGCGTCGTCGCGCGACAGGCGACGGCGCTCGATCGGCGAGAGCTGCGGCGCGATGCCGTGGACCCATGCCGCGTCGGCAGCCGCCAGGCGCTCGCCGACGATCTGCCAGATCTCCGGATCGTCGGTAAGTCCGGCGAGCAGCGGAAACGCCACCCCGGCCCCTTCGGGCAGCCGATCGAGGAGCGACAGATCACCCGCGAGCACGGCGGGGAGCGCATCGACCACCAGGATCGCCCCGGGCACCGCGGCGGTCTCCCCCGCCAGCAGTTGCAGCAGCACGGGGGTGCCGCGCGCCAGGTGGTCGAGCGCGAGCCGGTCGCGCGCCGCGGCGAGCCGCGGGGGCACAGGCGGCAGATAGACGACGTCGTCGAGCGGCACCCCGGCGAGCGGCGAAAAATCCTCTCCCTCGCCGGACTCGCCCAACCGGCCGCGGGCGAGATCGAGCCAGGGCTCGTTCGCCCCGGGCCAGCCGCGCGGCGCAAAGCGGACCCAAAAGCGCGCGGGCTCCGGCCGCTGCCCCGCCCAGCGGAGCGTCAAGCCCAGACTCCCGAGACTCCAACGCCGAGCCCTCGCGGCAGCGCGGCAGCGCCTTCGCGCGCGGCCACCGCCCGCTCAACGTATTTGGCCAGCACATCGACCTCCAAGTTCACCCGAGCGCCGGACGCGAGGTGCCCGAGCGTGGTGACCGCCAGCGTATGGGGAACGAGCGCCACCTCGAACCGGCCGGCGCCAAGCGCCGAGAGGGTGAGGCTCACGCCGTCGACCGTCACCGAACCCTTCTCGACCAGGTACCCCGCTAGGGCGTCCGGCAGGGTGAAGGCGAGAACGCGGAACTCTCCCTGTTCCCGCCGATCGACCACCTCGGCCGTGCCGTCGACGTGCCCCTGCACCCAATGGCCGCCCAAAGGATCGCCCACGCGCAACGCCGGCTCTAGATTCACCTCGGCGCCCGCTCGTACGTGCCCAAGCGTCGTGCGATCGAGCGTCTCGGGCGACAGCTCGAACAGGGCGCGGTGGGTGAAAAGATCGGAGGCCGCCAGACCGTCGAGCGACACGATCGTCAAGCACACACCGGACACCGCAAGGCTCGCCCCGAGGGCAGGCGCAGGCAGGCGCTCGATGACCTGCGCGGGAAGATCGACCGCCAAGCGGCAGCCGCCCCCTTCGATGGGCTGCGGATCGAACGCGACGCGGCCGGTGGCGACGATCAAACCACTGAACATCTGGAACGAGCCTCCGGGTGGGTGGAAGGACGAGAAACGGCCTGGTTACGATCTACGATCTTCACCTTTCCGATCGTACCAGAGCGCGGGGAAACACGGTCCGCCCCTACGGACGCCACAGGGGCGTCAGGAAGCCGTTCTCTCGTTCGGAGGCTCGGCCGTCGTCTCCGTTGGCGCCGGGCCGATCAGGACGTTGAGTTCCACCAGCGCGCGCGCCAGCGCCTCGGCTACTTGGAGCGCGATGCGCGAGATTTCCCGATCGTCCGGCGCCTCCATTTCGTCCGCGTACGCGGCGACGAACTCGCGAAGGCTACCCCCGTCATGCGCAAGGTCCGCCATCACCGCCCGAAGGTGGGCTCGATACCCCGGTTCGGCAAAAGCTGGGGCTTCGGTCACCTCTTCCAGAATTCGATCCGCCAGCGCTTCGCTCAAGACGACGATCTGCTGTCGAAGGGCGGACGGAGTGAAGTGGAAAAGCACCGCTTCCCGAAACGGCGCCAACTCGCGCCAGCGGCTTCTTCTCACCACGTCCAGGTCGAGGAACAGCCGGACCTTCGTGATCTCGGGCTTGGTGTCACTCAACGGCAACTCCCTCCTCAGGGCAACTCAGAGCAACCTCTCGCGCTTCCAGCCCGGGGTTCGCCTCGTCGTGTTCCGCTCGTGCCTTTCGTTGGCGGCGCTGTTCCTGAACGAGACTGAAAAATGCGCCAGGGTTCGAGGCGCCCTGTCTCATCAAAAGGGCGAAGATCCGGAGCTTTAATTGAGAACCCGCCGGCAGCTGACTGTGATGCAAGAGTTCGAGCAGCCGGTCGGCGAGACCGGCCAGCACTCCTCCCCGCCCTTCCCGCAGGAGGATCGCCCCCAACTCGAAGTAAGCGTCGGTCGCCAAGTACACCTGGCCGGCCGCGCCCCATGTTGCCGCGGCACGCCCGAACAGCCTTGCAGCATCTTTCAGCCGGCCTTGCTCGCGCGCCGCTTCGGCACGGGCGAAGATCTCGTGCGCATTCGCGAGCCCTTCGGGCGCGAGAGGAAGGGAAAGATGCCCGAGGGGGGATGGCGTGTTCACACCCATCAGCCTATGCACGGTTGCGGGAACTTCAGCCGGGAATTTGCAGAACCTCCTCGAACTGACTGTTTCGACGGATATTTCCCCTTCGCGAGATCTCGCCGGCTTCTTGCTGTCGCGAATGGTGTAACCTCGCTACCAAAGCGCCTCTGGAGGACACCGAATGCCGACATCGAAGGACGACCTCTTCCCGGAGCTCGGCATTGTGCTCTATTACCTGCGCACCGGCGCCAAACTCTCGCGGGAAGACTTCGGACGCCCCTTGGGCCTGCCGTCGAAGATCATTGCGGACTACGAATCGGGACACCGAAAGCTCCCCCGCCCGCGGGCCGAGCAATTGCTCGCACCGCACGGCTTCGGCCCGGCAGCGATCGACGAAGTTCTTGCAGACATCAGATCCCGCCGGGGAGTGATCTTCCCGGAGGGCACGTTTCCGCTGCCGGCCGAGGAGCTGCAACGGCTGGCCCGCGAGGGACCCGAGATCGTTTCGGAGCTGGCGCACCTGCGCCGCCGGGATCGCGCGCGAGAGGACCAGGCCCTGGCGGGCGAGCTGTTCGGGCAGCTCGCGGCTTGTACGCCGCACCAACGGCAGCTGTTCGCGACCCGCGCCGAGAAGTTCCGGCTCTGGGCTCTGTCGGTTCGGTTCGGTGAGGAGAGCGAGAAAGCCGCGTCGGCCGATACCGTTCGCGCGGCCGGTTACGCGAAACTCTCCCTGCGCCTCGCCAAGCTCGCCCCGGCGAGGCCGAAGTTTCGCTCACTGCTCATAGGGCAGGCCTGGGCGTTCTGGGCGAACAGCCGGCGAGTCTCCGGCTTTCTGCCCACGTCCGACCGGGGTTTTGCCCGCTCGGCCCGTCTGTGGGGCGAGGGGGAAGGGGGCGATCCCGACCGGCTGCTCGACCCCACGCGCCGGCTCGACCTGGAAGCCTCGCTGCGCATGGACCAGGGACGGCTCCCGGAAGCTCTGGCGCTGCTCGACCGCGCGCTCGCCGAAGGGCCGCAAGGGGTCGTGGCAAGTCGAAGGTTGGTCAAAAAGGCGATCGCGCTACGACGGAGCGGCCGGCCGGAGCTGGCGCTTGTTGCGCTGGGCGACGCCGACACTTGCACGATCGCAGGATTCGACAACTGGCTCGACTGCGGCATCCCGTTCAACCGCGCGGTCAACTTCTGCGACCTCGGTCGCTACGAGGAGGCCGCCGGCATCGTTCCCGTCGTGCGCGCCCTGGCGATCGAGCTGCGCAACACGATCGACCTCGTGCGGGTGGATTGGCTCGAAGCCCGCGCCCTCGGCGGCCTGGGCCGGATCGACGAGGCGATCGAGAGGCTGGGCCGGGTGAAGGAGGAGTTCGCCGTGCAAGGCGACGGGTTCGAGACGGCGCTTGCCTCGATCGAACTTGCTGCGTTTCATCTCGATCGGGGAAATCCCCGCGTCGCGCTCGAGTTGGCCGGCGACGTCAAGAAACTTCTAGACATGCAGGGGGTGCCGCGCGACCTTTGCGCCGCGCTGATCCTGTTCGTCCAAGCGCTCGAACAGGAACGGGCGACCGCGACGGCGGCGCGCGACCTCCTCCGAGCGATCGAACGCCGCCCGCCGCTCCGGGCCACCGCCCTCTGGGAGGAACGATGAGCTTCGCTTCCGCCCATGCGCGGCGGCAGGTTGCCCACTGCTTCCTCCACAGCAGGGGCGAAACTCCAAGAGGTTACTGCCTGCATCTCCCGTCGGGGTCGGCAGCGCAGCCGCTTTCAATCGGTGCGGGCGCCGTTCGGCAGCGGCCGTTGGGGTCGAGGGCGCAGCCGCTGGGGGCGGAGAGCCATTGGGCCGGGGCCGGGGCCGCGCCGCAGCGTCCGTCGGGATCCCAGCCGCAGCCGCTCTCTACCGGCGCGGGGGCCGCGCCGCACCGGCCGCTGGGGTCGAGATCGCAGCCGGAATGGCCCCAGAGCGACGAGAGGACGCCGCGGAACCAACCGCCGAAGTCCCAGGAGAAAGGAACGGCAGCGGCCGGCGCGGCGGTCGAAAGCAGGGCGATCAAGGCGGCGGCAAGGGGCAGGACGGATCGGCGGGAACGGATCGTAGACATCGAAATCTCCCTTTCCAAGGCGCTTTGTCTACGCCGGCCGGGACGGCCGGCGGTTGCGCTTTGCCGGAGTATGGAACGGCAGGGAGGGGAAATATCCCCTCGAAACGACTCGTCTCGGGGCGTTTCTGTTGCCAGGCGGGCGCAAACGAGGCGCTATGACTGACGTTGGAATCGCGCTGGGCCTGCTTCGATCGCTCCGCGGCTGGAGCCGCGCGCAGTTGGCACGGCGTGCCGATCTCCATGCCTCTTCGATCGGCCGCATCGAACAGGGGCGCCGGCCGCATCCCGGGTCGATCGAGAACATTCGCAAGGCGTTCGGCCTATCGGTCTCGACCTGGCAACGTCTCCTCGCCTTGATCGCGGACTGCCGCAACGAAATGAGCCTTGGCTCGCCCACCCCCGCTGCGGGCGAAGCACAGCGCCTCGAAGATGCCCTTTCCATCCTCGCTCCCCGGGTCTTGGCGGCGTTCACCGCCCTGCCGGCAGCCTCGATCAAAGTCTTGCCCCCTCCAGTCCCCACCGCCACCGATCGCAGCCGAGCGAACGAGCTGTGGAAACGGCTGCGGCCCTTGCGCCAGACCGATCGGCGAGACTTGATCGCGATCGCCGAGGAGTATTTCTTTTGGGCGCTCGCCGAGCGGCTCGCCCTAGAGAGCGAGAAGATCGCCCTCGACCGCGCCGGAGAGGCGTTGGCGCTCGCAGCAATGGCCGACCGGATCGCCGAACACGCCCCCATGCCCTCGCGCTTTCGCGCGCGGTTGCGAGGCGTTACCCTCGCCTGCCTGGGCTACGCCAGGCGGGCCGCAGGCCAGCTTCGAGGAGCCGACGCGGCCTTCCGCAGGTCGGACGAGCTGTGGGTGCAGGGAGCGGGGGGCGATCCGGCCGGATTGCTCGACGGCTCCCACCGGCTTGACCTGAAGACCAAGGGATTGCCCGGCAATCTGGTGAAGCGCGGCGCGAACGAAGTCTTAGAAAGGTAAAGGGCCTCAGTGGAGGGCCACCACCTCTGGCCGCCGGCTTGAAGGGCCGCGAGAACCCCAGGTGTCGAGAAATCAACGCCCCCCGCCCGGCGGGCACCGGCGCGTCCCGCGCCAGGCGCCGCCGGGCTCCCCCCGTGAGCCGCGTCCCGCGGTCTTGGCTACAGTAACGATGCGCGGAGCTGGCTTCGACTTCGCTCAGCCAGCGGGTAGACCCGTGCCCTGAGCGTAGTCGAAGGGCGGTCGCAGGGTGCGGAAGATGTGAGACGAGATTTTGTTACTGGGAAGCGGCTATCGGAGCTGGATAGCGGCTATCGGCGGCGGATAGCGGCTATCGGCGGCGGATAGCGGCTATCGGTGAGGGATAGCGGCTATCGGTGAGGGATAGCGGCTATCGGGGTAGTGGTAGCGTTTGAAATCGGCTAAATCCAAGAAATTGAATGGAGTTAAAGGGCTCGTTTTTGGGTGTAACTTGCTCCCGGGCGCGCGAGAAATCCATCTCCGATGCCTACAGAAGCGGCCCGCCGGAGTGCTCAGCACACCCCGACGGACCTAGCCGAACAAGGGAGCGAACCCATGTCCGACCGCCCGCAGTCTATCCCGCCGTTTCAATCCTCCGAATGGGAGGAATTCGCCGCTTTCCGCGGCACGTTCCTCCGCCTCTTCAAGCCCGAAGACGCCGCCGCGCTGGAGCGTCTTGGGCGCCTGCTCTACGGCTGTGCTCTGGAATGCGGCCGGGAGTGGCATCGTGACCAGGCGCCGGACTCCGAAGGCGAGTTGATCGCCATCGCTGGGGACTTCCGGTTCCTCGAAGGTCAGCTTGACGCGATCGGCCGGGAGTACCTACAAGCGAGCCTCGATCGAAAAGGCGTCAAGCTCTCCCAGCTCGCCGAATCGCAAGCGCCGGAAGCCGCGCGGATCGCCGAAGCGATCGAGAAAGGGATCGGGTAGGGCCATGGGGCGACCGTCGAAGGAAACGCCGATCGTACCGACCGGGCCGAAGTGCTACCCGGTCACAGTCCCCAGCGCGGACGAACAACGCGCATTCGAAGCCCTGGCAGCACACCAACACCGGGCGGACGTGGGCGCATGGCTTCACGCCCTGGGAACCCTCTACGTGAGCCTCTACTTCGTGAAAACGACCGAGCGCCCGAAGGCGTTGGTGCCATGGATCAAAGCGGCGGACGCATGAAGGTAGCGACGTTTACCGTCAGGGCTACCGCGGCGCAGTCTGCCGCCTGGAAGCGGGTGGCGGGCGCCGAATCCTTCCCGAGCGTCGGCCATTGGCTCGCCCATGCCGCGGATGCCCAGCTCCGCGCGGTCGTTCGCGGCGGTCTACCAATGCCGCTCGACTGGTCGCGCGGGTTCTTCCGCGTCATCCTGCTCGGTGGCCGAGAACTTCCCGACGTTTGGGGCAAGGTCTCGGTTCCCTTCGGCTACTACCAGGGCAGCGCGGCCGGTCCCGCGCGGATCGAGCCGCGGACGCTGGTCTACCTGCCAACCGGGAAGGTGATCGCCACCTTGAAGACGGCGCGCCAGTGTCGAGCCCTTGCGGCCGAGCTGGCGCCCGCCTACGCCCGCGATGAAGCATCCGCCGCGGGAATCGTTCAACGTCACGAAAGGGAGAGCGTGTAGCACCGGGGCGGTGCCTGTACGGGCCGCCCCGCGTTACACTCCTCCCATGAAAAAAGCCCCGCTGTTCCTCATCCTTGCCTTGGCTGCTATCGGTTGCGGCGGGCCTCGATACCAGATCGTTTCCGCTGGCGACGACAGGGCGTATCGCCTGGACACGAAGACCGGAGAGGTTCTCTACATTATCGATAATGGAAGCATCCCGGTCATGCCAGCGAAGTTCGAAGCAAAACCATAGCGCGTGTTACTATCAGATCATGCCTGACCACTCACGCAAGCCAGAGCACCCCAACCCGCTACCGAAACGCCCGCGGGATTCCAACGAATTGGCGTTCTCGATCGTTGCGCAGTTGACAGGGACGGCGGAAGCTTGCGCGGAACCGACGGGGCCGCAGAAGGACCCCGCCGCGGTCGCGCTCGGCCGGAAGGGCGGCCTAAAGGGCGGCCATGCCAGGGCCGCGAAGATGACTCCTGAGGCGCGGGTCGAGAGCGCCCGCAAGGCCGCAGCCGCGAGGTGGGGCAAACCTTGATTTTTTCCATGACATCACCTATGATGTCACTTGTGAGGCATCGTGGCCAAATCGAAGGAATATCTTCTTGAAAAGCTGTATGCCTCTCGAAAACACACCACGCTCGCCGAACTAGAGAAGGCCCTAGATGCCTTCGGCTTCCTGAAGCGGGCAAGCGGTGGCGGCAACACCAGGGTTTGGAGTCTAGGCCCCTACGTCGTTTCTCTGCATAGGCCTCACAAGGCCTTCGCAAAGCCAGGGGCCGTTGACGACGTAATAGAAGCAATTGAGCTTGCGAAACTCCTGGCGGAGAAAACCAATGGCAAAGCAGCAGCGCAGGAAGCTCGCCGACTACCTGGAGCTCGACTACCCCGTCGAACTGGTGATTGATCGAGAGCAAGGGGGTTACTTTGCGAGGCATCCCGATCTTCCCGGATGCTCCGCAGAGGGAGAAACCGCCGATGAAGCGGTTGAGAATCTGGCCGAATCGCGCACCCTCTGGATCGAGACTCGACTAGAAAGCGGGTTTCCGGTTCCGGAGCCCCCTGACAGCGACTACGGCGGACGCATTTCGTTGCGCATCTCAAGCGGCCTTCATGCCAGCCTCGCGCGAGCGGCGACTAGGCAGGGGCTTAGCGTGAATCAGCTCTTGACTTCCGTTCTCTCTGAGTATGTTGGGGGCACGCGAACCGAGGAAGCCGTCGTAAACGCCGTGAGCACCGTAAACGCACGAATCGACGCCTTAACCCGGAAAATGCATGAAGCGGCGCTGAACCTATAGACACGGAAGGCCCCGAGAACGGAGAATCTCTTTTGCGAGAAGGGAATTCTGACGTTCGAACGGAGCCTTGCCGATGAGC
>JBBRUC010000172.1:0-13303 GCA_038248205.1 Thermoanaerobaculia bacterium
ACGCCGTTGGAGGATGCCTACTTGGACTACCTCCGGCACACCCTCGCTACCCTCGCACCAAACCTCGTTGCCGCCAACGTCGACGCCTTCGACCCTCAGTTTCCGTGATCAGAACGCCCTCAGTTTCCGTGATCGCTCTCACCGTCTCGCGGTCTGTCCGGTAACTGCGGCCGAGTACGCGCGGTTTGTCTCCAAGAGAGAGGGTAGTTCTGGCCTTCCGGCGACGGAGGTGAACTGGTACTCGGCGTACGCCTACGCCGCGTGGGTCGGTGGGCGGTTACCCACAGAGGCCGAGTGGGAGTACGCGGCGCGTGGTGGCACGTCGTACGACTACAGCGATCACGACGGACAGCCAACTACGCTGGACGAAGTCGGTTGGCTCGGCGGCAAAGCCAAGAACAGGGTTCAGCCTGTTGGCCAGCTCAAGCCAAACACTTGGGGTCTCTACGACATGATCGGCAACGTCTACGAGTGGGTGACAGACTGGTACGGCTACTATTCGACCAATCCCCAGGTCGATCCGTGGGGTCCGCCGAGCGGCGACCGGCGCGTGATTCGGGGTGGTAGTGTTTGGTTTGACATGGTCGGCGCTAGCGCGGGGTATCGGAACAGCAGAAACCCGGACTTCGCTTTAGGGGACCGGGGCTTTCGCGTCGCGCTCCCCGCTGTCTCCGAGCCCTTCGAAGGTGGATCATAGGCCGGTTCGGTTTGTCCCCTTGAACGAAGGCGGCCACCGACGGCCGCCAACTTGCCCGGATTCTCAGGCCGCCGGTCTCAGATCTCTTCTTCCGTTTCCTTAAACGAGATGCCCTTCTTTTCTAGTTCAGGCCAAGCCAGAGCGGCTACCTGTCGATCTGTCGGGTCCAAGACTCCCGTTTGCCGAATCTTCCCTTCGAGAATGAGTTGCGCTCCGATCGCTAGCATCCCCCCGGTTGTGAGGGCCATGGCATGCAATCCTCCGAGCATATCGGAGCCCTTGAGGATGAGGGTGGCGGTTCGAAGGATCCTTCTCCCGGCGGTCGTCACGCTCGTCAGCCGATGATGCATGACCACCATGTCGCGTTCTCCGGGCAGATACTGGAGTTCTGGAATCGACTCCAGAGCCAACGCCAAATCGCTGAGCGGGCTGCTCGTTGGTTGGACGTGATGGAGTATCCAGGCGACCCTGATGACCAGTTCGTCTGATTCCGAAAGGTCTAGATGTGCCGCAACCTCCACTGCGGAACGGGGCAGAATCCCGTCGGTGGAAGCCCCGAGCCAACCTAGATTGCGCAGTGCCCGCCAGATCGAACCCCATCCGGGATAACGAAGGGTTGCGCGAAGGAAGCTCTTGAGGCTCCCAGCGTCGTACTTCGCGATATAGGGCAGCGAGTTGCGGTTTGCGAACACCTCAAAGGAATTCTCAAAACCCTCCAGGGCTAGAGGTTCCTGCTCGACCAAGGCAGGGGTCTCGACACTCGCGCCGTTCTCGAGGAAGGTACTCCCCTGCTGGAGAGCACCGAGAGGTCCAAGCACTCTCCAGGAGAACTTGTAGCCCAGTGGATTTTGGGAGCACTCCGGCGCTGGAAGTCCGCCGCAATACGACCGGAAGGTTTCGAGTTCTTCGCCAGCCGACTGACTGTCGCGAAGCATTCTGAGTGCGGAAACATGGTCGATACCTGGATCGAGACCCATTTCGTTGAGCAAAACAATTCCCGCAGCACGGGCCTCCTCATGCAGGCCCTGCATCTCCCCGGTGTACGATGCGGTGATAAGTGGGACCCGAGCTTTGATGCAGGCCCTGGCCACGGCAAGATGGTGAGCGGGTGGTAGGAGGCTGACGACAAGATCCGCCTTACAGAATTCCTCGTAGAGGCCCTGAGGGTCTGTGGTCGGCCTAACATCTATCTTGCCATGGCTAGCCCGAGGGGAATTTAGAGACTCAACCCGGCTGCGCGAGGCCTCGGGATTCCGATCGAGTACCCGAAGTTTGAACCCTGCACGATCGAGATCATGTAGCAGCAGCGGGCTGACCATCCCGGCTCCGAGAACAAGGACGTTTCGCGAGCGCACAGCCTCCTCGAGATAGAAGTAATCTGGAGTTAGCTCGCCCTTGAAGGACATGATCGCGCGCCTCACCGCAGGCGCAACCCGAAGATCTTCGAGGGACTCTCCTTCTGCCACTCGGGCCAGGTCGGGAACGTAGGGGCGAAGCATTTCACTAAACGAAATCGAGGCATCCCGAGGAAACTCGCACGGTAGGTTAGTGACCGCCATAATCACCGGTCCCTGGAGGCCTACTCCAGGCACGCAGCACAACTCGAAGAGTTCCTCCCTCTCCGCCTCATCCTGCCAGTTCAGTTCAGGGTTGTCCTTCGGCGGATCGTAGGTATAGACAGGTTCGTCCGGGAATGTCTCGCGGGATATCTCAATGGAGCCGCCAGGATCACAGGTAACGTCTCCGATCACCAGTAGCCTTGGAGGGGAAGAGGCTGCATAAATATCCCGCAGCATCTGGCGAGTGATCAGCCGAGGCTCGTCGCTTTGCCATTTGATGCAGTTCATTACGACCGTAAGTCTGGGTAGGAGAGTAGGAAATACCTCGCAGCAGGTGTGTTCTCGGCCGAACCGCACGATATAGATATGGTGCTTCGCCTCATGAGCGTTCGCCAGAACGAGCGGTAATTGGGACGGGTCTTCGATCACGCGGTGTGGCAAAAGACGCAGGATCTCCTCGGTTCCCTCAGCGGTGTTTCCCCGGCCGGTAATGCCAATAATGACAGGCAGAATTCTGTCGGGGAAGCCTTCTTCGGAAAGTCGAACACCCGCGGCACGAATTGCGGCCTCGGCAAGGCTGTATGTCCCAAACGACTCATCAGGCGCGGAATAGTCCATCGCCTTTTTGAGGTCACTTAATGGATGTGTCTCGTATCCCTCAAGCGTCAGTCTCTGGCCGAGAGCCCAAAGGCAGTCGATCACTCCCGAGATGCCAGCAAATTTCCCGAAGTACACGGTACGTTTGAGCAGGCTTGCCGGTGCCGTCTCGCGTCGTGTTGCTTCCCTTTGCTTCGCTGCGAACTCTTCTTCGGACGCATCAATGACAATCATCTCGTAGTCGATGAGCGTGCAGCCCAAGCGGAGCAGCCGCTTCAGCATCTGCATGTTGTTGGGTTGCCGCTTGAACGTATGGGAGAAAAAAATGTAGACCTTCGCCGGTTCCAGATCGCAGATCGGAATCTCTTTCAAGCCCAGGATCGTGGGACTCTGGGTCAATTGCTCGACCGGCCGCGCGCCGGCGAGCCGAAATTCCTCGTCCGAAAAACAGCGTTCATAGATATAGCCGCGATCATCGCTGGATTGAAGCCAGATTTCCAACCCAGGATTCTCCGACAGAAGTGCCTCGATGTCGCTTGGAATGAGGGGGGTTCTGCGTTCAGCCTTCTTTTTCTCATCTTCTTTTCGTATCCCGATGATAATTCTTTTCATAGGGCTTCCCTTCTAAATTGGCTAGAACGTCATTGGAAACGCGATGACTTCTCGGATGGTCGAGCTATCGGTGAGCAGCATAGTCATTCGATCGATACCGATCCCAAGGCCTCCGCATGGCGGAAGGCCAAGCTCTATCGCCCGGAGGAAGGGCTCGTTATGAGGCATGGCGTCCTGGTCGCCGGCTTCACGGGCGGTGGCCTGCTCCTCGACAAGCTGCCGTTGCACGAAGGCGTCGTTCAACTCAGAGTAGGCATTGCTCAGTTCCATGCCGGCCGCAAACGATTCGAAGCGCTCGATGAGCCTCTGACCATTCGGCAGGGCACCGGTTCGAGATTCCTTGCATAGAACGGTCGACTTTGCGGGGTGCAGGGTGACGTGGCATGGTTCAAGCAGCAGCGGCTCGCAGTAGATGTCGAAGAGATCGAGCACCAGAAAGTCCCACTCTTGATCTAAGTTCACACCTTGATGGAGTTTGTGTCGGAGTACCAACGCAGCGATCTCACCAGGTGCGCGGGCTTCAAGGTCGGGATAGAGGCGGTCGATTCCGGTTCGACGGAGTAGGTCGAGAAACTGTGCTCGCGATTCGATCAGTTTGGCGTCGGTCAATCCGTCCATTGGCTGTTGCAGATGAAGGCCGCGTCGGCGTAGTTCTGACCGAAGAACTTCAACGGTCCAGTTCTCCAGATCGAATCCGCTTGCGTCACGGATCAGTTGAAGCATGGGCAATCTTGGCCATGGTTTGCTGAAGTCTAGGAGAGTCTGTCGGAGCCGGCAGGTCGGCTGGCCATGAACCGCTTCACAGGCGCGAGTGTACAGATTTTCCGTCACCTGCATCATGAAGGTATAGTCGACGAAAGGAATATAGACCTCGACCGACGTAAACTCTGGATTATGTGTCCTGTCGATGCCTTCGTTGCGGAAATTGCGAGCAATGAAGAAAACTCCGCGGCCCAGGCTGCCGCCGGATCCGAGGCCTCCGACGACGGCACGTTTGAGCTCAATCTCCGGACTGATCGCTAAGAACACATCCTGGGAAAGTGCGTTCAAGTGCGTGACAAAAGGTGTGGCAGTTGCACCGCCAAAATAGGGGCCCAGGAACGGAGTCTCAAGTTCAATGCAACCGAAGTCCTCGGTGAGAGTTTTGCGGACTGCGCCGAGGATCTTGCTGCGCGCAACGAGCACAGATGCCTTGCGGCGAGTCAGCATGTCGAGTTCAGGATAGCGACCCAGAGTATCGATGTCCTGAAGTGTGTAGACCTCTCCCACCGTTCCATCGACACGGTCAAAGATCTTTGGGACAGGAATTGGACGAAGCGATTTGCACAAGATGGTCAGTCGCTTTGCAAGAACACTTGGTTCCCCTTTTCCGGTTAAGAAGCAACTCCCCTCAACACCCATCCAGTCACCGAGGCTGCAATTTTGTAGGACAATCCAGGAAGTCTCATCAATGTCTTCCTTCCTCACCATTACCTGAAGCTTTCGATCGTGCCTGACATCGTCAACCGTCGGTGCTAGATCGAGAAACGCCAGTTTCTTGCCGGCGGTCCGATGGGCAAAAACACGGCTGGCAACCCGAACAACCTGAACGGTCTGAAGGAGTTCGGTAAAGTCTCGCCGAACCTCTTCGGGTGAATGCGTTGCCGGATAGCTATAGGGATATGGCTCAATGCCCTCTCGCCTCAGCCTCTCGAGCTTCTCAAGGTTGGATCTGCCTAGTCCGGACGACGTAAACTCCGCAGAGTCTTCTTCCGACACTAAACACCTCCCTGTTCTGGAACGAGAGCTGCGAATGGGAAGTTCGTCGCGCTGCGCATTTTTGGGTCCCCGGCAATCGCAAGTTTTTCCTGGCGTCCGGATTGGCCGCTATGTAAGTACGCGACTTTCCGGTGGATTGAGGACCAGCAGCAGTTTTTAGCCACACTTTAGGCTCTTCGTGGCGGTATCGATTGGTCGGTCTCTGTGGGCTCTTCGCGGCAGGAGTCGAGCCCTATAGGCAAATGGCTAGCTTCGACCTGCACCTTGAGATCTCGCGGCGGATCTCTCCGGCCCTCACCTTGGCAGCTTGTAGGAAATCCGAAAATCTGCCGTTTGGTCGATCACACCTCTGGAATCACACCCACTGGATTCTCGATCGCCACGGTCAACTGCCTGCCGTCCACGTCCACCCGGAGCGCGCCGCCGTCGTGGATGTCTCCGGCGATCAGGGCTCGGCCGATTTTGGATTCGAGTTGGCGCTGGAGGAAGCGCTTGAGCGGCCGGGCGCCGTAGACCGGGTCGAAGCCTTCTTTGGCGACTAGGGTGCGAGCGGCGGGGGTGAGTTCCAAGCGGACGTGGCGGTCGGCGAGGCGCTTTCTTAGGTCGGTCGTCTGGAGATCGACGATCTGCTCGATCTCGGGCAGGGTGAGTGGGCGGAACAGGACCACGTCGTCGATCCGGTTCAGGAACTCAGGCCGGAAGTGGCGGCGCAGCTCGCCCATCACCTGGCCGCGGGCCTGCTCGGTGATTTCGCCTTCCGGCGATAACCCTTCGAGCAGGAAATGCGAGCCGATGTTCGAGGTCATGATGACCACGGTGTTCTTGAAATCGACCGTCCGGCCTTGCGCGTCGGTCAGGCGCCCGTCATCGAGCAACTGAAGCAGGACGTTGAACACGTCGCCGTGCGCTTTTTCGATCTCGTCGAACAGGATCACCGCGTAGGGCTTGCGCCGGACCGCTTCGGTGAGCTGCCCTCCTTCGTCATAGCCGACGTAGCCCGGGGGCGCGCCGATCAGCCGCGAGACCGTGTGGCGCTCCATGTACTCGGACATGTCGATGCGCACCAGGTTGTCCTCGCTGTCGAACAGCGACTGGGCGAGCGCCTTGGCCAGCTCGGTTTTGCCGACGCCGGTCGGTCCCAAGAATAGGAACGAGCCGATCGGCCGGCGCGGATCTTTGATCCCGGAACGGGCGCGCAGCACCGCGTCGGTCACCAGCGTCACCGCTTCGTCCTGACCGATCACCCGCTCGTGGAGGATCTGGTCGAGCCGCAGCAGCTTTTCGCGCTCGCCCTCGACTAGGCGGGTGACCGGAATGCCGGTCCATTTCGAGACGATCTCGGCCACCTCTTCCTCCGTCACCTCCTCGCGCAGCAGGCGGGTGCCGGTGGAGTCGTCGGCGAGCTTCGCCTCCTCCTCCTTGAGTTTCTGTTCGAGGTCGGGGAGCCGGCCGTGGCGCAGCTCGGCGGCTTTGTTCAGGTCGTAGTCGCGCTCCGCCGCTTCGATCTCCTGACGGGTCTGCTCGATCTGCTCGCGGATCTTGCGGACCACCTGGATCGCTGCTTTCTCCCCTTCCCACTGGGCGCGCATCGAACTCATCTGAGTCTTCAAGTCGGCCAGCTCTTTGCGCAAATCTTCCAAGCGCTCGCGGCTCGCTTTGTCCTTCTCTTTCTTGAGGGCGGCCTCTTCGATCTCCAACTGCATCACCCGGCGGGTCACCTCGTCGAGCGCCTGCGGCATCGAGTCGATCTCGGTGCGGATCAGCGCGCAGGCCTCGTCGATCAGGTCGATCGCCTTGTCCGGCAGGAAGCGGTCGGAGATGTAGCGGTTCGACAGCACCGCAGCCGCGACCAGCGAATTGTCCTGGATGCGCACGCCGTGGTGTACCTCGAAGCGCTCCTTCAAGCCGCGCAGGATCGACACGGTGTCTTCGACACTCGGGGCGTCCACGGTGACCGGCTGAAAGCGCCGTTCGAGCGCGGCGTCTTTTTCGATGTGCTTCCGGTATTCATCGAGCGTCGTCGCGCCGATGCAATGCAGCTCGCCGCGGGCAAGCATGGGTTTCAGCAGGTTGCCCGCGTCGGTCGAGCCCTCGGTTTTGCCGGCGCCGACGATGGTGTGCAGCTCGTCGATGAATAGGAGCACGCGCCCTTCGCTCTGCTTGATCTCGTTGAGCACCGCCTTCAGGCGCTCCTCGAACTCGCCGCGGTATTTGGCTCCGGCGAGCAGCGCGCCCATGTCGAGCGAAAAGACCGAGCGGTCTTTCAACCACTCCGGCACGTCGCCGCGGACGATCCGCTGCGCCAGCCCTTCGACGATCGCGGTCTTGCCGACACCCGGCTCGCCGATCAGCATTGGGTTGTTCTTGGTCTTCCGCGACAGGATGCGGATCACCCGGCGGATCTCGGCGTCGCGGCCGATCACCGGATCGAGCTTATTGCGCCGCGCCTGGGCGACCAGGTCGACGCCGTATTTTTCCAGCGCCTCATAGGCCACCTCGGGCATCGCGCTGGTCACCCGCTGGTTGCCGCGAACGGCGGTGAGGGCGGTGAGGAAGGCGTCGCGCGCGACACCGTGTTTCGCCAGGATGCGACCCGCGGCGCCGGACTGCCCTTCATCGATCATCGCGAGCAGCAGGTGCTCGACCGAGACGTATTCGTCCTTCAGGCGCTTCGCCTCGTCCTCGGCGCGCAGCATCATCTGCTGGAGCCGGCCGGTCAAGTAGATCTTCCCCGACTCGGCGCCGCCGCCGGAAACTTTTGGCCGGCGGTCGAGTTCGCGCTCCACTTCGGATTGGATCTCCTGGGCCGGAGCCTCCAAGCGGCCGAGCAGTCGGGGAATGAGCCCCTCGGGCTGTTCGAGCAGAGCGAGGAGCAGGTGCTCGACGTCCGTCTCCTGGTGGCCATAACGGAGCGCCTTGGTCTGGGCGGCCTGGAGCGCTTCCTGCGATTTTTGGGTCAGCCGATTGATATCCATAGGTCTTTCGATCTCCTCTCGGAGCAGCTATCCCCGCGGCCGGAACTCGGATTCGGCGGCCAGCTGCTCGAACAGCGCGCGCTCAGAGTCGGTGAGCGTTTCCGGCGTCACGATCTTGAACTCCGCATATAGGTCGCCTCGCTCGCCGCCCGCTTGGGGGAGGCCCTTGCCGCGCAGGCGGACTTTTCGTCCAGAAGAGGTTCCGGGCGGGACGCGCAGGCGCACGGCGCCTTCCAGAGTCTCGACCTCGGCTTCCGCGCCGAGGGCAGCTTCCCAGGGGGCGAGCGGCACGGCGACCGTCAAATTCGAGCCGTCGACCTGAAATCGCGGGTGCGGGGCGAGCTGAACCCGCAGGAGTAGGTCGCCAGCCTGGCCCGCTCCCACGCCGGGACTCCCTTGGCCGGCGAGCCGGATCTTCTGCCCTGCGCGGATCCCCTTGGGGATTTTGACCGAGACGTTGCGCGACCGACCAGTCCTCGGGTCGGTGAGCTGAAGGTCGCGGCTGCCGCCGCCGAGAGCTTCTTCGAGCGTGATGTCGAGCGCCACTTCAGCGCTTTCGCCGTCACGTCCGAAAGCGCCACCGGGCTGTCCCTGCTGGGTCGTCCAGCCGCGCGCACCGCCCCGGCCGGGGCCCGCGCCGCCGCCGAACAGCATGTCGAAGAACGAGCTGAAGCCCTCGCCGCCACCGCCGAAACCGCTAAAACCCGCACCGCCCCCCGAAAAGTCGTATCCCTCCCAGCCGGGCGGGGGAGCGCCGGTCTGCTGGGCCGATTTCCAGGCGGAGCCGTATTGATCGTACTTCTTCCGCTTCTCGGGATCTTTGAGAACCTCGTTCGCTTCACCGACTTCTTTGAAGCGGGCCTCCGCCTTGGGGTCTTTGTTGACGTCCGGATGGAGCTTTCGCGCGAGCTTGCGGTAAGCCTTTTGGATTTCTTCCTGGGTGGCATCCCGCTTGACGCCCAGCGTCTCGTAATAGTCCTTGAACTCCAAGGCACCCTCCTAAGCAGATTCAACTTTTGAGCGTGACGCGCTCAAGTTATGAAACCGACGCGCAGATCTTGTCATTCCCGAGAGCGATGCGGGAGACAAAAAAAGAGAGGCGCGGTCGCCCGCGCCTCTCTGGCTTCAGTCGCTGGATCGGATTGGCGCCCTACGGAGGGGTGAAACCGAAGTGCTCGTAGTTCTTGGCGATGAACGCCTTCCACTTGTCCGGTACCTCTTCGAGCGGAACGATCGCCTGCACGGGGCAGGCATCGACGCACAGGCCGCAGTCGATGCACTCCTCCGGGTGGATGTAGAGAATCTCCCAGTCTTCGCCCTTGCCATAGATGCAATCGACCGGGCAGACATCGACGCAGGCGGTGTCCTTCACGCCGATGCAGGGTTCCATGATGATGTGGGTCATACCTTGCCCTCCTCGAGGCCGCAATCTCTGTCGGGGGAGGAGTCCGCCCGCCGCAGGAAAATCTTATACCGTTCCAGGTTCCTGCAAACGTAGCATAGCCCGCTCCGAGGGCTTCTGGAAGCGACGCTACATCTCCGTTTCGACGCGGCGGATCAGGTCGGCGATCAGTGCGGGGCGAACGTGCAGAGTCGATCGAACCGGGAGGCTGTGCAGAATCTCGATGACGGTTCGGGGGGCGAGTTGACCTCGACGGATGCTTCGGAAGAGAACACCAAGGGTGCCAAAGGAGGGAAGGTCGAGGAATTGTGCTGCGAGCCGCGCCGCGGCGTCGTCGGTCAAAACCAGGCAACCGGGTTGGAGGGAGCGAGCCAAGGTAAGTGCTGCCTGTTCTCCCAGATCAAGGGCCAACGCCCGGCTGAGTACCCGGAAGGGTTCATCCACCGAGACTTCGATTTCCTCAATGGCAATAAGGAGGGAGCTCAACGGGACGCGGGGACGATGACGCGCCACTTCGTAGGCGACTTGTTGCGGAATACAGATTGAGGAGAAATCCCTTAAGAGGTCCAGTTGGTCAATCTGGTCGAGGTGAATTAGCGGGCCCGCATCACAGACGACAATCGACGGCTCGTCATCCTTCACCATGGAGGCCCCACTCGACATCGGCGCGGAGGCACTCCTCCATCCACTCTGCGCGGTGGCCGTCGAGGTATCTACGCAGGGCTTCCACGAAGATCTCGTCGACACTCCGAAACCATCCGGACTCCACGAGAGCCTGGAGGTTCGACATCATCTGCCCAGGGATTTCTGCGTGAACCGTTGTCGTGGTCTCCGACTTTGGCAACATTGACATCTCCTTACGCAAGAGGCCCATTTTGCGTCAGGGCAGCCCAACGGTCAAATTCACTCTGCCGCAAACGCCCGGTCGAAGGCCTCGAGCGCAAAGCTGATCTCCTCCTCGCCATGGGCTAAAGAGAGGAAGCAAGCCTCGTAGGCCGAGGGGGGAAGGTGGACCCCTGAATCGAGAAGCCGATGGAAGATCCGGGTGAAACGCGCGCGGTCGGTGGCTTCGACGTCTTCCATCCGGTGGATCGGTTGGTCGGTGAAGAAAATCCCGAACATCGAGCCCTGGCGGTGGACGGTGAGAGGCACACCGTGGCGGCGGGCGGAGGCTTCCAAGCCTACTTGGATTCTCGCTCCCGTCGACTCCAATTTCTCGTAGGCGCAGCCTTCAGGCCGGCTCAAGGTGACGAGCGCAGCGGTACCCGCCGCGACCGCAAGGGGATTGCCCGACAGCGTGCCCGCCTGGTAGACCGGCCCGGCGGGTGCGATTTGTTGCATCAGGTCGCGTCGGCCGCCATAGGCCGCGAGCGGCAGGCCGCCGCCGATCACCTTGCCGAGCGTCGTCAAATCCGGGCGGATGTCGAACAGCTCTTGCGCTCCCCCCCAGGCGACGCGGAAACCGGTCATCACCTCGTCGAAGATCAAGAGGGCGCCATGGGTGTCGCACAGTGCGCGCAGACCGGCGAGGAAGCCGGGGACCGGCGGCACCAGGTTCATGTTGCCGGCGATCGGCTCGACGATTACCGCCGCGATGCAATCGCCACGCTCCGCGAATAGGGCTTCGACCGCCGCAAGGTCGTTATACGGCGCGAGCAGGGTGTCGGCCGTCACGGCCTCCGGCACGCCGGGGGACGAGGGCACGCCGATCGTCGCTGCCCCTGAGCCCGCGGCGACCAGAAAGGGGTCGGCATGGCCGTGGTAGCAGCCGACGAACTTGACGAAGCTCGACCGGCCAGTCGCGGCGCGCGCGAGGCGCAGGGCGGACATCGTCGCCTCGGTGCCCGAGCTGACCATCCGGACCATCTCGACCGCGGGCATCGCCTCGATGATCCGCTCCGCCAACTCGACCTCGGCGAGCGTTGGCGCGCCGAACGTCGTACCGCGCCCGAGCGCTTCGCCCAACGCCTCCAAGATCGCCGGATGCCGATGACCGAGGATGTGCGGCCCGTACCCTCCGATCAGATCGAGGTAGCGCTTGCCGTCTTCTGCCGTGAGCCACGCGCCCTCGGCCGATTGAACGAACACCGGGTCGCCGCCCACACCGCGGAACGCCCGCACGGGAGAATTTACGCCGCCAGGCAGCACCCGAGAGGCGCGTTCGAACAGGCTCTCCATCACTCCACCCACCCCTCTCGTAGCAGCCGCGCCGCATCGCGGGCGCAGTAGGTGAGAATCAAATCCGCTCCGGCCCGCTTGATCGCGACCAGGCTTTCCATCATCACCCGGTCGCCGTCGATCCAACCTTTTTCGGCAGCAGCCTTGATCATCGCGTACTCACCGCTCACGTGGTACGCCGCGAGCGGCAGGTCGAACCGCCGCCGTAGGTCGGCGAGGATATCGAGATAGGGGAGCGCGGGTTTGACCATTAGTGCGTCCGCCCCTTCTTCGACGTCGAGCGCCGCCTCGCGCATCGCTTCCCGGCCATTTGCGGGGTCCATCTGATAGCCGCGCCGATCGCCGAACGACGGGGTAGAGCCGGCCGCTTCGCGGAACGGGCCGTAGAAGCCGCTCGCGAATTTGACCGCGTAGGCGAGGATCGCCACCTCGCCGAACCCCGCCTCGTCGAGCGCTCGGCGAATCACGCCAACCCGGCCGTCCATCATGTCGGAGGGGGCGATCACATCGGCCCCGGCCTGGGCGAGCGAAACGGCTTGGAGCGCCAGGTTCGCCACCGTCTCGTCGTTGGCGACCTGATCGCCGTGCAGCACGCCGCAATGGCCGTGGTCGGTGTATTCGCAGAAACAGACGTCGGCGATCAGGACGAGATCGGGCAACGCCGCGCGCAGTGCCCGGAACGCCTGTTGCACGATCCCGTCGTCGCTCCAGGAGCTGCTGCCGACCGAGTCTTTCTCCTCCGGGATGCCGAACAGGATGATCGCGCGGATTCCCTCGTCCCAAGCGGCGCGGCAGGTCTCGACGAGGGCGTCGACCGATTCGCGGAAAACTCCGGGCATCGAGCCCACGGGATGGCGGATGCCCTCACCGGGGCAGACGAACAGGGGGAGGACGAAGTCGTCGGCCGAAAGCCGAGTCTCGCGGACCAAGCGGCGGAGCGCGGGTGTCCGGCGGAAGCGGCGGAGGCGGGTCGCGGGGAAAGCCATGGCCGAGCGTTCTACCGCGAGTGCGACGGAAAGGCAACGGGGAAGGATCGGGGAGGGGGCAGGGAGGTTCCGCCGCAGCCAAGGTTCGCCCTGGCGCGAAACTCGGCGGGATCCTGCTCCCTCTCTTCGGCGACGACGGCTCTCTCCTCGCCGATTCTCGAAGCGTCCTGTCGGTCCTGTTCGATCGCTTGGCCGGCTTGTCGAAGGCGGAAGGCGCCAAAGTTCGCCCGTCGCGCCACCTCGCCGCCTGGAGATCCGAGCAGGAACGCCGTGCCCGTCGTGCCGCTGCCAAGGAGACGTTCTTGGCGGACACGGCGGCCGGCAAGCGCAGCCTCCACCTGGTCCGGCACCGGCTCTATGGCTACCAGGCGCGGCCTTTCTCTCCCAGTTGGAGGAGATCCTGGGCACCTCCCGAATGGCGGAGCATCGGGCGGCGGATGGAGGAAGCTTCGAGCTGCTGGATCGTGCCACGCGGAGAGCTTGAGCCGGGCGGCGTTGGGAGGCGGAGCGGGGGGAACTCCAGTCACCTCTACTTGACC
>JBBRUC010000173.1:0-13285 GCA_038248205.1 Thermoanaerobaculia bacterium
ACACCCGCGCGGCGACCTGGCAGACCGCCGACGGCGGCGAGGAGTACCTGACCGATCAATCCGGGGTGCTGCGCTTGGCGGGCGACGGACTGGTCTACGTCTCCGCCCCGTTTGCCGAGCCGACGGAGATCACCGGTTGGCCTCGCCTGGTCGCCTGGATCGCCCTCGACGCGCCGGACGTCGACCTCCAAGCCGCCCTCTATGAGATTCTGCCGAACGGATCGAGCGTGCTGCTCTCGGCCGCCCAAATGCGCGCCCGCTACCGCGAGTCGGTGCGGGAGGAAAAGCTGGTCCCACCGGGTGCTGCCCTTGCCTACACCTTCGACACGTTCACCTTTTTCTCACGCCGAATCGCAGCGGGCAGCCGGCTGCGGTTGATCCTCACCAGCCCGAACGGCATCGGCCTGCAGAAGAACTGGGCCGGGGGCGGCGTCGTGGCGGAAGAATCGATCCGGGACGCCCGCACCGTCCATGTCCGCCTGCTGCACGACCGGGATCATCCGAGCCGGCTGGAGTTGCCGATCGCGAAGTAAGATTTCCGGCGCCCGAGCCCGAACTTCCCCTCAAGCTTTCCTCGTGGCACAATCCGCCGCACGATGAGCGAGATCAGCTACGACGAGACGGAAGTCCGCAGTTACCTACCCAGCGGCTGGCACCTCCAATGGGACGGCGGCCGGTGGGACGCGGCGGCCGGCACCTGGAACGCGACGGTCACCGACAACGTCGATTTCGATTGGCAGCTGAAGGTGAGCGCCACCGACGCCGCGTCCGTCGGCCGCATCGAAGCCCTCCGCCAGGCGATCGACCGGACCTTCCGCAGCCGCTACACCAAGAGCACCAGCGGTTTGGGCATCTGGCGCAAGGGCAAGGCGGTTTAGGCCCAACTCAAACGATGGTGGACAGATCGGCGACCTCGTGCCACTCGTGGCGCAGGTCGCGCATGACCAGGGCGTGATCGAAGGTCACGCTTCCTTCGGGGAAGTTCTTCTCGTCGGCGAAGAAGGAGGACACGACCTGCTCGACTTCGAGCGCGCGGACGCTCCACTCTTGGGTTTCGAGCCGGATGCCGTCGAGGCGATTCCTGTCCCGCGTTGCGGAGTAGCCGACGCTGCCCTTTTCAAAGTAGTCCGACGCTTCGGCGAGCGACACAAAGCAGGACGTGGCGGGCAAGGCCTCGCACTCGTGGGCCTGAAGCTCGACCGACATTCCGCCATCCCGCGCGCGAACGGACATCGAAATCCGCGAACCCGCGTCCTCGACCGAGAATTTCGCCGCCTGGTGCTCGCCGGGGAAAATCCGGCCGCCCGCCACGTGATTGAGCCAAGAATCGGTATCGCGCCGCGGGATGTAGACCCCCTCCCGTACCGCACCGGACGCCTCGTCCCACTCGACCCCAATCCTGTGCGCGGCGTTCTCGCTCGCGATCCCGACGAAGCGTGGAAGCCCCTTCGGTCGAATCTCCTCCAGCCGAATCAAGCAGATTCCCGCGATCGCATGCCCCTGGTGGAGCTTGGGCCGAAACGGCGCCGGAAGGTACCGGCCCATCACCCCCGCGTCGACGCGGAAGTTGATCAAGAATCGGCGGCGGATTACGCCTTGGATGACGGGGAGTCGCATGAGTTTCACCGTGCCCACGGCTTAATGGCCAGAAATTAGGCAAAAGAGAGAAGGGCCGGCGAGCGAAAAGGCCCATGGGTCCTTCCTATTCGAAGACTCGCGGCGGCTAGCGGATCATCCCCACGCACGCCTCGTCGGCCGAGCAGCCCGGCTCGCAGCCGCAGGGCTGGGTGCAGCTGGTGGCTCGACATTGAGTACCCTCCACGATCGTTTGGAAACGCGCGGGGAAGTGTACGACACGGCGAGCTGTCTGGAACCTTGCAGAGCCAGCTCCTGCGATTCGCCGACCAAATCGCATAGGCTTGCTCCTACCATGCGGCGATCCCTCCAGAAAATCGTAGTCGTCGGCGCCGGAGCTTTCGGCGGCTGGACCGCGCTTCATCTTTTGCGGCGCGGGGCCGAAGTCACCCTTCTTGACGGCTGGGGACCCGGCAACCTGCGCGCCAGCTCCGGCGGCGAGACCCGGGTGATTCGCGGCATGTACGGCGCCGATTCGATCTACCTCGATGCGGTGGTTCGTTCGTTCGAGCTGTGGAAGGACGCGGAGCGTCGGTGGGGGCGTCGCTTCTACCACCCGACCGGGGTGCTCTGGATGTTCTCGGTCGATGATCAATACGCCCGGACCTCGATTCCGCTGGTCGAAGCGGCCGGACTGCCGGTCGACGAGCTGTCGATCGACGAAGCCCGGCGGCGCTTTCCGCAGGTCGCCTTCGAGGGCGTCCGCTCGGTCTATTTCGAGCGCGAGGCGGGATATCTCACCGCTCGCCTCGCGACGCAGGCGGTGGCCGAAGCGTTAGTTGCCGAAGGGGGTACGCTGCGTCGGGTGGCGGCGCGGCCGGGGCCGATCGAACACGGGCGCCTCTCGCGGCTCGACCTGGCCGACGGGACGACGCTCGAAGCCGACGCCTATGTCTTTGCCTGCGGGCCGTGGCTCGGCAAGCTGTTTCCCGACGTGATCGGCCAAGGCGTCCGTCCGACCCGGCAGGAGGTTTTCTACTTCGGCACACCCGAAGGCGACCGCCGGTTCGAAGAGGGCACCCTCCCGATCTGGTTCGATTTCGCCGAACGGATCTACTACGGAATCCCCGGCAACCTGGAGCGCGGCTTTAAAGCGTGCGACGACACGCGCGGCGTACCGATCGACCCGACCGACGGTGACCGAAGCGTAACCCCGGCACGCCTGGCCGAAATGCGCGCCCAGCTCGCCCGCCGCTTTCCGGATCTCGCCCAGGCGCCGCTGGTGGGAGCGGAGGTCTGTCAGTACGAAAACAGCCCCGACGGCCATTTGATCGCGGGCACCCACCCGGAAGCGGAAAACCTTTGGATTCTAGGCGGCGGCTCCGGCCACGCCTTCAAGCTCGGACCGGCGTTCGGAGAACAGGCGGCCTCGTGGATCGATGGCGAGAGCCGGCCGCCCGAACTGTACGGGCTCGGGCGGTTGGCGGGGTCCTCGGAGCACAGGACGCAATTTGCCCAATAACCCCGCGCCCAGCCCTCAGAGCTGGCCGAGCAGCTGCTCGACGCGGGCCACGACCATCTCCAGGGCCACGCGGTTTTCGCCCCCTTCGGGGATGATGATGTCGGCCCAGCGCTTCGACGGCTCGACGAACTCCAGGTGCATCGGCCGGACGGTCTCTTGGTATTGCCGCAGAACGTCCTCGACCGTCCTGCCGCGCTCGTCCAGGTCGCGGGTGAGCCGGCGGATCAACCGGATATCAGCGTCGGTATCGACATAAACCTTGAAATCCTGGATCGAACGGAGCGTCGGCTCGACGAAGATCAGGATCCCTTCGAGCAGCACAACCGGCCGCGACTCGACGACGCGGGTTTGGTCGGTTCGGCGATGGTGGACGAAATCGTAGATCGGCACCTCGACCGAACGGCCTGCGCGCAGCTCGCGGACGTGCTCGACCAGCAGCTCGTTGTCGATCGCCGCCGGGTGGTCGAAATTGTGGTGGAGCAGCGAGCTGTCGGTCGACCAATCGACGTCGCGATAGTAGTTGTCCTGTTCGATCAGGGCGATCCGATCCCGCCCGACGGCGTCGAGAATCGAGCGGACGACGGTCGTTTTGCCCGAACCGGTCCCCCCCGCGACACCCAGAACGCGAGGCTGTGAAGAGGCGATGGTCGAGAGCATTCCGGGGATTGTATCCGGCCGGAACGCTCAGCGCTGGCAGCCGGGGCAGTAGAACGTGCTGCGATTGCCCAAAACCACCCGGCGGACGGTGCCGCCGCAGCGGACGCAGGTCTGGCCCTCGCGACCGTAGACCGACAACGACACCTGAAAATAGCCGCTCCGCCCTTCGCCGTCGGCGTAGTCGTTGAGCGTCGTACCCCCTTCGGCGACCGCCTGGGAGAGCACCTCGACGAGGTTTTCCGCGAGCCGGTCCCAGCGCTTGGCGCTGATCCGTGCCACCGAACGAAGCGGGTGGATGCCGGCCCGGAACAGCGCCTCGGCCGCGTAGATGTTGCCCGCGCCGACCACCACCGTGCCGTCCATCAAGAAGCCCTTGACCGGACCGCGCCGGCCCACCGCGGCGGCGGCGAAGGTCTTGCCCGAAAAGCCCGGCGTGAGCGGCTCGACCCCCAGGTGCGAAAAATGCGGATCGTCGTCCCGCTCGGCGGTCGGGAAGGGGAACACCAAGCCGAAACGCCTCGGGTCGCGCAGGCGCAGCTTGCGGCCCGAGGCGAGGAAGAGCGCCACGTGCTCGTGCGGTTCGAGCGGCTCCTCGGCCGGTACCAGGGTGAACCGGCCGCTCATGCCGAGATGAACCGCGAGCGTCCAACCCCCTTCGAGATCGACCAGCAGATACTTGCCCCGGCGGTCGAGCCTCTCGATCCGCCGGCCGGTGACCCGGCGGACCAGCTCACGCACGGGGATCGGCTCGCGCAGCCGGGGATCGCGCACCTCCACCCGCTCGATCCGGTCGCCGAGCACGTGCGGTTCCAAGCTGCGGCGCAGGACTTCGATCTCGGGAAGCTCGGGCATGGCGCGAGATTCTAAGCGCAACGGCGCGCCCCTCGGGAGGAATCGACACAAAGGCGTAAGTAGAACGCAACTTCCCTCTTGACAGGGCGGAACAACGAGCGTAAATAGGGCGTATGTCCGCGCAAGCCCTGCTCCCGATCTTCCCCGCCTGCCCGCCCGTCGGCCGTCCCGATCCGGAGGCGGAGGCGTTCCGCAGCCGCGCCGGGGTCGAGTACTTCGGCATTCAAATCCGCGAGATCCTGAATCGCTGCACGACCGCGCGCATGCCGTTCACCTGGACGATAAACCCCTATCGGGGGTGCGAATTCGGCTGCACGTACTGCTACGCGCGCTACACGCACGACTTCTTCGACCTGGGGCGATGGGAAGATTTCGAGCGCAAGATCTTCGTCAAAGAGGGGGCGGCCGACTCGCTGCTCAAAAAGCTGCGCAAGGCGGCGCTACAAGGCCAGCCGATCGCGATCGGCACCGCCACCGACCCCTACCAGCCGGCCGAGCGCCATCATCGGGTGACCCGCTCGCTGCTCGAAATCTTTACCCGGGTGGAGGGGCTGCGCCTGTCGATCACCACGAAATCGCCGCTCGTCCTGCGCGACCTCGATCTGCTGACCGAGCTGGACGCGCGCCATTCGATCTCGGTCCACTGCACGATCACGACGCTCGACCCCAAGCTCGCCCGGCAGATGGAGCCCTACGCCCCCAACCCCCAGGCGCGCCTGCGTACGGTTCGGCGGCTGGCGGCGGCGGGGATCGAGACCGACGTGTTCTGCATGCCGATCCTGCCCGGATTGAATGATTCCGAGGAACAGCTGCGCCCCCTGCTCGAAGCCGCCCGCGACGCGGGGGCGAGCGACGTGCACGGTGGCGCGGTGTATTTGAAACCGGCGGCCCGCGCCCGGTTCATCCCGTGGATCGAGCAGGAGTTTCCCCAGCTGGCCGCGCGCTATCGCCGGCTGTTCGGGCGGCGCGACTATCTGGACAACGCAGAGCGCGACCAACTGCTCGCGACGTTCCGCAGGCTACGGCTGGAGCTAGGTTTTCCGACCGGAGTACCGGGACGAGGCTGAAGAACCGGACCGTCCGGCACGCCCCGGAGGGCTTGAGGACATAGTGCCGGCCAACAGCGCCACCAAGCGGGAAAGCGCCACGTCCGGAGTGCGGCTCTCGCCCTTGATCTGCATCTCGGTGTCGAGCACCTCGGCGGGCAGCCGCGAGGTGAGCGCGAGCGGCAGGCGCGAGGCGGCGAGATACGCCTTGTGCAGCCGGAAGGGATGAAGGCCCGCCAGAGGGTTCTTGCCGCCGCCGGGCAGCTCCTTCTGGAGCGCCGGAGCCAGCTTGTCTTTGAATCGCGGATAGTTCGCCTCGCCCGCCGGGAGCCCCGCGATCTTGATCAGCCCCGAGACGGCCGTCAGCTGTCGGCAATAGGCCGCGAGCAGCCCGAAGAACGAAAGCCGTGCCGCCACCGGCTCTTCGGCCGAGCCGATCAGCCGCGCCAGGCGATCGAGCGCCTCGCCGGCCCGACCGCCGCCGATCGCGTCGAGGATCTGCCAGACGTCCTCTTCGCCCCGGTCCTCGATGTTCGCTTCGACCATCCGGCGATCGATCCGGCCACCGGTTCCCGCGAGGTTCGCGAGCTTGCGGTATTCGCCCGCGAGCCGCGAAGACGATTCGGCTTCGGCCGCCCCGCCCTCTTTCCGCCGCTCCCCCTGGCGCAGAGTCCGGCGCGCCAGCTCGGCCATCGCGTCGCCCGCGATCCCCACCCCGGTCTGCCGCGCCAACTCGCCCGCCAGCGTGTCGAGCCCCTGCCAGCCGCCACGATCGGACTCGATCTCGGCCAGGCGGACGATGGCGCTGCGCTCTTCCAGCAGATCGAGGATCGGGTGCCCCGGCGCCACCGCCCGTTCGGCGAGCACCAGGGCATGCCCCTGCGGCAGCCCTTTGCGCACCCCTTCGGCGAGCGCCGCGGCGCTCCCCTCCGCCCAGCCTTGCAGATCCTCTCGGCGCGCGGCCTCCAGCAGGGCCGCCAAGCCGGCCTGCAACTCATCGCCCCCCTTTTTCGCCTTGCGCCGCCCGCTCGCCCCTTCGAGTGACCAATCCGGCAACTCGGCGATCCGCTCCGCGGCGCCGCCCAAATACGGATCGATGTCGAACAGGCGGAGTGCCTGGAGCAGCCGCGCCGCCGCCTGGCGCTCCTTGGCCGAAAGGTTGCGGCCTTCGCCGGCAAAGGGAAGGACGTCCCGCACGTCATCGATCAGGGCGGCGGCCAAGCTCCGATCGGCGAGCAGGGCCGTGTCGATCACCAGGGCCACTTTCCCCCCGGCGAACAGGGAAAAGGTCCGCAGATCGGCCAGGATCGGTTCGAGCGAGGGGGGATGGCGATGCGTTTCGACCGTGCAGCCAGCGGCCTCGGCGATCCGATCGGCAATCCGCTGCGCCCCGGCCTCGGCGAGGGTGAGGTCGCCGATCACCAGAACCACGCCGGGGGTGGCCCCCGCTTCGAGGTTCGCGATCAACCGATCGATCGTGATGGGCATGATGGGGGAAGGATAGCCTCGCTTGAGGAACCGAGGCGAGCGCCCGGGGCTCGTTCAGGCGACGGCCCCGGGCGGAAGATGGATCAATCCGAGTCGCCGAGCAGGCCCTTTTCCGCCAGCTCCTGGCAGTCGATGCAGTACCGCGCCCAAGGCACGGCCTCCAGCCGCGGCAGAGCGATCGGGTTGGCGCAACTCGCGCAGCGACCGTAACTTCGGTCGTCGACCCGGCGCAGCGCCTCCTCGATTTGCAGCAGGAGAACCCGCTCGGAATCGGACAGGGAGAAGTTCAGCTCCCGGTTGTACGCGTTGTTCGCCCGGTCCACGATGTCGTCGGTCCCGTCGTCGGCGGCATCCTGCCCCGCCTGAAGGTCCGCCCGGTACAGCTTGGTCATCTCGTTTTTCTGGTGCAAAAGCCGATCGCGCATCGGTCCGAACTCGTCGGGTACCTCTGCGGCCGCCTGAATCTTTTCAGTCCTTGGCACGTTTCCGTCTCCTTTCCAGCCCGGCTTCAGCCGTTCGAAGGCGCGCGATGATAACCGATTCCGGCCGCGATCGAGAGTCCCCGGTACAACTGCTCGTACAGGACCAACCGGGCGAGCTCGTGAGAGAGGGTCATCGGCCCGAAAGCGATGACCTTCCGAGCGCTTTGCACGACCTCCGGATCGAGCCCCAGATCGGAGCCCAGGAGGAACCCGATCGGATGCGGCCACTCTTCTTTCAGACGCGCCAATTCCGCCGCAAACGACTCAGACGAAAAGACAGTGCCCCGAGAATCGAGCGCCACGACCCAGCACGGATCGGGCAGCGCCGCCAAGAGCGCCTGCCCCTCCGCCCGGCGGCGCTGCGGGTCATCGGCGCTCCCCCGCGCCCGAACGGGCAGATCGCGGACCGGCATGGAGCGCTCGATCCGCTTCCGGTAGTCGGCGCATAGGTCTTCCCAAGCCGGACGCTGGTGCCGGCCGGCCCAGGCGATGACGATCTCGCGTGCCACGGGAGGTTGGGGAAAAGGGACCGGGTGGAGGTCTTGCGGAAAGGGCGGCCGAGTCAGCCGAGCGTCGCGATCTCTTCCTGCTCCCGCTCGGGAGCGTCGGCGGGATTGACCAGGAAGCGGCTCCATTCGTCGGTGAAGGCGAGCGAGCGGAGGTCGCGCATGCGATCGAGGAAGACGACGCCGTTCAAGTGATCGAACTCGTGTTGGATGATCCGCGCCTCGAAACCGGTGGCGACGAAGTCGGTCGGCCGGCCCGCCCGGTCGAGCCCGCGCACCCGGACCGCCTGGTGCCGCGGCACCAAACCGCGCAGATCGGGGATCGACAGGCACCCCTCCCAGTCGTAGACCATCTCGTGGGAGGTAGGGGCGACCATCGGGTTGATCACCACGTGGAGCGGAATGTCCGGATAGGCCGGATCGGACCCCTCGACGTCCACATGGCGCTCATAGACGAACAGCTGGAGGTCCACCCCCACCTGCGGCGCCGCGAGCCCCACCCCCGACTCGGCGCGCATGGTCTCCACCATGTCGTCGATCAAGTCCTGAATGTCCCCCCGGCCCACCTGAGCGACATCCATGGCTTTCGCCGGCACGCGAAGTGCCGGGTGCCCCAAGCGAAGGATCGGTCGGACGGCCATCTCGTTTGAACTCACCTCGGATTATACGCGTCCCCTCCTTCGAACATCGGGGAATCGGATGGGATTCCTGCCTGGAGTGACGAGCGGGCGTCAGATTGCGCTGCGGGCGGCAGCGCATAACTCGCCCTTCGGGCTCAAACAGATGCGCTGCCGTCCTCGCGTAATCTGACGCCCCGCTCTCGGCCCGGGTACAATGTGGGGCTCGCCAGACGACCACCGGACCCCATTAGCCAACACAGGCATTCCCGAGACCCATGACCGACAACCGATTCCCCGATCTGCCCGGCGGCTATCCCTTCCCCACCCTGGAGCTGGAGGTGTTGGAGGAGTGGAAGACGAACCGGATCTTCGAGCGCACCCTCGAACGCCCCGCCCCCGAGGGTGATTTCGTCTTTTACGACGGGCCGCCGACGGCGAACAATGTGCCGCATGTGGGGCACGTGGTCACCCGGGTGGTGAAGGACCTTATCCCCCGATTCCGCACCATGCGCGGCCACAAAGTGGCCCGGAAGGCCGGTTGGGACACCCACGGGCTACCGGTCGAGATCGAGGTCGAAAAGCGGCTCGGTTTCTCGGGCAAGCAGCAGATCGAGGCCTACGGCATCGCCGAGTTCAATCGCGCCTGTTTGGACAGCGTCCACACCTACGAGCGGCAGTGGCGAGCGATGACCGAACGGGTGGGTTTTTGGGTCGACATGGACGACGCGTATTGGACCTACAAGAACGAGTACATCGAGTCGGTCTGGTGGGCGTTGGGCAAACTCTGGGATCAGGGCCTGCTCTCCGAGGGATACAAGATCCAGCCCTACTGCGCCCGCTGCGGCACGACGCTGTCGAGCCACGAGGTGGCGCAGAACTACAAAGAGGCGGACGACCCGTCGATCTGGACGATCTTTCGTCTCCATCCCAGCATGAAGGCGCTGGACGAAAACGGCGCCGAGGTGGATCTGTCCGGCGTCGGCCTGGTCGGCTGGACCACCACACCGTGGACCACGCTCGCCAACGCCGGCGTGGCGGTGCATCCCGACCTGCTCTACAAGCTGATCGATAATCCCAGCAAGCCCGGCCAACCGGGAGAGCGTCTGCTGATCGGCGAGGGGCTCGGTACGCCCGTGCCGCTCGCGGCCGAGATCGACGGGCATAGAAAGCAGCTCGACCTGCGCGAGCAGCCGGCGCTCGCCCGGTTCCGCGGCCAGGCGCTCGAAGGGATGACCTACGAGCGGCTGTTTACTTTTGTCGATCCGGAAGTGCCGGGACGGGTGGTGCTGGGGTCGTACGTGACCTCCACCGAGGGAACGGGCCTGGTCCACACCGCACCGCCGTTCGGCGAGGACGACTATCAGACCGGCAAACGGTACGGACTGCCGCTCTGGCTGACGGTCGACGGCGAGGGCAAGATGGTGCCGGCCGCCGGGGAATTCGCCGGCTTGTGGTTCAAAGACGCCGACCCGAAGATCACCCAAGATCTGAAGCGCCGCGGCTTGCTGCTCCACTCGGACCGCTACAAGCACAACTACCCGTTCTGCTGGCGCTGCGACCGGCCGCTGCTCTATTACGCGACCACCAGCTGGTTCGTCAAAACTACCGAGAAGAAGGACGACCTGGTCGCCCTGAACCGGACGATCACCTGGCACCCGGAGCACGTGGGCCAGGGGCGCTTCGGCAACTGGCTCGAAAACGTCGTCGATTGGGCGCTCTCGCGGCGTCGCTATTGGGGAACGCCGCTCCCGATCTGGCGTTGCGACGCCGAAGGATGCGGGCACGATTGGGTCGCCGGCTCCTACGCCAAGCTGTTCGCCGAAGCGGGCCGCGAGCTGCCGAAAGACGTCTACGACCGCGACCAGTTCGATCCGCATCGGCCGTACATCGACGATTGGACCTGGCCCTGCCCGAAGTGCGCCTCGGGTACTTCTAAGGTCGCGGATTCGTTCGCCCCGCAGCGACTGGCTGCTGCCGAAGGCGCCCGAAGGAGCGAGGAGGCGAACGAATCCACGACCGGCGGAACGATGCGCCGGGTCTCCGAGGTGATCGACGCCTGGTTCGATTCGGGGGCGATGCCGTTTGCCCAACACCACTACCTGGGCAAGCCGCTGCCGGATTTCGATCCCGCGACCGGCAAGGGTTTTCCCGCCGATTTCATCTCCGAGGCGGTCGACCAGACGCGCGGCTGGTTCTACACCCTCCACGCGCTCGGCACGCTTCTGTTCGATCAAGCGGCCTACAAGCACTGCGTCGTCCTCGGCCACGTCGCCGACGAGCAGGGGCGGAAGATGTCGAAACGCCTGGGCAACGTGGTCGAGCCGATGGGCGTGATCGCAGAAACCGGCGCGGACGCCATGCGCTGGTATTTCTGCGTCAACAACCCGGAGGTCAACTCCCGCTTTTCGGCGAAGCTCGTGCGCGAGGCGGCGCAAAAGTTTTTGCTGCCGCTGTGGAACGCGGTCTCGTTCTTCACCATCTACGCCAACCTGGACGGCTGGCGGCCGGGCAAGCCGGGGATCGAAACCCCGTTCGCCGAGCGCCCCGCGCTCGACCGCTGGGTGCTGCTGCGGCTCGATCGGGTGACCGAAGAGGTGACCGCCCGGCTCGACGGCTACGACCTGGCCGAAGCGGCGCGGACGATCGAGGCGTTCGTCGACGATCTCACGAACTGGTACATCCGCCGGAGCCGCGGGCGCTTCTGGTCGGCCGACGCGGGCGGCTCGGACGCCGACAAGCAGTCGGCCTATCAGGCGCTCTATGAGGTGCTGACCACGCTCGCCCGGGTGTTCGCGCCGTTCGTGCCATTCGTCGCCGAAGTGCTCCACCGGCACCTGATCCGCAGCCAGGATTCGAGCGCCGCGGCCAGCGTTCATCTCGAAGACTGGCCTGGCGCCCGGGACCGCTCGGACACCGCGCTCGAAACCGGCATGGAGACGGTGCAGCGGATCGTTCGGCTCGGCCATGCGGCGCGCAACGTCCACTCCTTGAAAACCCGGCAGCCGCTCGCCTCGGTGACCCTGGTCGCGGCGGACTCCTCACTCGCTGCCGCGGTCGAGCCGTATCTGGACATCCTGCGCGACGAGCTGAACGTCAAAGCGGTCCGCTGGGCCGCCGATCGGAAAGAGTACGTCCACGCCGACGTGCGCCCGGTCTTCCCGAAGCTCGGCAAGCGTTTCGGAAAAAGAATGCCGGAGATCAAAGCCGCCCTCGAAGCAGCCTCGGGCGAAGCGCTGCTCGAACAACTGGAGGCTACCGGCAAACTGACGATCGATCTTGCCGGCGAGCCGATCGAACTGGCGACGGAAGAGGTGGAGATCCGCCTGGTCGAGCGCGAAGGGACGGCGACCCAGGGCGACCGCGAACTGCTCGTGGCGCTCGACACCCACATCACCCCCGAGCTGCTCGCCGAGGGCTGGGCGCGCGAGGTGGTGAGCCGCATCCAGACCGCGCGGAAGGAACAGAATCTCGACTACGCCGACCGCATCCGGATCCGGTTCCGGGCGGCCGAGCCGCTGGTCGCGGCGATCGCCACCCATCGCGACTGGATCTTGGGCGAGACGCTCGGGATCGAGATGCTCGCTGCGGGTGAGTTCGAGGGATTGGCCGAAGCGCCGATCGAAGCGCACGACTTCGCGTTCGCGATCGAAAAGGTGGGATGAACCCCTGCCCTCCTCGCGTAGGGGCGGAGCTTGCCTCCGCCCGAGATCATCGATAGCCCCGGGCGGAGGCAAGCTCCGTCCCTACGCCAGCGATCGATACTGAAACTTAAGACCAGGAGCCGACCATGGCCGGAATCTTCAAGGCATACGACGTCCGGGGCACAGTCCCCGATCAGGTGAATGAAACTATCGCGCGGCAGATCGGCCTCGCGTTCCAGCACGTGCTCGACGCCGAGGACCGCGCGCTGGGCAATACGGTAGTGGTGAGCCGCGACATGCGTTCGCACAGCCCGGGTCTCGCCGAGGCGCTGATCGACGGCCTGCTCGCCTCCGGGCTCGACGTGCTCGACATCGGGCTTGCCACCACGCCGATGAACTACTTCGCGATCGGCCATCACAAGACCGCGGGCGGCGTGCAGGTCACCGCGAGCCACAACCCGGCCAAATACAACGGCTTCAAGTTCAGCCGCCACGGCGCGCTGCCGGTCTCAGGGCAGGGCGGTATTGCGCTGATGGAAAAGAAAATCGCCGAAGGCGACCTGCCGGAAGCCGCAGTGCGCGGCACCCGGACGAAGGGCGACGTGGCGGAAGCGTACAAAACGCACGTCCTCTCGTTCCTGCGCGACGAAGGCAAGAAGAAGCTCAAGGTCGCGGTCGATGCGGGCAACGGCATGGTGGTGATCGAGCGGCCGATTCTCGAAGCGTGCGGCATCGAGATGTTCCCGCTCTATTTCAAGCTGGACGGCACGTTCCCGAACCACGAGGCGAACCCGCTCAAGGCGGAGAATCTGGTCGATCTGCAGAAGCTGGTCCACGAGAGCGGCGCCGATCTGGGCATCGCCTTCGACGGCGACTCGGATCGCGCAGCGTTCGTG
>JBBRUC010000174.1:0-13186 GCA_038248205.1 Thermoanaerobaculia bacterium
CGAGGAAGAAGTGGCAGGTGACCAGGGTTTGCTCGTCGAGCGTTTCGAGGGTGAAGGAGCCGCGCTGGTTGCGGATCTCGCCGCCGGGGCGGGAGGCCCAGGTGACGGAATAGGTCGTCGCGGTCGGCCGCGCCAGGTGGAAGATGGCGTAGTACCGCCGGGCATTGATCGGCGGGGGCAGCTCCAGCCACTGCCGGGAGAGGATCGAACCGTCGGCTTGCGGAGTGGCGGTCGAACTCTTGAGGAATGGCATGAACTCCTCGTAGTGAGCGACGTCGGCCACCGCCCGCTCGACCCGATCGAGCGGCGCGGGGATCAGCACCCGGCCGATTCCTTCCTTGAAGCTCGTCCCCTGAACCTCGGCCGAGTCGATCAGGATATCGCTCTGCGCCAGACGCGCGCGATCGGGGCCGGAGAGCACGGTGGGCTTTGGGGCCGCGGAAGCCGCGGGAACCTGGGGTGATGCCGGGGGCGCCGGAGCGGCCAGGGCGATCGCGGTCAGGGCGAGGGCGGCAAGGAGCACGGCGAGAAGTGCGACGATGCGGCGGGGAATCGACCTAGACATGGTTGGGATTGTACCCTCTCGTTCGTGAGCGACGTAACAGAGGGTATACCGGCTCGATCGGGCCGGCCTCGGGGCGCCCGGCGCCTCCTGCGGTTCGTCGTCGGCTGCGCCCTCCTCGCCCTGATCGCCTGGCCCTTTCGACGCGGCTTGACCAACGCGATCCGCGCGGCGCGCCTATCGTTCGAGCCCGCGCCGGTCGTTTTGCCGGTCCCGGTCGAGGGGGTAACGCCGACGGATCTTTCAGACACCTGGGGCGCGGCCCGTAGCGGCGGCCGGCAGCATGAGGGAATCGACATCTTCGCGCCGCGGGGCGAGCACGTGCGGGCGGCCGCCCGGGGCCTCGTCACCGGGCGCGGCTGGAACCGGCTGGGCGGCCGGTTCGTCCGAGTCTTCGGCGCCGGATCGCGTTCGTACTACTACGCCCACCTCGACGCGTTCGACGAGCCGGAAGCGGGGGATTGGGTCGAGGCGGGCGATCTCCTCGGCTACGTCGGCACCTCAGGCAACGCCAACGGCACGCCGCCCCATCTGCATTTCGGGGTCTACCCGGCCGGCGGCGGCGCGATCAATCCGTATCCGCTGTTGGTTCCACCCCCGCCGTTTTCACCGCGGTGAGCAGAGCGGCGATCTCGTCCGGCCGCGCGGGGCGCCAGAGGCCGCGGTCGCGGCGTTTGTCGAGGGCGGCCTGGGTATAGCGGATCGAGGTGACGTGGCGCCCTTCCGGGTTGAAGACGTGGGCGCGACCCTTCTCGCCGAGCACCACGAAGGTGCCGCGCGAAACATCGGCCAGCACCTGATGAGGCGCCGCGCGAGCGAGATCGGCGAGCGCCATGCCGGTCGGGCGGTCGCCTTCGGCGCGGCGGATCTCGGCGTGCTGGGTGCGCCGGTCGCGGGCGCGGCGATCTTTCTCCAGCCGGTGGGCGAGCCCGTCCAGAATCCCTTGGAGCCGCCGCGGCGCCAGGTCCAGGGCGCGCGCGGGGGCCGCGACGTTTCCCGGGCCCGGTTTGACTCCGGGTTTGCCGCCCGGGCGGCGGGGGACCGGTCGGGAATCGAGGCTCCGCTCGACGCTCGCCAGGGCGGTCTGCGCCCAGCGGACGGCGTCGAGCCAGGGGATGGTCCCCAGCCGGTCGTAGAGCGCTTCGAGCGGTCCGCCGCCGGGCGCCGTGCCGAGGACGTTCAGCACCAGGCTGCGTCGACCTTTTCGCCCGCGCACCGACAGAATCTGAAAAGCGACCGCGAACGGCTCAGCGACCCCCTGCTCGGTGCGGACCCGATACCAGCCGGCGATTACCTGGCCGAGCAGGCGAAAGCCGTCCTCCCGTTTTTGAAACGGCTCGGCGAGCGCGGCGCACAGATCGGCCTCGCCGAGGGTGAGGGCGACCAGGCCGGGGGAATCGCGAAAGAGCGTTTCGACCCGCGGGTCGCGCCGCTCCAAGAGCAGCTGGCCGAAATCGACGAAGCGGGGCACCCCCGTCGGGCCGTAGCCGGCAAATACCTGACGCGGCTCGGGCGGCATCGCATGGACGCAGTCGGGCGAGCTGCAACGGAGGCAGAACGCGCGCCCGGGGCGAAACACGCTTCGCTCGCGGACGAGATCGCCGAGCGCGTCGTCGAGCGCCTCGTGGGCGGCTGCCAGCGCCGGGGCCAACCGGCCGTCGCGCAAGTCGGAGGGGATGCGCAGGGCCACCGCGAGCATGTCGCCCCGCCCGGCCACCAGATGTCCGCCGGGATGGCGCGCGATCCTCCCCTCGACCTCCTCGGCGAGCAGCCGCAGCGCTTCGCGGAGCCGCTCGGAAGGGGGCTCGGGAGAGGCGGTCGGTGGGAACGGAGGGCGATGCAAGGGTGTCTCTCTTCGTGGGAGGTATTTCAAGCCAACGGGCGGTCAGTCTATTCCCTTGCCTCCTGGCCGCAGCTCTGGGATCATCGCCGTCCGGTCCAACTTCCCAGGAGACCCAAACATGTCAAACGACCGAAAGCTCCGCGGCTTCCCAGCGCTCGCCCTGATGTTCCTGATCTCCCTCTTGACGCCGCTCGCGGCCCGGGCGGGCGTTCACTATCAATCCGACACCACGATCGAGACCGCCCAAGGGCCGCAGAAGACCGTGGTCGAATCCTGGATCGACGGCGACAAAGGCCGGGTCGATTTCAAAGAGAGCAGCAACCCGATCGCCGGAAAGGGAACCTACATGCTCACCCGGGACGGCGGCCACACGGTGATCCTGGTCGATCCGGAGAAAAAGGCGTACGGCGAGTGGGACATCGATGCGATGCTCGGCTCGGCCGCCGCGATGATGGGAAGCATGGGCGCGGTGCTCAAATTCGAGATCTCGGACCCGAAGGTCGAGACGCTGCTCGACGAGGCGGGGCCGGCGCTGCTCGGCCTGCCGACCCGGCACTACAAGTACCGCACCACCTACCAGATGAAGATCAAGGTGTTCGGCATGGGACGGGCCAACAACGTCGTCTCCGAAGAGGAGATGTGGGTGACCGACCGCCTGCTCGACAAGTCGTTCGGCATGTGGCTCAAGACCGGCCCGCCGAAGACCGGCAACGCCGATTTCGATCGCCTGATCGCGGCCGAGATGAGCAAGGTGAAGGGCGTGCCGCTCAAGTCGGTGACCAAGACCACGACGTCCACCAAGGGCAAGTCGCAGGTGACCACCTCGCGTACCGAGGTGACCGCGCTCGACAACTTCGAGAAGGCTCCCGTGTCGTTCGAGGTGCCGGCCGGCTACGAGGAGCGGGACATGATGCCCCAGCTGATACCCACGGAAGGCCGATGAGCGAGGGGGACGAAGAGTCGTTGCCGCCGATCGTCCTGCTCGGCCGGCGGGAGGTCTTCGCCGGCCGCACCGTGCGGCTGACGATCGACTCGGTCCGCATGCCGAACGGGGCGGAGGTGGACCTGGAGCACATCCACCACCCGGGCGCCGCGGCGATCGTGCCGGTGACCGCCGAGGGCGAGGTCCTGATGGTGCGCCAAGCACGCTGGGCGACGGGCGGGTGGCTGCTCGAAATCCCCGCCGGCAAACTCGATTGGAGCGGGGGTACGCCCGAGGACCCCGATCATTGCGCCTCGCGCGAGCTGGAAGAGGAGACCGGCCATACCGCCGGCCGTCTCGAATCGCTCGGCTGGATCTGGGCGACCCCCGGCTTTGCCGACGAGAAGATCTGGCTCTACCTCGCGACCGACCTCAAGGCGACCCGCCAGACCCTCGAAGCCGACGAGGTGCTCCACCTCGAACGCCTGCCGCTCGACCAGGCGGTCGAACAGGCGCTATCAGGAGAGATCGTCGACGCCAAGTCCGTCTGCGCCATCCTGAGATCGGCCAACCGGCTGGGCCGAAACATCTAACCGTCGAGAGCCGCGGGGCCACGGAATCCTGGGCCAACCGGTCGCCAGCTCAAGGGATCCTAGGCCAACCGGGCTGTCAGATCGAGGGATCCTGGGACCGCCGGCGTCCTCGCCGGCCTTTTTCCCCAAACCTCAAACCAGGCCATACCCCGCCATAGGGCTAACAAACCCCCGCGCACCAGGACGTTCGAGAATCTCCTCCGTCTCCAGAATCCGCTGCCGCTCGAACGTCTCCTCCCCGTCGGGCAGGAATTCGACGATCCCCTGGCGGCGGAGCGGATAGCGGGCGGCGCTCGAAAAGTGGACCACGAAGCTCTTGCGGGTGCGCGCCGGATCGGCGACCGCCGAGCCGCCGTGGAGCAGCGACGAGTGCCAGAGCAGCACCTCGCCGCGCGGGCAGACCAGCGTTTCGGGGACCAAGCCCGCGGCGGCGCACTGGCGGCGATCGTGCTCCGCCATCGCTTCCGCCTCGGCCGGGCCGAAGCGGCTCTGGTCGAACAGAAACTCGCCCGGCGCGAATTGGTAGTAGGGCAGCCGGTGCGAGCCGGGCATGTAGACCAGCGGTCCGCTGTCCGGATGGATCTCTTCGAGCGCGATCCAGGCGGCGATCAGGTGGCTCGGCGGCCGGGTTTGAACGAACACCGGATCGCGGTGGAGCGCCTGTTGGCTGCCCCATTCGAAATAGAGCGACTGCGTGGCGACGGCCGGCTCCCCGAGCGCGAGCTCCACCCGGCGGAAGATCTCGGCGTTGAGGTAGAGATCGAGCGCCGCGGCCGAATGCGAATGCAGATCGGCGATCCGGTACGAGGGGCGACGGTCGCGCGCCTCCTCCGCCTCGGCGAAGCTGCGCAGCGGTCCGCTCCAGGCGTAGGCGAGATCGGCCGGCCGCTCGCGCCAGGCGCGATCGACGTCATCACCGAGCGCCGCGGCCTTGCTCGAGAGGTCGCCGAGCGAAAACGTCAGATAGCCCCGGCGGATGAACTGCTCCAGCTGGGCCGCCTCGTCGGCCGCGACCTCGCCGCGCCGGTGCATCCCTTCGAGCAGCGCCAGCGCGTCCGGCCGATCGACCCACAGGTCGCTCGCCAGCCGGCCATCGGCCAGTAGCGGCCCCTTGGCCTGAGGCTCGGAACGGCCGAGCCACCGGTTCAACATGCTCTGCATGGGCGCAGAATAGCAGCCGTCGGGTTAGTTTTTCGGCACCAGCCGCAGCACCTTTCCTTCGAGCGTGCCGAGCCAGATTTCTCCCGCCTGATCTTCGCCGAAGGTCACCACGAAGGGCGCTTCGAGGTCGAGCTTTTTGACGTCGTAGCCGTTGGCGCCGGGGGCCGCCGCCCAGACCTTTCCCGAGCAGTAGTCGGCGAACAAGTAGCGGCCGGCGAGCGCCGGAATCGCCCGGCCGCGGTAGACGTAGCCGCCGGTCACCGAGCAGTCGCCGTCGTCGTGGTCATATTCAAGCACCGGCGCCACAAACTCCGGCGCGCCGCAGGGGGGCGTCGTCCCGGGGCATCTCTCGTCGCCGTAGCAAAGGCTCGCCTCCATCGGTTTCCAGCCGAAATTGCGCCCGGGCGGCGTACCGGCGGGGAGGTGGTCGATCTCCTCGCGCCGGTTCTGGCCGACGTCGCCGATCCACAGATCGCCATTGGCCCGATCGAAGCTGAAGCGCCACGGATTGCGCAGGCCGATCGCCCACGCCTCGTCGGGCAGGGGATTGGCCCCCAAGAACGGATTGTCCGGCGGGATCGCGTAGGGCCGGCCGCCGGTTCGGTTTTCGGGATGATCGACGTCGATCCGCAACATCTTGCCGAGCAGCGTCTCGGGCCGTTGCGCATTGCAAGCGGGATCGCCGCCCGAGCCGCCGTCACCCATTCCGATATAGAGGTAGCCATCGGGACCGAATTGCAGTTGGCCGCCGTTGTGGTTGCTGTACGGCTGGTCGATCGCGAGGAGGGTCGTGGCGCTTTGCGGATCGGCGAGATTGGGGTCGGTTTCCTTGGGGCGGTAGCTCGCGACGACGGTGTTGCCCTCTAGGTTCGTGTAGTCGACGAAGAACCGGCCGTTCTCCGCGAAGCGGGGGTGGAGCGCCATCGACAGGAGGCCCCCTTCGCCGTTCTCGGTCACCTCTTCGCTCAGGTCGAGAAACGGGTTGGGGAGCAGCCGGCCGTCCGCGTAGATGCGGATCAGCCCTTTTCGTTGGACGATGAACAGCCGGCCGTCGGGCGCCGGGGCGAACGAGATCGGCGTCGAGGTGAGGCGATCGATCTCGACGACCGCCACCCCGCCGAGGGTGCCGGAGGGGGAAAACAGCGTGGGCGAGGCGCCGGCATCCGAGCGCGGCGAGCGGGTCGAAACCTCGGGCTCCGAGCCATCACGGCAGGCGGCCAGGCCGATCAGCCCGAGCAGCAGGGCCGAGGGCGCTCGAAACGGCCGGCGCGAGCGCGAAAGTTGAGCTGGCGGCCCGGACGCGTTTACCATGTCGTGATTCTCCCTTTGTATTTTCCCCACGTCCGCGAGCCTATCTCAGAGAAACCCGACGCCCCGGCGGCGAGCCATGACGACGATTCGAATCGATGACCGGCTGGAGATTCCCGAGGCGGAGCTGACCTTCGCCACCGCCCGAAGCGGCGGGCCGGGAGGCCAGAACGTCAACAAGGTCGAGACCCGCGTACTACTGCGGTTCGACGTCCTCGCCTCCGCCTCGCTTACCCCCGAGCAAAAGGAGCGGATTCTCGAACGGCTGGCCACCCGCATCACCCGCACGGGGGTGTTCCATCTGATGGCGCAGCGCCACCGGACCCAAGGGCAGAATCGCGAGGCGGTGATCGCGCGGTTCGCCGAGCTGTTGGCCGAAGCGCTCGCCGAAGAGACGGTGCGGGTTTCGACCCGGCCGTCGCGCGCGGCCAAGCGGCGCCGGGTGGAATCGAAGAAGCGGCGCGGCCGGACCAAGAAAGAGCGCGGGCCGGCGGGCGATTGGGAGTAGGATCGCGCCACGTAACCCTGGGTTACCTATGAGCTTCGAACAACTCTTTCCCGCGGCCGAGCGCGAGGCGCTGCGCCTGGCGGTCGTCGACCTCGAACGGCGAACGACCGCCGAGATCGTGCCGTTCGTCGTGCCGCGTAGCGACGCCTACGCCCAGGCCGATTGGAAAAGCATGGCCCTCGGAGCCCTGTTGGGCTCGCTCGCCGCGGCGGCATTCCACCGGTTCGGCGAGGTATGGGGTTTCGATCCTTCGCTCTGGATCGCCGTGCCGCCGATCGTCGGGGCGGCACTCGGCTGGTTCGCCGCGCGGCTGCCTATCGTCGCCCGCGTGTTGGCGGGGAGCGAGGTCATCGACCTACGCGTCCGCCGCCGGGCGGAAGCGGCTTTTTTGGCGGAAGAACTGTTTGCCACCGAACGGCGCGAAGGGGTGCTGCTGTTCGTTTCGCTGTTCGAGCGGCGCGTGCTCGTGCTGGCCGACGTGGGATTTCGCGGGCGCATAGGATCCCCCGCGTGGACCTGCGTCGCTCTGAGCATCTCCGAACGGTTGAAAACCGGTGGTCCGGCCGCGGCACTTCTCGCCGGGGTCGAGCGGATCGGCGTCCTTTTGAACGACTCAGGCTTGACGTTCGAACCGGCGGCGACCGAAGGGACGAACGAGCTGCCCGACGACCTGCGGCTGGAGGAGCGATGAGGCGCCGAGCCGTCCTCCCGGCCGTGGCCCGAGGGGTGGCCGCCCTCGGACTCGCCGCGTTGTTCGCCGTCGCGGCGCCGGCCGCCGCGCTACGCGACGTGCCGTTCCTCTCCGGCCGGGTGGTGGACGAAGCGGGAATGTTCACTCCGGAGGCGCGGGCCGCGCTCGAAGCCAAGCTCGCTGCGCTAGAGGAGACGACCAAAACCCAGATCGCGGTGCTCACAGTGACCAGCCTCGAAGGCGAAGACCTCGAAGGTTTTTCCCTGCGCGTCGCCGAGACCTGGAAGTTGGGAGACGACCAGCGCGACGACGGGGTGCTGTTTCTGATCGCGCGAGATGACCGGAAGATGCGCATCGAGGTGGGTTACGGCTTGGAACCGACCCTTACCGACATTCGCACCCGGCGGATTCAAGACGACATCGTCCGGCCGGCGTTCCGAGCGGGCGACTATGTCGGCGGCATCAACCTAGGGGTCGACGCGCTCGGCGCGGTGTTGCAAGGGCAAGAGCCCGCCGTGCCGGCGACGAAACCGCCCGAGGTCACTTGGGGTGTGCGCGCGATTCTGAGCGTCATGCTTCTCTTGATTGTGCTCGTCTTCGGCGGAGTGGGGGTCCACACCCCCGGTTGTGGCTCGGCGGTAGTCTTCGCCATCGTCACGCCGTTCGTCGCCGTCTTGGGCGCGACGATCGCGAGCGGCCAGACAAAATGGATCTTGCTCGCCTGGCTTGTGCTCTATTGCGTCGCCCGCATCGTGATGCGGGTCTCCGGCCGCGTACCGAAAGCCTCGGCGGGCTCGCTCCGCGGCGCCAAAGGACAACGTTGGTGGAACTTTGATTCGGGGAGTTCGTCGAGCGGCTCCTCCTGGTCGTCCTCTTCGTCGTCGTCCGACAGCTATTCGGGAGGCGGCGGCGATTTCGGCGGCGGCGGGTCGTCGAGCAGCTGGTAACGCCCTTCGGCTACGCTCAGGGAACGGCCCTGGGCGCAGCCGAAGCCGAGGGCCTCTACCCCCTAGCGCCGTCGGCCGTAGCGATGCGAATCGAAATGATCGAGATCGTAGGCGCGGCGGAATTCCGGCGACTGGACGATCGTCTTCACCACGTTGCGCAGGCCTTTGCGCTGGAACGCACGGACGTTTTCGAAATACCCGCGGTCCGACCGAATCTCGTCAGGGCCGCGCTTGAGCAGAACCCGGTACAAGCGAAAGACCGTCTCCTCCGGATTGAGAGCGATGCGGCGCCGCTCGACCGAATAGGCGAGTTCATAGGCGTAGCGCTGCACCGCGCGATAGCCGCCGTCGTAAATCTCTTCGACGTGCTCGCGGTCGCGGGAGGCGTCGAACGAAATGTTGACGATTCCCTCGATCAGAGCGCGGGTCACCAGACGCGCCGTCTCTCGGCGGGTGGCATAACCGCTGTCACGGCCGTCGTAGCGATCGTCATAGCGACCGTAGCGATCGCCGCCGCGGTCGCCTCGCCCGTCGCGAACAGACTCCAGGGTGATCCGACCGGATTCGAGCGAGCCCCGCATCTCGTAGCCGCGCCGGACGCGGTAGCCGATTTGCCCGGAGATTCCGCGGCTGTCGCCGCCCACAGCGACCTCTACCCAATTGTCGCCATGGCGCAGGATCGAGAGGTCTCGCCCGGCCACGATGTCGAACGTCGCGGCGACCGGAACCTCTTCGCCCGCGCCGTTAAACAGACCGGTGCCGACCAGCGTAAGGCGCAGCCGTTCGCCCGGGCTCACCGGAACCGCCTCGTTGTCGGGCGCCAGGCCGTAGCGGCGGTCGGGGCGATCGGAGCCGAGCGGATCGACCCAAACCTGAATCGCGATGACCTTGGTGGCTCCCGTCTCGACCGAGCGGGAGTGATCGCGGTTCCAGGAACGCTCCCTCTGAGCGGCCATCGGGAGCGCAAGGGTGAACGCCAGCGCGGCCGCGGTGAAGAGCCGTGATCGATACAGTTGATTCTGTGTCATGGGATTTCTCCTCTCTTCTAAAGCGTAAGGTGGAGCAAGGCTTGGGCCAGCCCTCCTGGAAGGGTGGCGCCTGGGGGTGGAAATTCCTGCCGGTCCACCCCCAGGCGACAGACCAGACTGCCGTTTTGGGGTTACCCGGGTTTACCGTCGACGCAGCGAGTCGAAGCTTTGCAGATCGTATGCGTTACGGAACTCGGGCGAGCCGATGATCGTCCGGACCACGACGCGGAGGCCGTCTTGTCGCAGGCTCCGGACGTTGTTGCGATACCCCTGGTCCGAGTCGATCTGATCGGGATTCCGCTTGAGCAGAACCCGATAGAGACGGCGCACGGTGGCTTCGGGATCGAGCGCGATCCGGCGCTCCTCGATCGAAAGGGCGAGTGCCTCAGCCAAGCGCTGGACGGCGCCGTAGCCTCGCAGTTCGATCTCGTCGACCCGCTCGCCGTCACGGTTGGGATCGAAGTTCGCGTTGGAGATTCCTTCGATCAACGCGCGGGTGACGTTGATGGCGATGCGGCGCCGGCCCGTATCGCCGTTGTCGTCGCCACGCCCGTCCCGCCCATCCCGGCCGTCGCGCCCGTCGCGCCCGTCGCGCCCGTCGCGATCATCGCCGCGAACGGAGCCACGGCGAGTCTCCAAGGTGATGCGGCCGTTGGTCAGCGCACCGCGCATGTCGTAGCCGGCCTTGACCCGGTAGCCGATCTGCCCGGCCACTCCGCTGGCACTGCCGCCTATCGAGACGTCTACCCAGTTGCTGCCGGTGCGGAGAATCTGGACCTCGCGACCGGCCTCGATGCTGAAAGTCGCGGCGACCGGAACCTCATCCCCTTTGCCGTTGAACAGACCGGTACCGACCAGCCATAAGCGCAGGCGCTGGCCCGGAGTGACGGGAACCGCCTCGTTTTCCGGGGCGACGCCATATCTCGCCTCGGAGCCCTGTCCGATCGGATCGGCCCAGACCTGAATCGCGATCACCTTGGTGGCGCCGGTCTCGACCGAGCGCGAGTGCTCGCGATTCCAGGAGCGATCCTTTTGTGCTGCAACGGGAACCGCGAGGACGAAAGCCAACGCGGAGGCCGTGAAGAGTTTTGCCGAGAGTCGATTGCTTCGATTCATGAGTTTTCCTCCTTACATTGCGGCGCTCTGGTCGAGCGACGCATTCATCAACAGGTCTAGCGGAGTCTGCAAGGTTCCGGCCAACCTCGACGAGCCGCGGGCGCGGGGCGATTTCGTGGGATGCAGGGTCGGATCGTCCTCTGGCGGGGACGGTTGGCGAAGGCATTCCGAAGCTTCCCTTTTCGCCTGGCTTCGGCAGATGATCTCCGCCTCATGACCCGCCGCGAAAAGGCCGCCCGCATCCAAGAGATCCTCGATCGACTCTATCCCGAGATGGCGATTCCGCTCGATCACGTCGATCCGTTCACCCTGCTGGTGGCGGTCGTGCTGTCGGCGCAGACCACCGACAAGCTGGTCAACACGGTAACTCCGGAGCTGTTCGCCCGGGCGGCCAACCCCGCCGCGATGGCTGCGCTGCCGGTGGAAGAAATCCAGCACCTGATCCGCCGAATCGGCCTCGCGCCGACCAAGGCGAAAAACCTGAAGCGTCTTTCCGAGCTCCTGGTCGAGCGCCACCGGGGGGTGGTGCCCAAGACCTTTGCCGAGTTGGAGGCGCTTCCCGGCGTCGGCCACAAGACGGCGTCGGTGGTGATGGATCAGGCGTTCGGCCTGCCGGCGTTCGCGGTCGACACCCACATTCACCGCCTCGCCGCGCGCTGGGGCCTGTCGGACGGCTCGAACGTCGAGCGGACCGAGAGCGACTTAAAAGCGCTCTTCCCCGAGGAAACCTGGGGGAGGGTCCATCTGCAAATCATCTACTTCGGGCGGGAGTGGTGCCGCGCGCTCTACCACGACCTCGATGCCTGCTCGATCTGTTCGTGGGCGGCGAGCAAGAAGCGCAAGACGGACGAAGCGAAACCGCGGGCAGGTCGCCGAAGCCGAACGGCGGTCTGAGCGCGTACGGCCCTACAGCCGGTGCTCGGCCAGCACTTCGTACAGGCGCGCACATTCCGAGGCGAGCGGCTCCAGCCGCTCGGGCAGGTCGGCGCCCTTCGGCCGGTAGGGGGCAAAGCCGGTCGAGCGTTCGACCTCGGCGTACCACCACTCGGCCCAGATGCCGTCGGTCGCTCGGCGGCCGGGAGGCCACGCGAGCATCGACGCTTCGAATTCGATCCCCACGCGGTCGCACAGGGCGCCGAGCGTCCGGCGCGGATCGAGCAGCACGTCTTTTGAATCGACCACCGGCGGCACCGCGCCGCGCCGGGCGCGGATCTGCTCGAACAGCGCCACCTGCTGGGGCAGGCCCGTGTCTTCGAGGCTCGGATTTGGCGTCACCTTGGCGAGCGAAGCGAGCATCGCGCGCGGCTCGCGGATCAGAAAGGCATGTTCCAGCCCGCCGAGCCAACCGCCGCCGCTCCGATCGATCGCGGGCAACAGGTGGTGGGCCATATGCTTTTGGTACCAGAGCGGTTTGCCGCCCGGCACCGGGCCGGTGAGCCAGGCGACCACCTTCCGCCAGTCGCTCTCTTGGTGGGCGATCACCTCCTCCCGCCCGGGGTGGGGCAGGCCGGTGACTTTCAGATAATGGCTGTAGAGCGGCTCGTCGGTGACATAGCTGTCGGAGCGGCTCTCAAACGAGCGCATCATCGCGGTCGAGATGTTTCTCGGGCCGGACCAGAGGGCAAGGTGGAGCGGCGCAACGGACATTCCGGATAAGATACGCCACCTTGGCTACCGCAAACCCCATCGCCCGCAAGCTCAAGAAAGTGCTGATCGCCAACCGTGGCGAAATCACGGTGCGCGTACTGCGCACCTTGCGCGAAATGGGCATCCGTTCGGCCGTCATCTATTCCGAGCCCGACCGCACGAGCCTGCCCGTGCTGCTGGCCGACGAGGCGTACCCGATCGGCCCGGCCCCCTCGCGTGAGAGCTACTTGAAGGGGCAAGAGATCGTCGATCTGGCGGTAGCGATCGGCGCCGACGCGATCCACCCCGGCTACGGCTTCCTCTCTGAGCGCGCCGAATTCGCGCGGATGTGCCGCACGGCGGGCATCGTGTTCATCGGCCCCAGCCCCGAGGCGATGGACGCCATGGGCTCGAAAGTCGAGAGCCGGCGCCGGATGATCGACGCCGGGGTGCCGGTGGTTCCCGGCGGGCGCGATCCGCTCGCCGATGCGGAAGGTGCCGCCACGTTCGCCGCCTCGATCGGCTATCCGGTGATGATCAAAGCATCGGCCGGCGGCGGCGGGAAAGGGATGCGCCGGGTCGATACCCCCGCCGAAATCGCCGCGGCGTTTCGCGGCGCGAGCGCCGAGGCGTTGGCGAGTTTCGGCGACGGCGCGGTCTACATCGAGAAGTACATCGTCGATCCGCGCCACGTGGAAATCCAGGTGATGGGCGACCTGCATGGCCGCGTCGTCTCGCTCGGCGAGCGGGAGTGCTCGCTCCAGCGGCGCCACCAGAAGGTGGTCGAAGAAGCGCCCTCGCCGGTCGTATCCCCCGATCTGCGCCGCCGGATGGGCGAGGCCGCTGTGCGCGCCGCCTCGGCCGTGGGCTACGCCAACGCC
>JBBRUC010000175.1:0-13069 GCA_038248205.1 Thermoanaerobaculia bacterium
CCTGCTCGCCCAGGTCGAGACGCGATGCGGCGCGCGGGCCGCAGGCGGCGAGCGACAGGCTCATCATGCTCATCAGGACGAGCAGGGGAGTGCGTTCAGACCAGGTCATAATCTCCCATCGCGTAGAGAAAACCCGCGGCACCGGCCACCGGATCAGGACCGCCCTCCCGGCCACGGCAGCCGAGAACGATGCGCTCCGCGGTCGGCCGGAGCCCCAGATCCGCCAGAGCGGCGTCCAGATCCGTTCGCCCATTCCGCGGCGGCCACGCGGTCCACCGCTCGATGCCGGCCGCGCCGAGATCCGCTTGGATGCTCAACAGGCTCGGCCGCCAATCGGGACCGGGCGGCAGCCAAAGCTCCACCAGGTGCGCCACCCGGCCGGCGAACGCGACGATCGCAAGACCTCGGGCAAGACCGCGAACGCCGGACGCCTCGGGCCGATAGACCCGGTAGTAGCGATCCGGCCGGGCATGGTAGCGCCAGTTGAGGAACTCTGCCGAGCGCACTACGCCGATTCCTCCCGCCGACTCGGCCCAAATCGCCGCGGAATCCGTAGGCGCCACGTCGCTCCATCGCACCTCGACGTTTTCGTGCCGGTTCGACGCGGCGATCTCCCCGTCCAGCGGCACGATCTCACCCAGCGGCCGGTAGCCGAACACCCGTTGGCCCAGGCGAAAGTGGCGATCGCTGGGAAAACCGAAGATCCACGGCGCATCGCCCTCGGCCGGCAGGTCGGCGAGCAGCGTTCGACCCAGATCGACCAGAGGCGGCCGCAGATGCGGCACCCGCTCGGCCGCGACCCAATCGACGAGTTGCCAGATTCCCCCTTCGCCGCCGGGCCAGCGGGCCGGCAGGCGAAGCGCGCCGGCATGGGCGAGAAGGTTTCCTCCCATCGCGGCCACCCAACTGCGCCCTTGCCCGGGAAGTTGCCGGTACTTCCAGACCCACTCCGCCTCGCCGAGCGGCCGCCCGAACCGCCTGGCAAAGAGCGCCCCAAGGGCGGGCAGGTCGCCCGGCTCTGTCGGCCGAAGCTCTAGAGACGACCCGCTCATGCCGGCCGTTCCCGGCGCCGAAGTGCCCCGGCGGCAAAAAGAGAGAGAGGCGTGATCAGAAAACCCGCCACGAGCCCGGGTGCCCGATGACGCAGCTCGATCTCGCGCGTCGCCGGTCTCGCGCCGCCTGATGTACCGGGAGGTAGCGCCACGGCGAGCGCCGTCCCCCGGTCGGCCGGCTCGACCGGCAGCTCGCGCTCCTCGCCATCGGACCGCAGGATGGCGCTCCAGCCGCGCTCCCAGGTCTCGGCGAGAATCAACCGTCTCTGCGCCTCGCCGCGCACCGCGATCCTCCAACGCCCCGGTTCCGCCTTTTCGATCGTCAACCCGCCCGAGGTACCGTCCGCCCAACGTACCAGCGGCAGCGCCGTCGGCCGCTCCCAGACCTGAGCGTCAGCCCCGGCATAGACCTGGCGCCAGCCGGCGACCGGAGCCGCCTCGGTCGGTCCGCCGAGCACCCAGCGCACCCCCCAGCGATCGAGCCATGGATCGCCCCAACGCTCGATCGCCCGCAGGTAGACCGCGTCGTACCGGCCGAGCGCGCCGTAGGAGGTTTCGAACGCGGCGAGCTTTACCGGGTCGTCGCCGCGCAAATCCCGCAGACGAAAGACCATCCCGGCGTTCGGGCGGAGCTGTTCACCGAGCGCCGCCACCCGGCCCGGCTTTCCCGCCAGAAACCGGATGGCACCGGTCTCCGGATAGAAGCGGGAAAACGACAGGCCGGGCACGATCCGGCCGTGAGCGAGCAGCAGGTCGGCCAGCAGGACGAGAGGGAGAACGAGCACCACCCGCCAGCGCGCCTCGCCCGAGAGTTTCAGACTCAGCGCCGCGGCGAGTAGCAGGCCCAAGACCGCCGCCGTCCCCCCGAGTTGGCCCGCGGCAAGGCCCCGCTCGCGCAGCGTCCCGTCGAGGACGAGCCAGGCCACCGCGAGCAGCGCCGCCACGGCACCCCCGCCGACGAACAGGCCGCGGCGCCCGGTACCGGCGAGCCAACGGTCGATCCCGACCGCGCCGAGCAGCGGCAGGCCGAGTTCCAACCCGAAGATCAATCGGTGGTGCGCCGCCCGGCCGAGGATCGGCAAAGCGGCGAGCAGATCGTGAACGCCGGGTAGGTGGTACGCCGCGAGGAAGCAGAAAACGACCAGGGTCGCCAGAGCGAGCACCCGGCGATCCCGCGGCCGATCCCCAAAACAGGCGCCAAGCCCCGCCGCCGCCAAAGGCAGGGCGAGCGCCCCGACGTAGACGGCGGTCGCCGAATAATTGAACGGCCCCCACCAGGAACCGAGCGCCGGATGGCCGTAGAGCTGCGGTAGGACCAGCCGCAACGGCTGGAGCAGCAGCAGGCCGAGCGGCGGGGAGCCGGCCGCCGTTGCCGCCGTGGCCGCCGCGCTGCCCCATTTGCTGGTCGCCGGGAGAAGCAACGCGAGCGGCAGGATTTCGACCGCCGCGATCCCCGCCGCGAGCCCCCACGCCGCGGCGAACCGGCCCCAGGTGGCCAGCGCCTTTCCCACCGCTCCCCGTACAAGCAGGTAGAGCGCCGCGAGCAGCGCGGTATGCGCCGAGGTTTCCGGGTGACCGCCGAGCAGCTGGAGCCCCGCGCACAGGGCGAGCAGCGCGCCGCCCGATCGGCCGGCGGCGAGCCGCTCGACCGCCCAGAGAACCCACGGGACGAGGGCGAGCGCATTGCCCATCGGAAAGAGCAGGAAGCTCACCAGCATGCCGGAGAGCGGAAAACCGATCGTCGCCCACAACGCCGCCGGCCGCGACACACCGATCTCGCGCGCCAAGAGCCAAGCGCCGCAACCGCCCACCACGATGCGCAACCAAGGCAGGACGACGAAGCCGATCTGGAGCGGCAGCAGCGCGAACAGCAGATGGAGCGGAAAGAGCGGCGCCGACTGGCCGTTGGCCCAAAACGGCGCGCCGGCAAACGAATACGGATTCCAGTTCGGCAACCGGCCGGCCGCCAGCTCGCGCTTGAGAAACACCAACCAGGGCTCGATTTGAAAGGTCACGTCGCGCAGCACCGGATTGCCCGAAAGGCCGGCGAGCCCCGCTTCACTCCCCTGCCAGGGTGCCACCGCCTTCAAATCCGCCGCCGGGCTGGGAATGCCGTCGGGAATCGCCAGCGCGGGGGCGAGCAGCGCGATCCCCATCCATCCCGCCACCGCCCAGGGAATCGCCAGCTCGCCGAATCGGGCGCGAAGTCCATTTGGGTCGCGACCGCCCTCGCGGGGCTCGTCCGAGCGCTCTCGCCGCCCCGGCCAGATCAGCGGCACCAGGGAGCCGAGGGCGAGCAATGGCAGGGCGGGATTCACAGCCCCCCCGGGATTGCCAGAGTCGGCGGACTCGGCGGAGTCGGCGGACTCAAGCGCCGCCCCGAGGGCCTTCGGGCCGCGAGCGGCGCCGCAGACGCATCAGGACGAGGTCGCGCAGCGCGGCTAGCGCCGCCTTGGCCGGATCGACTTTCGAGGCGGCCGAGTTGACCCAGACGACCCCCACCTCAGCGATCCGGAAACCGCGCCTCCTCGCGAGCCACAGCAGCTCGACGTCGTAGGCCCAGCCGTCGATCGACAGGTCCGGCGCAAGCGAGCGGGCCACGTCGCCTTCGAGCAGCTTGAAACCGCACTGGGTGTCGGCGATGCCCCGCACCGCGAGCAGGCGGATGACCTTGTTGCCCGCCTTGCCCAGCAGCACCCGGTACAACGGCTGGCGCTCGCGGACGTCCGCCCCGGCGATCGCCCGGCTGCCGATCGCGATATCCGCCGCGCCCAGATGGCTTTCGAGCTTCTCGATCTCCTCGATCGGGGTCGAAAAATCGGCGTCCGACACGAGCACCCTTTGACCCGTTGTGGCGAGCAAACCGACCTTGACGGCCGCGCCCTTGCCGCGATTTCGCGGCAGGCGGATCACCCTCACCCCCTGGTCGGCAAACCCTTGCGCCACCTCGACCGTCCGGTCCGAACTGCCGTCGTCGGCGACCAGGACCTCGAACGTCTGGCCGGTTTTCGCCCGCCGCGCCGAGAGATAGGCGATCGCCTGTTCGAGGCTCGGCCCCAGGCGCTCCTCCTCATTGAAGGCGGGGATCACCACCGTAAGCGCCACCGGGGCGCCGGCTTCAACGGGGAGGTCGGTCATGGCCGGCAGATTCTACTGCCCCGGAGGTTTCCGGCGGCACGGCGCGCGGGCACCACGTAGAATCCTTTTCCCATGCCCTCCCTTTGCATCTTGAAAGCCCTCGACCCGGAAAGCGCCGGCTCGCCGGAATTTCGCTATCTGCTCGCCCATCTCCACCTCGAAGCACGGCGCCTGTTCGAGACGGTCACCCTGCTCGAAAATCCGACCGAGTTGCCGCCGACCTCCGCGAGCGCCTACCTGGTGCTCGGCCCCCAGAACGTTCTACTCCTGGCCGCCATCCTCGGCGCGATGCGAGATCGACTGGCCCAGGGAGCCGCCCAGGTGCGGCCGACGCGGCTTACCGACGCCGGGATCGCCCTGTCCGAACCGATCTATACGATGCGCGGCTTCGAACGGGTGGAGGCGCGCTATCTGGCCGCCCCCCGCGGGGGCTCCGACCTCGTTCCACCTTCCCTCTTGCCCGCGACCCTGCTCACGGCCGAAGCGCTCAACGACCTGCTCACTAGGGCGTCGCTCGAACGGCTGCTGCGCGACCCCGCGCCCCTCGCGCCCCTCGCGACACCGACCGAAATCCCGGGGACGATCGAAACCGCCGGCCTCTGCCACGAGTTCATCGACTATTACGGCGAAGTGCGGGAAGACGTCGTGCCGTTCCTGCCGACCGGCGCGCGCGACGTGCTCGAGGTGGGCTGCGGTCGCGGGGTGACCGGCGCCTACATCCAGCAGCGGCTCGGCTGCCGGGTGACCGGGGTCGAGCTACACCCGGAGGTGGCGGCCGACGCGGCGACCCGGCTCCACGCCGTACTGGTGGGCGACCTCCAGACCCTCGACATCCCGGAGCGCTTCGATGCCGTGCTCGGCTGCGAGATCGTCGAGCACCTACCTGAGGCGGCGGCGTTTCTCACCCGGGCGCGCGAGCTGATCCGCCCGGGCGGCCGGATCGTCCTGTCGATCCCGAACGTCGGCCACTGGTCGGTGGTCGAAGACCTGCTCGCCGGCCGCTGGGACTACCTGCCGATCGGCCTGCTCTGCTACACCCACTACCGGTTCTTCACCAGCAAGACCCTCGACGACTGGCTCCGCCGCGCCGGCTGGGAGCGCTTCGCGATCCACCCGCAGAAGACCGAGCTGCCCGAGCGCTTCGACCGCCTCGCCGAAACCGGAGCGCCGCTCGGCTTCGCGCTCGACCGGGAGAGCCTGGCGACCAAGGGGTTTTATGCGGTTCTTGAGGGGTAGATTTAGATCACGTAGGCGAAGAGGAACAGCCCGAGCATCGTAAACGCGAGCGCGATCTTCGCCGCGGTGCCGAACAGGATGCCGAGCCAGGTCGCGAGGCCCACTTTGCCGGCCTGCCTGAGATTTTTGATCGAGATGTACTCGCCGAGCGCCGCGCCGACGAAGGGCCCGAGGAACAGCCCGGGCAGGCCGAAGAAGAAACCGACGATCCCACCGATCACCGAGCCGGCGATCGCGAGCTTGCTGGCGCCGACCTTCTTGGCCCCCAGGCTCGACGCAAAGAAGTCGATGGCGAGCGACGCCGCGGTGAGCAACGCGAGGAGCACCAGGGGAAACCAGCCCACCTTGGTGAATCCGTCCGCCCATGCCGCGAGCAGCAGGCCGACGAACACCAGGGGGGTTCCCGGCAGGGCGGGGACTACGGTCCCGGCCAGACCGACCAGAATCAACGCAACGGCAGCGACCCACAGCAACGGGCTCATCTCTCACCCTCCGCGATCCAAGTGCTGATCGTCCCTTCGACCCACACCGTCCCCTTCCGTCCGACGCGAATCTCGTAGATCGACAGAGGCGGCGCGCTGCCTGAGAGGAAGACGAAAACGTCGAGCGGCACTCCCACCGGTAGGGTCCGGACGAAGCAGCGCGCCTGGCGGATGGCGACCAGATAGCCGACCCGCGGCCCGCTCTCTTCCCCTTCGCGGCCCAGCGCCTCGACCAGGGCCGCAGTCTGGGCCGCGATCTCCAGCCCCAGGTAGGCGGGAGTTCGCCCGAATGAGGCAAACGGGCTGTCCGCGGGGATCAGCCCTCGGCTCTGCGCACCGGCCGCGCCGCGAGCCACGAGGCTCTCGATCAGCAGGGCCGGCGGAGCGTGCGGCACCCGGCCGAGGGCGAAGATCTCGCATTCATCTCCCTCGATGTCGAGCGGCGAGGCGCCTGGCTTCTCGCTCGGCTCGCCTGCGACCGTTCGGACCGAACCCCCGCTTACCGAGAGTTCGCCCGAGCGGATCTCGAAGCGGCGCATCCCCCTCTCGCTCGCCTCTCCGAGCCAAAGCGTAAGCCGCTCGCCCGGCCCGACCGTCCGGCGTAGGCGGAGCCCCGAGATCTCGACGATCGCGGGCGGAGGGGAACTGGTCGCCCCTTCGAGCCTGGCCAACCCTTCCTCGACAAGCGCGAGCTGGGCGACCGCCGGGAGGATCGACCGCCCCGGAAAGTGACCGCGAAACGCCGGGCATTCCTCCGGGATCTCGACCGAAAGGAGAGTCCCCTCGGGTAGATCCTCGCGCCCGAGCCAGCGAAATCCAAGGTCGGGGCGATCGGTGGCCAGGCTCATCGGAGCGCGAGGCTACGGGCGATTCTCCCCGGGGTCAAATGACTCCGCTCGCCGCCACCCGCCTACCGCTGCTAGGATCGACCGATCGATCGCGACTCCCTCTCGGCTTTCACCCCACTCGCTTCGGGAGCCTCGCGCTCAGGAGATCACGCCCCTATGGAATCAGCTCACTCCGAGAGTCCTGCCGCCTCGGCGGTCCAAGGCTCCGAAGACGGGCCGGCGAGAGCGTCCGCCCCTCCTCCCCCTCACGCCATCGAAAAGCCCTGGTTCCCTCTGGCGGTAGGCGCCCTGGGAGTGGTCTACGGCGACATTGGAACCAGCCCGCTCTACGCCCTGCGGGAATGCTTCCATGGCGCCCACGCGCTGCCGCTCAACCGCGCCAACGTGCTGGGCATCCTGTCGCTCATCTTCTGGTCGCTGCTGATCGTTATCTCGGTCAAATATCTGCTGTTCGTGATGCGCGCGGACAACCGGGGCGAAGGGGGAATTCTGGCGCTCTTTTCGCTCATCCCCCAGCGTCTGCGCGAGAAGCGCGGCGGACTCTTTCTCGCCGCGATCGCAATGTTCGGCTCGGCGCTGCTCTACGGCGACGGCATGATCACGCCGGCGATCTCGGTGCTCTCCGCGGTCGAAGGGCTGAAGGTCGTCACACCGGTTTTCGATGCCTGGGTGGTACCGATCACGATCGGTATTCTGGTCGGCCTTTTCCTGATCCAAAACCGCGGCACCGGCGGGATCGGCGCGATTTTCGGCCCGGTGATGATGGTGTGGTTCGGCACCCTCGCGGTGCTCGGCGTACTGGGGATCGTGCGCGACCCCTCCGTCCTCTTGGCCGTCGAGCCGTCCCAGGCGGTCCAGTTTTTTATCCGGAACCGACTGGCCGGCTTCTTGATCCTCGGCTCCGTCTTCCTCGTCGTCACCGGCGGCGAAGCGCTCTACGCCGACATGGGGCATTTCGGCAAAAAGCCGATCAAGATCGCCTGGTTCGGCCTGGTCCTCCCCTCGCTGCTGCTCAATTATTTCGGCCAGGGCGCCCTCCTGATCAGCCAGGTCGATCTCAAGCAGCAGCAACTGGTCGCCGAAAACCCGTTCTTCCATCTCGCCCCCGACAAGCCCTGGCTGCTCTACATCCTCGTCGGCCTCGCCACGATCGCCACGGTGATCGCCTCGCAGGCCTTGATCTCCGGCGCTTTTTCGCTAACCCGGCAGGCGATCCAGCTGGGCTATTGCCCCCGCCTGCTGATCGTCCATACCTCCGGCGAGGAATACGGCCAGATCTACGTTCCGGCGGTCAACTGGCTTCTCATGGCCTGTACGATCGGCTTGGTGCTGGGATTCAAAACGTCGGCCGCTCTCGCCGCGGCCTACGGCATCGCGGTGACGATGACCATGGTGATCACCACGATCCTCGCCAAGGTGGTCGCGCGCGAAGTCTGGGGCTGGAAGCGCCGTTGGCTGCTGCCGCTCACGGTGTTCTTCCTGCTGATCGACCTGTCGTTCTTCGGCGCCAACATCGTCAAGGTCCATCTCGGCGGCTGGGTTCCCCTGCTGGTCGGCTCGATCATCTATTTCCTGATGGCGACCTGGCGCCGCGGCCGGCAGATTCTCGCGGAGCGGCTGGCCCGCCAGGCACTGCCGTTCGATTCCTTCGTCGCGAGCATCCAGCCGGAAACACCGCCCCGGGTGCCCGGAACCGCCGTCTTCATGGCCCGCGACCCGCTCGCGACCCCCACCTCGCTGCTGCACAATTTGAAGCACAACAAGGTGCTTCACGATCAGGTGATCCTGCTCACCATCGTCACCGAGGAATACCCGGAAGTGCCGAAGAAAGAGCGGATCTCGGTCGACACCTACGGCAAGGGGTGCTACCGCGTGATGGCCCGCTACGGCTTCATGCAGGACCCCTCGATCGCCAGCATGCTGGAAGGAATGCGCGCCCACGGCATCGACCTGAACATGATGAAAACCACCTTCTTCCTCGGCCGCGAGACTCTCATCCCCTCGCCCAAGCCCGGCATGGCGATCTGGCGTGAAAAGCTCTTCGCCATGATGTCGAGAAACGCGCTCCGCCCCACCGACTACTTCCGCATCCCGGCCAACCGGGTGATCGAGCTGGGGATGCAGGTGGAGCTGTAGAGGCCAGGTTCGAGGCTAACCCAGAGGCTCCAAATCCAAATAAAGCCGGGAGAGCCCCAAGGCACGGACCTTTTCGGCCAGAGGGAACGTCTGATCCCCGGCGTAGACCAGATCGACGCGATCGAGGTTCAAGTCGGCGAGGGCGATATGGATCGAGGGCGTGAGCTTGGGTGTTGAAGTGAGCTTGATTTCGAAGCCCAGGCGTTTTCTGCCGCGGACCACCAGGAGGTCGAGTTCCGCTCCTCCGTGGGTAGCCCAATAATAGGATTCTTCGGGGCGGGCTCCGAGCCGGGCGAGGATTTCGCGCAGGGCGAACCCTTCGAAGGAGGCCCCCACCTTCGGGTGTCTCAGCAGTTCCTCGCGCTCTTCGATCCCGAGCAGGGTATGGAGGAGGCCGCTGTCGATCAGGTAGACCTTGGGCGCTTTGACCTGGCGCTTTTTGAGGTTCTCATACCAAGGAGGCAGCACCTGCATCACCAGTGCCCCCCGCAGCAGATCGAGATAGCGGCGCACCGTGCTCTCGGCCACGCCGAAAGATCGCGCCAGCTCCGCGCCATTCCACGTTTGGCCGTGATAGTGGGCCAGCATGGTCCAAAACCGACGTAGCGAGTGGGGCGGCACCTGAATGCCCAAGGCCGGAAGGTCGCGTTCGAGAAAGGTGCGGACGAAACCGCGCCGCCACTCGGCGCTCGCCGCGTCGGTAGGAGCCAGGAAGGAACGGGGAAATCCGCCCCGCAGCCAAAGTTCGTCGCGCGCCTCGGCGCCCACCTCTCCGAGATCGAAACCACCCAGCTCGTAATAGAAGATCCGCCCCGCTAGCGTCTCCGATCCCTGGCGTAGGAGATCCGGCGAGGCGCTTCCCAACACCAAGAAGCGGGCCTTCCCTTCGGGTCGATCGACCAGTACCCGGAGGATCGGGAACAGCTCCGGCGCGAACTGCACTTCGTCGATGACGACCAGACCTTCCAGGCCGTCGAGAGCCAATCGAGGATCCCCCAGACGGCTGCGGTCGAGCGGATCTTCCAGGTCGAAGAAGGTGACGGGGGCCGGCCAGTCGGACGCGATCTGGCGCGCGAGGGTGCTTTTGCCGACCTGGCGGGTGCCCAGGATGGCGACCACCGGATGCCTTTCCAGCAGCCCGGCCACCGCCTCGACGTGTTCCGTGCGATCGATCTTCACCTTGAAATCCTAGCATCCTTCGCTAGGTTTTCAAGGTGAAACGCCAATCTACCTTGAAATCCTAGCGGTGACCGCTAGGATTTCAAGGTGAGGGTGACTTTTGCTCATACCCCCGGCATCGCCTCTTCCAAGGGGTTGAGCAGAACCACCAGCACCACTGCTCTAGTGGACGCCGCCCATCAGCCGGCGGATCGGGCGGATCAGAAACGCCAGGATGATCCCGGCTACGACCGTCGTCATCACCACCGAACCGAACAGCTGGGGCAGGGGCAAGCTCTCGAAGCGACCGGCGACGAGCCCGGCCATCAGGTTGCCGAGCGAGATCGACATGAACCAGATGCCCATCATCTGGCCGACGATCCGCTGCGGCGCGAGCTTGGTGACGGTCGACAGCCCCACCGGCGAAAGGCACAGCTCGCCGCAGGTGTGGAACAGGTAGGTGAGGCAGAGCCAAAGCGGGCTCACCAAGACACCGCCGGCCGAGGCTTTCGCCGCCCCGACCATGACGAAGAAACCGACGCCCAAGAGAATCAAACCGAGCGAGAACTTCGCCGGGGCCGAGGGCTCCTTCCTCTTTTTCGACAGGAAGACCCAGAGCCAGGCGAAGATCGGCGCGCAGAGGATGATCAGGAGCGGGTTCACCGACTGAAGTACGCTCGCCGGCATGTTGAAGCCGAGGACGTTCGGGTTCGTGTTCTGCTGCGCGAACAGGTTGAGCGACGAGCCGGCCTGCTCGAAGCCGGACCAGAAGACGGAGGAGAACAGGAAGAGCACGAAGATCGCGAGGATCCGTTTGCGCTCGGTCGGGTCGTAGCCGCCGCTGATGAACTGGAAGGCGAAATAGACCGCCACCAGGCCGCCGATCACGTACCCCGTGACCTTGGCGATCCCCTCGGCGTCGATCGGCAGGGCGCCGACCCAGATCAGGCCGACGATCACGGCCAAGAGGCCCACCGCCGCGAGCAGGAAGTTACGCGCCTTGGCGCGCTCGGCGGGTGAGGTCGCGGCGCTCGGCTCGATCCCCGCTGTGCCGAGATGCTTACCGCCCAGAAGGTACTGGATCAGGCCGAGCACCATGCCGATGCCGGCGACGGCGAAGCCGATGTGCCAGTTGACCCGCTGCCCGAGATAGCCGCAAACCAAAGGCGCCACGAAGGCGCCGAGGTTGATGCCCATGTAAAAGACCGAGAACCCGGCGTCGCGACGGGCCCCGCCCTCCGGATAGAGTTCGGCGACCATGGTGCTGATGTTCGGCTTGAGCAACCCGGTGCCGAGGACGATCAGCACCAGCCCGAGAAAGAACGTCTGCACATTGTCGATCGCCATGCTGAAATGGCCGCAGGCGATCAGGATTCCGCCCAGGAGCACCGCCCGGCGCTGGCCGAACAGGCGATCCGCCGCCCAGCCGCCGGGGAGCGCCAACAGGTAGACCGAGCCGGTGTAGAGACCGTAGATCGCCCCGGCTTTCGCCGCGTCGTAGCCCAGCCCGCCGCTCGCGACGCCCGCCGTCATGAACAGGATCAGCAGGGCGCGCATCCCGTAGTAGCTGAAGCGCTCCCAAAACTCGGTAAAGAACAGCGTCGCGAGGCCTCGCGGATGGCCGAAGAACGACGTGTCGGACGCGGCGGACGGGATGGGCTGGGCGGTCTCTGCCATGGCCTCGGATCTCCAGGAAATTGGCCGCCGAGCGTAGCACAGGGCACCGGCGGCGACCGGGTCGGCCACTGGGGGCAGGGCGGACCCGCGTGGCCGCCCTCTCCCCCCGAGGCCACCCGGATTCCCGATAAACTACGCCCCTCATGAGCCCGCCCGCCTCCCCCTCTCCGCCGAACGATCTTTCGACCCTGCGCGACACGATCGCCCGAGTCGATCGCGGCATTCTCGAATTGCTGCGCCGCCGGATGGAAATCGCCGCCGAGATCGGCCGGATCAAGGCGGGGGACGGCCTGCCGGTCACCGTCAAGACGGTCGAAGATCGGGTGCTCGCCCGCGCCCGCCAGCAGGCCGTTACCTGCGGCATCTCGGAGGGTGTGATGGAGGAGATCTTCCGCGACATCCTCCGCGCGTCGGTCGAGCGCCAGCACCGCGAAGGAATCGCGTTGCGCGAGCTGGAGGGAGAGAAGATCCTTCTGGTCGGCGGTGCCGGTGGGATGGGTATCTGGCTCTCCGGATTTTTGGGCCTTGGCGGCCATTCGATCGACCTGCTGGACCCCTCGTTCGCCTCTCTACCGCCGCAGGCTCCCCTTTCGCCGAACGCCGAGGCACCGGGCCGTTTCGGCCGACTCGACGAGATCGCCGATCTCAACCCCTACGCCGCGATTTTCGTTGCGGTGCCGCTCGGCGCCACCGCCGCGGTGATCGAGGAGATCGCGGCGCGCCGGCCGAGCGGGCTGGTGATCGAGATCGCCTCGATCAAAGACCCGCTCGAAGAACCGCTCGTCACCGCCCGCGGGGCCGGTGTGCGCACCCTCTCGCTCCACCCGATGTTCGGGCCGAGCAAATCGCTCTACGAACCGCTCACTTTCGTCCTCGCCGCCCGAGGCGATCTCGACGAGGAGCGCGCGCTCCTGGAGCCGCTCTTGAATCACCCTTATACCAAGCTGGTGGTCGTACCGTTCCCCCACCACGACCGGTTGATGGGCTGGCTGCTCGGCCTCGCCCACCTGTCGAACTTGGCGTTCGGCGCCGCGCTCACCCGCTCCGGCATTACGCCCCGCGAGCTGTACGACTGCGCCTCGACGACGTTTTCCCGCCAGGCGGCGACCGCGCTCTCGGTGCTGTCCGAAGATCCGGATCTCTATCTCGACATCCAGCGCCTGAACCCGCACCGCACCGCGGTCTACGCCGCCGCCCGCGACGCGATCGACGAATTGGAGCACCTGGTCGAGGTCCGCGACCGCGAGGGGTTCCGCACCACCCTCGAAGCGGCGCGCGCCGCGCTCGAACGCGAGTCGTAGCTCCTGGGCTCGCCACGCTCCAGCGTGGCGCTTTTCGCTCC
>JBBRUC010000176.1:0-12688 GCA_038248205.1 Thermoanaerobaculia bacterium
CAAAGGGAGTTTCCTGGGCTCGCCAGGCTCCAGCCTGGCGCTTTTCGCAGCAAGGCAGAGTCTCGGCAATCGAACCCAAAAGCGACCAGGCTGGAGCCTGGCGAGCCCAGGGAAAAGGAAAACGATGAGGCGGAGCGATCCAAGCTGCCCGTCAGCCCCCCGAACGATCCTCAGCCAGCGCTTCGGACAGGGTCATGCCTGATAGCGGTGGCAGGAGTGGTGGCCCCAGGTCTCTGAGATCAAGCTGTGCGCGGATCAGCCGGCCTTCCTTGGCGAGTCGGTCGAGAAGTTGTCGGCCGGATAGGTCCTGCGGCGGTTTCATGAAGCACCAGTGCGCGAGCGCGGGTCGCTTGTGAGGAGCGAGTCGGCCCCCTTCCTGTCCTTCCCCCGATTCCAACCTTCCCCCTCCCCGGGGGAAGGGACCCTTCGCTGGAAAGGTTCCGTGGACTCGTCTCGGATTTCCTCCAGCGCTTGGCTCAGCGACATTCCCTCAACGGTGATCGTCGGCGGGCCAAGGCTGAGCAAGTCACCCTTTGCAGGAATGATCCTGAGCGCGGTGTCCTTTGGGCGCTTCTGAGTGGAGAGCGCATTGGGTACTCGGACGGTCATTGCTTCTTCCTCCTTCGGCTCGCTACCGAGGCGCCAACCGAAACGGCGCCGGGAACAGCTCGCCCAGAGTCGTCTCCTCCCGATCGCCGGCCGGGTTGACCAGGACGATCGGTAGATCGTCGGCGAATTCGGCGAGGGTTTGGCGGCAGAGGCCGCAGGGGCGCGCCGGGGGGGAGGATTCGGTCGCGACCACGAGGGCCACCGGGTGTTGGAGGCCGGCGTTCACCGCTTGGGAGATTGCGTTCCTCTCCGCACAGATCGAGAGGGCGGGGATCGCGTTTTCTACGTTGGCCGCCGCCTGGATCGAGCCGTCCTCCATTTGCAGCGCTGCCCCCACCGCGTAGCGACTGTAGGGGGAGTACGAGCGGCTTCGGGCGTCCTCGGCGGCGCGGATGAGCGCTTCCCAATCGATCGGCATCCGGCTCATTCTACGCTTGGCGAGGCGGTTCGGCGGGCCGGCCTGGTATAGTTCCGGGCTCTGACTTCAAGATTCGATTGCCGCCCGGCAATCTTCGTCCATTCTGAAGTGAATTCCGGTACCGTGAAGTACATCAAGAAGGAGGGGCTCGTGGAGCGCCGATTCAATGACATGACGCCGCCCGCCGATGGCGGCGAGATTCAGTGGAACGCGGCCGAGGGCCGTCTCGAAGTTCCGGACCGGCCGATCGTGCCGTTCATCGAAGGGGATGGCACCGGTCCTGACATTTGGCGGGCCACCCGCACCGTGCTCGACGGCGCGGTCCAAAAGACCTACGGCGGAGCCCGCTCGATCGCCTGGTTCGAGGTTCTCGCGGGCGAAAAGGCGTTTGCCGCCACCAACGAATGGCTGCCGAACGACACGGTCGACGCCATCCGCCACTATCGCGTAGCGCTTAAAGGTCCGCTTACGACCCCGGTCGGCGGCGGCATCCGCAGCCTGAACGTCGCCCTGCGCCAGATTCTCGACCTCTACGCCTGTGTCCGCCCGGTGCGCTACTTCGCCGGGGTGCCCTCGCCGGTCAAAGAGCCCGAGAAGGTGGACATCGTGCTGTTCCGCGAGAACATCGAGGACGTCTACTCCGGTATCGAGTGGGCGGCTGACTCGGAGGGGGCCAACGCCCTGATCGAGTTTTTGGCCCAACTCGGCAAGACCGTCCGCCCGGGCAGCGGCATCGGGATCAAGCCGATCTCGAAGTTCGGCAGCCAGCGCTTGGTCGTCAAAGCGATCCGCTACGCACTCGAATACGGGCGGAAGAGCGTGACGCTGGTACACAAAGGCAACATCATGAAGTTCACCGAGGGGGCGTTCAAAGATTGGGGATATGAGGTCGCCCGCGAGCAGTTCGGCGACCGGACCCTCACCGAAACCGAACTCTGGGATCAGCACGGCGGCAAGGCCCCCGAAGGCAAACTGGTGATCAAGGACCGGATCGCCGATTCGATGTTCCAGCAGGCGCTGCTGCGCCCCGACGAGTACGACGTGCTCGCGACCACGAATCTGAACGGCGACTATCTTTCGGACGCCCTGGCGGCTCAAGTCGGCGGCCTCGGCATCGCGCCGGGCAGCAACGAGGGGGACGGCTACGCGGTGTTCGAAGCGACTCACGGCACGGCGCCCAAATACGCGAACCTCGACAAGATCAACCCCGGCTCGCTGATCCTCTCCGGCGCCATGATGCTCCGCTGGCTCGGCTGGCCTGAAGCGGCGGCGGCGGTCGAAGAGGGCCTCGGCCGGACCATCGCGCAAAAGCGCGTCACCTACGATCTCGAACGGCAGATGGAGGGGGCGACGCTTTTAAAGACCTCCGAGTTCGCTGCCGCGATCGTCGAGAACCTGTAGCTCATCCGAACTACTTCGAAACGGAGACCCTATCCGATGCAACATAAAGTAACCGTAGTAGGCGCCGGCAACGTCGGCGCGACCCTCGCGCAGCGGATCGCCGAGGCGGACTTGGCCGACGTGGTGATGATCGACGTGGCGGCGGATCTTGCGACCGGCAAGGCGCTCGACATGATGGAAGCGGCGCCGGTCATTGGCTTCAACGCCAAGATCACCGGTGGCGGCGACTACGCAGCGACGGCAGGGTCGGACGTCTGCGTGATCACCGCGGGCCTGGCGCGCAAGCCCGGCATGTCGCGCGACGACCTGCTCGCGAAGAACACCGAGATCGTCAAGGGTTGTGTCGAGCAGCTGATCGCCCACTCGCCGAACACCATCCTCATCCTGGTCACCAACCCGCTCGACGCCATGTGCGAAGTGGCGCGCCGCGCCTCGGGCTTTCCGCGCGAGCGGGTGTTCGGCATGGCGGGCGTGCTCGACGCCGCGCGCATGCGCTGGTTCATCGCGGACGAGCTGAAGGTTTCGGTCGAAGACGTCGACGCGTTCGTCCTCGGCGGCCATGGCGACACGATGGTGCCGGTTTCGCGCTACGCCACGGTCGCGGGCATTCCCCTGCCGCAGCTTCTGTCGGCCGAGCGGATCGAGGCGATCAATCAGCGGACGAAGACCGGCGGCATCGAGATCGTCAACTACTACAAGACCGGCTCGGCCTACTATGCCCCCTCGGCCTCGACCTACGAGATGGTCGCGGCAATCCTGCACGACAAGAAGAAGATCCTCCCCTGCGCCGTCCTGCTCGACGGCGAGTACGGCTTGAACGGCCTGTTCGTCGGCGTCCCCGCTCGGCTCGGTCGCGGTGGGATGGAGCAGGTGATCGAGCTGACTCTCCTGCCGGAGGAGAAGGCGGCGCTGGAGAAGTCGGCCGCCGCCGTCCGCGAGCTGGTCGACGCGCTGCCGGCCTGACCTAATCCCTCCTAAGAGCCGGGAAGTCGCAACATGGCGGTCTCCCGGCTCGTAGTCTGGTTCGATTAGGCTGTGCGCGACCGGAACGAGGGATTCGAAATCATGCGGAAGGCGAGCTGGGTCGGCTGGCTGGGGGTCGCGGCGCTCGGCGCGTTCGCCCTGTCCTGGGCGTACGCCCGTTTACTGCCGACCCTGCCCCAGCCGTGGACCACGACCCGGGCCGAGGCGACCACGGTGGCGCTCGAAAAGGTGGCAGAGCTGGGGCCGCCGGTTGCGAACCCCTACGTCGTCGTCCGCCTAGATGGCGACCCATTGATCGAGCGGCGGCTGCAACTGTCGGTTCCCAGTCCCTCCCAGCACCTTCTTTCGCGCGTGGCCCATTGGGAGGTCTTGGTCTATCCGCGCGACGTGACCCGCGACGAATGGACCTATCGCGCCGAGATCTCGCTTTCAGGCGAGGTGCTCTCGCTCCTGCGGCGGGTCGACGAAAACGATCCGGGAGCCGCGATCACGGCAGCCGAGGCCACGCGCCAGGCCGAGGCGTTCCTCACCTCCCAGGGGATCGATCGGTCCCGCCTCGGGCCACCGGAAATTCGCCGCCGCCAGCTCGCCGCGCGCACGGACTCAACCGTTCGGTACCCCGCGCGCGACACGAAAATCGGGGCCGGAGCCTCCCAGGTTACCTATGGGGTAGAGGTCACCTTTGCCGGCGATCGCCTGACCGGGTTCGGAACCTGGTTCGAAGACCCGCACCAGACGGCTCTCCAGCCGGCGGTTCGGCAGGTGACGTTTTCCGGCATCGGCGGTTTGGTCCTACTGTTCGGGCTGCTGCTCGCGCTAGCGCCGTCGTTCCTCTCGCGGTACCACGAGGGGTTGATCGGGGTCCGCCGCGCAGTGCAGGTGTTCGGCGTGGTTCTCGTCGCGGGGTTGATCGCGATCGCGCTGATCGTCCGGTCGAACGCTCAGGGGCTCGGGCTCGGCATCGCCACCCGGGAGCAAACGACCTGGGTGTTCGCGCTGGTGCTCACGCTGTTCAACGTGCTGCCGAGCGCGGTCGCCGCCTTCTTCGCCTGGGCGGTGGGGGAGTCGATCTGCCGCGAGCGTTGGGGCGACAAGCTCGCAGCCTTCGATGGCCTGTTCCTGGGAGAATGGGGCAACGCCACCGTTGCGCGGTCGGCGCTCGCGGGGGTCGCGGGAGGGATCGCGATCGCCGGTGCGGTAGCGCTTCTCGAACTGCCTCTAGCGCGGCTCGAAGCGTGGCCGCTGGTCTCGTTTTTCCTGCCCGCGACGGTCGGTTCGGCGGTGCCCTCGATCGAGCTGGTCACGATGTTGCTGTGGGGCAGCCTCGGCCCCCTGCTTGCCATACTGCTCTGCCTGCTGCCGACGGTCGAGCGCCGGTTGGGAGCCTGGCTTGGCGGCCTGGCGGGCGCCGCGATTCTCGCGCCGTTCCTGCTCTCGCCCTCAATGCCGGTGCCCGTGCCGCCGGGCCTGCTGGTTACGTTCGCTTTGGCGGCCGGCGTGGTCGCGATGTTCCGCGCCGTCGATCTGCTCGCGGCGCTTTTGGCGGCCTTCGTGGCTACTGTAGCCTTGAGCGCCTATCCTCTTTGGGTCGCGGCCGATTCGAGTTTACAAGCGCATGGTTGGGCGGCTCTCGGGCTTTTGGCGCTACCGCTGCTCCTGAGCCTCCGCTTCCTGGGCTCGAACAAAGAACGGGTCTACCGCTACGAGGACATTCCGCCCCACGTCCGCCGAATCGCGGAGCGCGAGCGCCAGCGCGTCGAGCTCGAAACCGCGCGTGGGATTCAAAGCTCGATCCTGCCCGACCTGCCGCCGCGGCTCGGCGGTATCGACATCGCCCACACCTATCTTCCCGCGAGCGAGGTGGGCGGCGATTTCTACGACGTGCTCGCGCTGGAAGACGGCCGGGTCGCGGTCGCGATCGGCGATGTCGCCGGCCATGGCGTTTCGTCCGGCCTCGTCATGTCGATGGCGAAATCCGCGCTCGCGGTGCAGGTGACGTTCGATCCGGCGATCGAAGCGGTCTTCCGGACGCTCAATCGAACCGTGTTCCAGAGCGCCCGCAGGAGGCTGCTCACCACCCTCTGCTACGCCCTGATCGATCCGATCCGCCGCGAGGTCCAGTACGCCAGCGCGGGGCATCTCTACCCGTACCTCGTCTCCAAAAACGGCCGCGTCGAGCCGCTCGAATCGATCGCCTATCCGCTCGGAGTCCGCGGCCAGCTCGACATCACGCCCCGCGCCGCGAAGGTCGCTCCGGGAGACGCGCTATTCCTGTTCAGCGACGGTCTGGTCGAAGCGCGCGGCACCAAGAGCGACGAGTCCTACGGCTTCGAGCGCCTGGAGCAAAGCCTGGCCCGCCACGCCGATGCGTCGGTCGAGGCGCTCCAAAGAGGGGTCCTCGCCGACCTCGACCGCTTCACCGGCGCGATGCCGCGGGAAGACGATCTAACGATCTTGGTGCTGCGGGTGGAAGACTAGGCCGGGGCTTTCAGGAGCGATCGGATTGAAAGCTCCGCCCCGTGAAAGTTGAGAGGGGGCTGCCTCAACCGGCTCAATCGTCGAGCAGAATCAGCTCCTCCAGACGGGGCACGTCGAGAACTTCAATTCCACACTCATCGTGCAGGCGTTCGATCAACTCTCGGGCGATGGGGATCTCTCGCCCTTTCTTCCATCGCTTCCTTTCGCCATGGGCACCGAACAGGGCCAATGAGACCCGGCGGGAGGGATCGTGGCGCGGCTGGTAGGCGAGGCCGGGAGCACCGATGGAACGGAGCGCCAGCGCCCACGCCTGCGGGAGGTCGTACGGAAGGAGAGTCGCAATCTCCAACGTGACGCCGAACCGGACGGCCTTTCGAGAGGTCAGGTCCGCGAGATCTACCTCCTCAGGAAGCCGGAGCTTCCTGATGGATCGAGCCTTCAAGAAGTCTGAAGAGATGGCACCTCGTTCCAAATCCGGCCCGATCACCTCCAGCAGGGCCGTGATTTCGTCGGTTGCCAGGTAGCAGGTTCCTTCGGGGGGAGGGAGATCGAAACGCCCCTCCATCGAGCTGCCGAACCACCAGGGTCCGCGACCTCGACGCACGACCCGGAACAGTTCCCCCCGAGGAGAGAACCGGAGGACGGGAAATCCTTCCAGCGCCGAGGGATCTTTGGGAGGCCTGCGCAGGCTGGCCACTTCGCGGGTTCTGCGCGGCATCGTCGGGCGGGAGTGGGCGGGGAGGGACTACGCGGAAAAGCGCCGTGCCGTATCGCGCGCCAGGGCGATGGCCGTTTTGAGGTCTCGGCCCTGTCGCAGCCAATCCGCAACCGAGCGGCCCTCTAAGGCCCGCGAAGGAGAGACGAGCCAGCCGGCGATCGTCCAGTCATCCACCTCTACGTGTTGGAAGCATTGGAGAACTTCGGGCAGACCTCGCAGGGTTTGGTTCTGCGCATCGAACTGGAACGCAGGGAAGACCACGACACCGTCTGTGGTCTTGAGGCCGAGAATCGTCCGTCGCCCCCGGCGATCCGCCAGGGCCTGCCGGGAGATCCCTCCGCACATCTGGGCGACCTGGGAAGTGCCGTAAAAAGGGCCGAGGACGTCATTCCATCGTGAAACCGTGGGCACGGCCTGAAGCATCCGCGCCGCCAGCTCGTCGGCCGAGCCGAGTTCGTCCAAGGATCTTCCATGCTCGGCATAGTTCGAGCTTCGCGCTTCGAGACCCCGCCGTATGCGGGTCGTCACTTGGTCGAGAAAGACCTTCGCCATCGGCTGCGCCATGGCCAAAAGCGTACCGCTCTGCTCTGCCATGCGTCAAGGCCGTCAAGGTCTTCGTAGATTGCCTCTTCGTGACCGCCTCGCAGAGCGGCGAGTAGAGCCCTTCGGAGTCCAGGGCGCCTCGGCGGCCTATTGGCCCGGCGGCAGCGGCGGCGAAAAAGGCGGCGGCGCGCTGTAGGTGTTGTGGTAATACCAGGTGATCTTCCAGAAGAAATGGGGTTCCTGGCCGTCGCCCGAGGGGCGCGTCGGGTCGTTGATCACCTGGCGCCGGTCGGGCGAGAAGCCGACCACTGCCCCTTGGAGGTAATAGGCCCAGATCCGTTGATCGTTGAGCGCTTGGACGTCGGTGATCTCGACCTCGGTCGGCTCGCCGTTGCGTCCGGCGGTGCTGCCGCCTAAATCGGTGGGGCGGTTGTTGTAGAACCAGACCAGGGCATCGCGCAGCACCGAGCGCGCCTCGTTGCCCGGGCCGATCCAGCGCTTGAATCGGTTGCCCGCGGTGTCCGGTCCCCAACGCTGCTCGTACGCCGTGCGAACCACGGAGTCCGAAAGATTCAGGTAATAGGCGTTCGGATGCGCACCGACCGCTCCGGGATCGGCCGAGAAATCGACCGTGTAGCGACGGAGCGGACTGGTCAGCGTGTCCAGTTGATAAATCGAGACCGAGAGCCCGCGGGCCTGCGGGTTGTACCCGACACCGGGAATCGGCGGCGCGACCGCCGCGTACGCGACCGGCGGAAAGGCACAAAGGCCGGTCAGCGCCAACGCCGACAGCATGGCTACACGGGTTCGATGCATCGAGGGGTATCCTTTCCTGGAGGGGACGCCGAGGCGCTGGTGGACGAGTATCGCACACCACCCTCCCTTTTTCCCTCAGATCCTGGCAAACTGTTGCCATCTTATGAGCGCGCAAGGTGGGAAGATCATTCAGATCTTCCGGCCGCCTTGAGCCGATGGAGATCCAACATGCTGCCGAGAGGATTTGCCGCCACCCGCACTTTCGCCTCCGTTTTGTTGATTTTGTTTCTGGTCACAACGCCAGCTTTTGCCCTGCCGAGTCCGGAAGGCCGCGTCTTTACCCGGGTATCCACCTTCTGGTCGTCGCTGGTACGGCATGTCGTCAGCCTCTGGGCCAACGACCTGTTGCCGGCTCCCGGCGGTACCTCCGGCGGTGGGGGGTCGGGCACGAGCCTCGATCCCAGCGGTCTGCGGCGGCCGACCGGGTAGGATGGGTTGAACTGGTAAGGACTTGCGAAGACTCATCGACCGCGGTGGTTTGCCCTCGGGTCGGCAACGGGGGCTCGCCACCGCGGGCAGAGATGTGCGACAATTCTATCAACCCCTTCGGAAGAGAGCGACACGATGCCCTTTGACGAGCCGAACTCCCACGCCAGCCATCCCACCGCCCTTGTCCTAGGCGCCTTCGTCCGCGGAGAGCTGTCGGGGGGCGAGCGGCGCGACGTTCTGCGTCATTTGCTGGCGGGGTGCCGGTCCTGCCGCCAACGGGCGAGCGAGATGGCGGCTCCGCTGTTCGAAGTGTCGGCGCGCAAGGCCCCGGCGGGTGGGCCGGATGCCTACGACGTGCCGTTGCGCCGCATCGCGCGCGCCTTCGTCGGAGTCTCGTTCGACCCGAAGTCAGGTGCCGGGCGCGCACCCCTGGCTCGGATGGAACCGATGGCTTCAATGACCCCACTGGCTGCAAGGACCGGTGCGCGGTCCGAAACCTCGCGCGGCCGAACCCCTTCCGCACCGGCGACCTCCGCGCTCGCCGCAGCCGACCGAGCCCCGGGCCGGAGCGGGGCGCGCGCGAAGGTCAAGGCGACGCCCGAAGCGCGGCGAGAGCTGGCGCAGAGCTGGCTCGCCCGAGCCCGCACTCTCCGCTATAGCGATCCCGAGCGCATGCGGTCCGCGGCGACCCTGGCTGCCATGATCGCCGAAGCGATCCCCGGTACCGCCTTTCCTCCCGGCGTCGTAGCGGACCTTTCGGCGCTCGCCTGGGCCGAGGTGGCGAACGCCCGACGCTTGGTCGGCGATCACCGGGGCGCCGAACGCGCCTTTTCCCGCGCGATCCACTGGATCGACCGCGGCTCCGGAGACTTGCAGCCGCTCGCCGAAATCGCCGAGCTGGTCGCGTCGCTGGAGATCGACGCCCGCCGGTTCGGTCCGGCTGAACGCCTGCTCGATCGGATCGAGATCGCCTACCGCGCTCTCGGCGAGCCGCATTTCGCCGGGCGGACGATGATCCGCCGCGGTGTAATGCTCGGCTACCGCGGCGAAGGGCTCTCGGCGGTTCGCCAGATCGCCGACGGATGCGGATTGCTCGATCCGGGTCGCGACCCGCGGCTCGCCCTGGTGGCCGTCCATGGGCTGGTCAGCCGGCTGGCCGATGCCGGGCGCTTCGAACTCGCCTCTGAAATGTTGAACCAAGGCGCCCCCCTCTACGAAGCCTACGCGGAGCCGATCGATCGCATCCGGATCTGGTGGACGCAAGGGCGGATCGAGATCGGCATGGGGCGGCCCGAGAAGGGGGAGCAGTACCTCCGCCGGGGCCATCAAGGATTCCTCGATCGGGGGATGCCCTACTTTGCGGCCCTCGTCGCCCTCGATCTGGCGGCGCTTCAGGTGAAGGATGGGCGTTTCGAAGAGATAGCCCGCTCGGTCGCCGAGTTGCTCACGGAATTCCGCGCTCTGGGGGTTCGGCGCGAGGCGATCGCCTGCCTGATGATCCTGGAGCGGGCACTCGAATCTAAGCGAGCGACCGAGCAGCTGGTGGCGCGCGTCGCGTCTCGCCTCGGTCGGTTTGTCGCGGTCTCCCCGATCGCCGTCCCGGCAGCCTGAGAGAATCGCGCCCCTTGGGGGCGCGGCGCTTCCTCTTCCCTTCAGCGCGGCTTCTTGTTGCGGCGCTCGGTGGCGTCTTGGACCGGCCCACCGGTCTTTTTCAGGCGTTCTACCTCGTTCCGGACGATTTCCCGCACCCGCTGATCGAGGTCGGGGTCTTCCGCCGCCTCGCCGTAGACTTCAACCCGCGAGCGATCCGCCGTCGACGATTCGACCAGTCGATCGAGCAGGCCCTCGACCAGCGGCAGGTGGGTCTCGCCCTCGTCGGCGTCCCCTTCCAACAGGGCGGCAAACTCATTCGAGTCGATGCCGAGCCCGGTCAGATAGCGTTCGGCGCGGCGAAAGTCCGCCGCCGAGGGCGGACGCATTCCCCGCGTCGTAGCAGGTTTTTCGCCGTCGGCCTCGCGCAGCAGCTGGGCCAAGGCGGCCAGTGCTTCATTTCGTTCCGTCTTCGCCATGGGTATGGACGGAACTGTAGACCAGATTTCGCGCCGATTCACGCATAGTCTTTACGGATCGACGATCGGCGCGGTCCAGATCCCTTCGCGCCTTCCCTCGCGGCGGTCGGTCCAGGAGGGGAAAAACCGGCCCATGAACCCCGAGAGGCTGTTGTAGTCGCCGTATTGGTTGCCCAGCTCGGCCCCCGCGCGGGTCTCGTCGGTCCGTCCGGTCGTCACCTGGATCGCAGGGCTCCAGGTCGTGCCATGGTTGGCGGAGCTTTGATACCAGAGGTTGGTGGTTCGCCGGGTGGAGTCGCCGACGGTGTCGTAGTAGATGATGCCGATGCGGCCGTTGGTCTCATCCACCGCGAGTGCTTGATTGAATTGGTCGGTCTTGCCGGCTCCGTTGTTGATCATCCGTGGCACGGACCACCGGGCGCCGCCGTTGGTCGAACGGGCAAACCAGACCCGGGTTTTGCAGGCCGAAGCGGCGTTGCTCCCCGGCTCGTGGCTCGGGGAATTGCAGCCGGCGGCGCCGGAGAGGTCGGTCCAGGCGGCGTAGACGTTGTTCCGGCTGCCCTTCTTGTAAGCGCCACCGGAGACGTAGACCAGCGCCCGCCGCTGATTGAACGAGGGGACGCCAATGTCGAAGCTGTTGAACGTGTGGGCGATCGGCACCGGTTTGGCGAAGGTGGCGCCGCCGTTGGTCGATTTGGCGACGAAGATCTTCCGATTGCCGGTGGTCGGCCAGAAGGCGAAGACATGGCCGGCCGCGTTGGTCTTGATGTCGCCGCCGATCGCCGTGCCCACGGTCTCGGCGCCGCTCACCTTCTGGGGCGTCTTCCAGCCCGTGGCGGTCCGCCGGTTGACGAACGCCGGCTCGTCGTTGTGCCAGATGACGTAGATGTTGTCCTTGAACGGCGAGGTGGCGCTGTGGTCGATCCACTGGAGCTGCTTGTCCGCGCTCGTCTGACTGCCCGAGATCGTGCCATCGAGCGTCCAGGTCGCCCCGCCATTGGTCGAGCGATACGAGCGCAGGCGCAGCTGGCTTGCCGAGTTGTCGATCCCGATCGTCGTCGACCAGGCAACACCGTCCGAGGTCCAATCGACCGTCGGGTCGGAATCGAACGCATCGCCTGCCGGCAGCGGCAGGGTGGTCTTTCCCCAGGTGGCGCCGCCGGTCGATGAGTAGAACTGCGACTGGCTGCCGCTCCCTGCGAGGTTGTTCGCGGCGGCGATGATCTGCTGGGGATTCTTGAAGTTGATCCGAATGTCGGATTCGCTGTGCAGTCCGCTTGGCCCCGACATCTTGACGTTCGCGCCGACGGCGGCGCGTAGCGGCGGCTCGGGCACGTCCGCTTCCCGCGGGCCGGGGGTCAGATCGGGGTGGTACTTCATCCACTCGACCCCCTCCTTGAGCACCAGCGGATAGCCGCCGGTCGGGTCGTCCGCCGAATAGGCGCCCTCGGGATGGGCCTTGCGCCAGGCCGCGCGCAGCCAAAGCGGAATCGGCAGGGCATCCGAGGCCTCTTCCGCCCGAAGCCGGGAGAAATCCTGGTTTGCCCGAATCAACCGATCGAGCGCGCTGTCCTTCGGAACCCCCGCGAGCTGGGCTTCCAGGGTCGGACGGGAGCCGTCGGCGGCGAACGCCAGAGGCGCCGAAACGGCAAGGGCTACAAGGGAAAGGCGGAGGGCAATCGTCGGCGCGAGCATGGGGGAATTCCTCCAGAAGCCGGGACGCTATCAGACCATGGACGATTGCGGGACGGTGCCGCCCCAAACCCCCCCAAACGCCGCGGGAGCGCTCGACCCTCTCACCAGTCCTCGCTCTCTGGGTGTGAACTTCCTAGGAGAACATCGCCAGCCGCAGCCGAGTTGAACAGATCAACGCAGGAGTCGCTCGATTCCCGCAACCTCTCGCCAGCTGCCGAAATCGAGATTGTGGGGAGCGGCGACTCGTGAGCCGAAACTCCGCACCCGCGCCTCGCCCTGGCGCTCGAGTGTCTTGGCGCGCGTCACCCGTTTCTCGGCGGCGTACACGGGGCAGCCGACTTCCCCCACCACAGCCTTGGCCCCGCGCACTGGTGTGTCGGCTCCTACCACCACCGCCCTGGCTCAGCGCAGTGGTGTGCCGGCTCCTACCACCACCGCCCTGGCCCAGCGCACTGGTGTGCTGGCTCCCACCACCACCGCCCTGGCCCAGCGCACTGGTGTGCTGGCTCCCACCACCACCGCCCTGGC
>JBBRUC010000177.1:0-12647 GCA_038248205.1 Thermoanaerobaculia bacterium
GAGCGAGGCAATTTCCCGTGGCTTCGGGCCTGGTTGCGTGACTTCGCCGGCATTGATCGCGAGGAGGCGGCGCGCACTCCCGAGCCCGGTGGGATCCGAATTGAGAGGCCACCGACTTTGACGAGGCCTTGGGCTCCGATCGGGTCGATAACGAGCAAAAGCCCCGAGCCCGGCAACCTTCGCCGGACTCGGGGCTTGTCCTGCCGTCTACAACTCGTAACGCCTCAGCCTTTAGCGCTCGTCGTAGGCGCGCAGCGCGCTCGCGAAGAGGCGGGCTTTCTGGGCGCCGTCGATCACCCCGGCGCGCTTCAGATCGCGCACGGCGTTGTTGACACAGGCGCGGTAGGCGCCTCGGGGTAGGGGGGAGTCGATGCTGCAGGGGATTTCGGGGAAGAGAACCTTCTCTCCGGCGCGGACGTCGTAGAGGCGATTCTTCACCCGGCCGGGCCAGACGACATCGACCGTTCCCGCTGCCGTGTCGCCGATGCCGAAGTGGGCGGTGAGCGAATCTTGCGACGCGAGGCTCGATCCGCCGAGGACCGGCTGGGTCGCTTTCCGGCCGCCGTCGGGCGTGAACGAGACGATCGCGCCGATGCCGTCGCGATTCACCTTGCCGCGATCGGTGAGGCCGACCGAGCCGAGGACGTCAATATCGACCCCCTTGCGGCCGTTGCCTCCCTCATTGAGCTCGATCGCGAGCGTACCGTTGTCCATCACGATGCCGCTCCAGCGCGCCTCGTCGCCGTTGCCGGTAAGCGACCAGACGGGGGCAAAGCCGGCGATGCCGTCCAGATAGCCGCCGTAGGGGAACGGATAGAGCGCCTGCGGCAGGGCCGCCGGGCGGTTGACGATCGAGACTGAGACGACATCCTCGAACCCGTTGCCGTCGAGATCGCCCACCGCGACGCCGTGATCGTTGCGGCTGCCGTGGTCGGCCGCGAGCGCCAAGTCGGCCGAGAAGTGGGCGTTGCCGTCATTGACCAAGATCGGACCGGGGTTCGATTCGTCGACGATCAACGACATGTCGAAGCCGCCCAGACCCACGTAATCGAAGTCGCCGTCGTTGTCGTAGTCGAGCGGCGCGATGCCCCAGCTCCAGCCGGAGGAGACGAGGGCGGAGCCGACGCCCGGATCGCGGAACGTGCCGTCGCCGTTGTTTAAAAACCAGCGCTGCGTCTGGTCGCCGAGCGTGTAGGGGATACCGAAGAACGGCTCGATGTAGTCGCCGATGTTCGAGATCGCGAGGTCGAGTGTGCCGTCGCCGTCGAAATCGGCGACCGCGAAACCCATGTGACTCTCCGGCTTGCCGAGTCCGGTCTCCGCCGTCACGTCGATAAAGTGGGCGTGGCCGTCGTTCCGGTACGTACGGACGAAGCCGCGGTCGACGCCGCCGTAGCGGGCCGGCGGGATCGCGCCCTGGTCGTTGGCGACGAAGATGTCGTCATCGCCGTCCCCGTCGTAGTCGAACAGCGTCACCGCCCAGGAAATGTCGTTCGCGCCGCCCTGAATGCCCGCGCGGTCGGACACGTCGACGAAGCCGCGCCGGCCGCGGTTCAGGAACAGCTGGTTCGGCTGATTGAGCGCGAACGGTTCCAGCATGACCGCCATCTTGGAGGCCCAATCGAACGTGTTGCCGATGAACAGATCGAGCCGGCCGTCGCCGTCCAAATCGCTCATCGCGCACGACGAGTGGTTCCAGGTGCCGCCGCCGACTCCGGCCCGGTCGGTGATGTCGACGAAGCGGCCTTTGCGGTTTTCGAGCAGGTGGTTCGGCATGCCGGCGCCGAGGACGTAGAGATCCTGATCGCCGTCGTTGTCGATGTCGCCGAAACAGACGCCGGTCGAATCCTGATCGGCAAGGCCGGCGCCGACCTGGCGCGCCACGTCGCGAAAGCGTATCTGGCCGGTTTCGCGCAGCTGGTTCGAGTAAAGGCTATTGGCGCGGCCGGGGCCGTTGGTGACGTAGATGTCGAGATCGCCGTCGCGATCGAAGTCGAGGAGAGCGACACCCGGCGCTCCGCGCTCCTTGATCGGCCCGAGCAGGACGTCGAACTTGTTCGTGGTGCCGCGCTGGCGAATCGCTTCGGCGATCGCGTTGTTGGCCGAGGGGATGCGGCGATAGGTAACGCCGTGCTGGGGGTTGGCAATATCGCGGAAGGTCACCCCTTGGGCGAAAGCGCCCGTGCCCAGCGTGAGCAACCCGGCGAAAGCGAAGAAGACAAAGGGGATACGACGGCGCACAGCGCGGCCCTGGTGCTGCTGGTCGATCAAGGACATAGGAACCTCCCAAGATAGGAGAGTCGAGCGAAATTCGCTCGTACCTATAAATCACTGGTACGCCAGGACGCCTGGGCGTGGCAAAAACTAGCCAGGCATTTTGGTGGGGGGGCTACAGGGGGGGGCGAGGGTCCGGCAGGATTTGCCGCAAGTAGGGCTCGATTCCCAGTTCCGCATCCCAGTTCTGCGGATAGCCGAGCGAGACCTCTTCGAACCGTACGCCGTCGCGAAAATGGGTGGCGCGGATGTGGAGGTGGCCGAAGATCACGCACTGGGCCTTGAACCGGAGGTGCCAATCCTCGGTTCGCCGGGTGCCGCACCAGACCGAGAAGCGGGGAACCCGCGGCAGGATCGCGAGATCCTGCTTGAGCGGCCAGTGGTTGATCAGGATCGTCGGCCCGCGCTCGGCCGCGACGGCGAGGCGCCGTTCGGCTTCGAGGCAGCGCGCTTCGCACCAGGCCGGGCGGCTGGGGTAGGGATCGGCGTGAAGCAACACCTCGTCCGAGCAGAGGACGTCCTCTTCGGCCGCCCATTGCACCGCCTCTTCGACCGGGATGTGGTCGGGGCGGAACGAGTAGTCATAGAGCAGGAAGAGGGGCGCGAGGATCGGCGCCGGGCCTTCCGCCGACGAGCCGCCGGGCCAGGTGATGTAGGGGTCTTCCGGCGTCAGCACACCGAACGAGCGGCAGAGATCGACCATGCGCCGGTATTTCGGCTCGCCGCGCAGCTCGTCCGGGTGCGGCGGGATGGTCCACAGGTCGTGGTTGCCCGGTACCCAGAGCAGGCGGGCGAAGCGGCGGGACAACACGGTGAGCGCGAAGCGCAGGTGCTCTTCCGTCTCACCGACATCCCCGGCGAGGATCAGCCAGTCGTCTGGATGGGGCGCGAGCGCCAGGAGCGCCTTGCGGTTCGATTCGTGGCGTAGATGCAGATCGCCGAGCGCGAAGAGCTTCAATGGATCGACTCGATCTCGCGCAGGTAATCTGGTTTTTCGGCCGGCGGTTCGTGCTCGAACGGTCCTTCGCCCGGTAGCAGCAGGGTTTGCACCGCCTTGCCTTCGGCGTTGATCTGCACCTCGGTCGCCGGATGGCGGATCGGCTCCAGCGAATAGTCGGGGTGATAGACCAGACCGCCGCCGGTCGGGATACCGATTCCTTTGACGTGCTCGCCCGCGCGCGGCAGCATGCGGTGGAGGTTCGGCCAATCGGGCTCGGCGTGGGCGTCGATCACGAACGGCACGACGCGGAAGGTGTCGAACAGCCGGTCGCTCCCTTCGTCGAGACCCTTGATCCCCAGCTGGACCGCGCCGGCCGAGATGCCGACCAGGAGCGCTCCGGCGTAGTAGCGGGCGAAGATCTTCTCGGCCAGGTCGTTGGCGTCGAACGCATCCCAGCCGCGCCGGACGTCGCCGCCCGCGAACAGCAGCAGGTCCGCCTGCTCGACGTAAGCGAGATCGTCGGAGCCGAGACGGGCGGGGATATGGCGACAGTTGCGGATGCCGATGCCATCCATCGCCGCCAAGAACAGATCGTAAAACTCCGGCGCATCGCCGTTGGACGCGCCGAAATACGCGGCCGCTAGCGGCCGGGACGGGTCGTCGAGATCCTCGATCATTAGATCGCGCAGGCGCTCCAGGTACAGGCGCTCGCCATCGCGCCAGAACAGAAGCTGGGAGTCGGAGAAGAGGTAGACCGGTTTGATCGTAGCCATGGTGTGCGGGGAAGAATATCAGGCGTCAGGGAGGGGAACTCCGATTTTAGGGCGTCTCGGCCCGCCGGTAGACCCAGCGCACGGAGACCTCCGGCAGGGGGCCGAAGGCGGAGAGCGAGACGACCACGATCAGCTCGGGTTTGCCGTCGACCCCTGAGGCGACGCGGTAGAGTTCGCTCCGCTCCGGGCCGCGGGGGGAAATCTCCAGAACCGTCAGCTCGCCATCCTTCCAGGTGGCGCGCCGCTTGATCGTCGTGCCGTCCGGGCGCTCGCCGCGGACCTTCTTGCCGTTGGGCACGATCGAGAGGGGGGGAGCGGCGAGCAGCGGCTCGGCGGCCTCGGGCTCGGTGGCGATCGTAAAGGCGCCGTTGGAAAACGCGATCGTCTGTTCGAGCGGCGCCTCCATCTTGCCAGCCAGCTTGGCCATGTCGGGGGCTTCTCGCGGCGGTTGGAATCCGCTGTTGCCGGTTCCCGGAGGGCCGCCGCCCGGGAACCCGCCGCCGCGCCCTGCGCCGCCCGAGTATCCGCCGTCGCGCCCGCGCCCGGAATGCGCATCCCGCACCGCCCGCTGGAAGTCTTGGCTGCGGTCGGCGTCCAACTGCCAACGACCGAGCAGCGGTCGCACCTCCGCCTCCGTCGGGGGAGGCGCCGCCGCCACGGCCGGGGCCGCCGCGCCGAATCCTCCCCAAAGTCCCAGCAGCACCAAGAGTCCTTGCAGTCCCTGCCGTTGCTTTCGTCCTTTGGCTCGTCCGCTCATGCCTCTCACTCTACCGCGCCGATCCGCCCCAAACTTGTAAGCGATGTAAGAAACGCCCACCTTCCCGCCGTGGCCCGAAGCGGGCTTGCTAAGCTTGTATGTCCATGGATCAGCGCGCCCGATCGAAGAGAGCCGGCAGCGCGAGCGCCGCCGCGCGCGTTCGCACCTCCCGGCTCGCGGTGGCCGGGTTGATCGGGCTGCTCGCCCTGCTCGGCGCGCTCCAATGGCGCTGGGTCGGCGAGGTGAGCCGGCTCGAACGGGAGCGCACCCGCCGGTCGCTTTCCGAAGCGGGCGAGCGGCTGGGCGCGGATCTCGACCGCGAGCTATTGCGCGCGTTCTTCTACTTTCAGCTCGGGCCGCGGACCCTGCGTATGCGGCTCGGCCGGCGGTCGGATTTGCCTCTGCCGCCCCAGGACGTCCGCCCTTCCGACTCCGAACGGGCGGTGGCGGATCAGCTTGCGCTCTGGCGCCAGACCGCGCCGACGCCGGGTTTGATCCGTGAGGTCTATCGGGTAGGCGACCCCTCCGCCGGCCTCCTGCGCTGCACGGCGGAGCCGCCGCAATGCCTCCCGGCCGCTTGGCCCGCGGAGCTCGGCGCGGTGCGCGAGCGGATCGAATCGGGGTTGGAAGGTCCGGAGGTCGAGCCGCGCGCACCCGCGCTCCTGCTGCCGACCCGGCTCCCGCCGCCGCATGGTCCCCGCGGGCCGTTTCCCCCCGGGGCCGAAAAAGCGCATCCGAGCGCTCCCGGTGCCGCGACCGCTCCGATCACTCCGATCGTGGTGGTCTGGTTCGATCGGGATCTGCTGGCCACCGAGCTGTTGCCGGCTCTGGCCGAGCGGTATTTCCATCTCGCGAAGAGCCCCGAGCTACGCCTTGCGGTCGTCGGCCCCGAGGGGGTGATCTACTCCTCCGATCCGAAGTTCGAGCCGAAAGCCGATGCCGGCGACCTCTGGCTACCGTTGTTCGGGCTGCGCGGTCCGGTCGATTTTCACCGCCTGCTGCCCGAGCTGCTGCACGGCGGGCCGGCCGATCGGGGCGGCCGGGGCGACCGGAGCGACCGCGCCGAGAGGCTCCATCGGGAGATCGCCCATGCGTTCCTGACCGACGGTTTCGGTTCTCCGCTCGGTGGCTCCGGTTCTCGGGGCGCCTGGATGCTCGCGATCTCCAATCGCGCCGGCTCGCTCGAAGCGGCGGTCACCCGGGTCCGCGAGCGCAATTTGGCGATCAGCCTGGCGATCCTTGGCCTGCTCGCGGCGAGCCTGCTCCTGCTCGCCCGCTCGGCGGCCCGTGCCCATCGGCTGGCCGAGCAGCGGCTCGAATTCGTCGCCGGGGTGACGCACGAACTGCACACGCCGATCGCGGCGATCCGGGCGGCGGCGCAAAACCTCGCCGACGGCGTCGTCGTCGAGCCGCCGCGCGTCCGCGAGTACGGCGCCCTTGTCGATCGCGAAGGGGCGCGGCTCTCGTCGCTGGTCGCCCAGGCGTTGGAGCTGGCGGGCATCGAATCGGGAACCCGCGCCTTCCATCCCGAACCGCTCGCGGTGTCCGAGGCGATCGACCGCGCGCTCGGTGACGCCGGCCCGGCGCTTTCCCGCGCGGGGCTCGAAGTCGAGCGCGATGCCGCCGCCGAGGCGGCGTTGCCCCCGGCGCTCGCCGATCGCGCGGCGCTCCGCTTGGCGCTGCGAAACCTGCTCGAAAACGCCGCGAAATACGCCGCCTCCGGCGGCAAGGTGGTGGTTCGCGCGGCCCGGACCGGCGGGGAAGGGAGCGCGATCTCCCTCATCGTCGAGGACCGCGGCCCGGGGGTGGCGCCGGAGGATCGCGCGGGACTGTTCGTACCGTTCGAACGCGGGCGCGCCGCCTCGACCTTGGCGGGGCCGGTCGCGGGCGCCGGATTGGGGCTCGCGCTCTCGCGGCGGGCGCTCGCCGCCACCGGTGGCACGCTCGCCTGGCGCGAAGGGCCGAACGGCAGCGGCAGCGCGTTTGAAATCCGGCTGCCGGTGGCCCCGGTCACCCCGGTCACCCCGTCCGCCGCGTCGCCGACGGGAGACGGCTGGAAATGAGCGGCGAGCGCATTCTGCTGGTCGAAGACGAGCCGAGCCTTCAGCTCACGCTCGGCGATCGGCTGCGCAGCGAAGGGTATCGGGTGGAGTCCGCGACCACCGGACCCGACGGGGAGGCCCGGGCGCTCGCCGAGCCGTTCGACCTGATCGTCCTCGACGTGATGCTCCCGGGGAAAAACGGCTTCGACGTCTGCCGCGATCTGCGCCAACAGGGCGTCGGCGTGCCGATCCTGATGCTCACGGCGCGCACTCAGGTGGTGGACCGCGTGGTTGGCCTAAAGCTCGGCGCGGACGACTACCTGAGCAAGCCGTTTGAAGCGATCGAGCTGCTCGCGCGGATCGAGGCGCTGCTCCGGCGCGTGGGAGCGAGCCGCGGCAACCCGACCCGCTCGTCGCGCGACGGGGAAACCTTCCGTTTCGGCGACGTCGAGATCGACTGGAAGCGCGCCGAAGTCCGCCGGGCTGGCGCGCCGGTCGCTCTTTCGGCGCTGGAACTCAAGCTGCTGCGCTACCTGATCGAACGCCATGGCGAGGTCATCGGCCGCGACGAGTTGCTCGACCGGGTCTGGGGTTACGATGCGACCGCCCAGACCCGGACGGTGGACGTTCACATCGCCTCGCTTCGGCAAAAGCTCGAAGAGATCCCCGCGCACCCGCGCTATTTCGCCACCGTCCACCGCCTGGGGTACAAGTTCGTGGCGTGATCGTAACGGGGGTACCTACGCCCCGTCACCGCCTTGCTTCGGTCGGTGAAAACGTCCCGCTTCGGCCGCCCCGTCGCACTATCCCTCGGGTGGAGCTTCGTGCCGTTTGAAGGGGGCCGCCGCGCATGGCTCTTTTCGCTTCCCAGCCAACGACAAAATAGGGATGGTGCTTGGGACCCCCGGAGGGTCCATGGCCCATTCGATCGGCGCCGCGTACCGGGGTAGCGGCGTTGCGCTGCGTTCGGAGCGGTCCGGCACGATCGACAGACCTTTGAGGGTGGCGAGCGGGGCGGGAGAAGGAGAGAAAGGCATGAGCAGTCTGGAAGACCTGGGCAGTGCCGCGGGGCTCTCGGAGCAGGACCGAGAGCTGCTTGCGCTGTTGCTCGCCGAGGAGGGGGTCGAGCTGAGCGAGAGCGCGGCAATCCCCCGGCGTGCGCCGGAGCTTCAGGGCGAAGCGCCTCTCTCTTGGTCGCAGGAGCGGCTGTGGGTGATCGACCGGATGGCACCGGGCACCTCGACGCTCGACATCCCGGCGTCCGTGCGGTTGCTCGGCCAGCTCGACCGCGAGGTGCTGGCGCGCTGCTTCGCCGAGATCGTCCGCCGGCATGAATCGTTGCGCACCCGCTTCGTCGAGTTCGGCGGGGTGCCGCGCCAGGTGATCGACCCGCCGACCCCGCAAGACGGCCCGCCGCGCGCGTTCGCGCAGCCGCTGATCGACCTCGCCGCGCTGTCGGCCGCCGGGTGGGAGGCCGAGATGCACCGCCTCGCCGCCGAGGACACCCACCGCTCGTTCGACCTCGCTCGGGGGCCGCTGTTTTCCACCGTTTTGATTCGGCGTAGCCCGGACGAGCACGCGCTGCTGCTCAATATTCATCACATCGTCACCGACGGTTGGTCGATGGGCGTGTTGATCGGCGAGCTGTCCGCCCTCTATCCGCGGGTGGCCGCCGCGCGCCGCGAGGGGCGGCCGTTCGCCCGGCTGCCTGAGTTGTCCGTGCAGTATGCCGACTACGCCGTCTGGCAGCGCGAGCGGCTGGGGGCCGACCAGGGTTTTGCCGAGCAGCTCGCCTTCTGGCGGACAAGCCTCTCCGGCGTGCCGGCGCTGGAGCTGCCGACCGACCACCCGCGCCCCGCCGTGCAGACGTTCCGCGGCGGCAGCGAGATGCGCATCCTGCCGGCGCAACTCGCCGCCTCGCTCGCCGAGCTGGCGCGCGCCGAGAGCGGCTCGCCGTTCATGGTCCTGCTCGCGATCTTCTCGCTCGTCCTCGGCCGCCACGCCGGACAGGACGACTTCGCGATCGGTACGCCGATCGCCGGCCGCGGCCGCGCGGAGCTGGAAGGGTTGATCGGGTTCTTCCTCAATTCTCTCGCCCTGCGCGCCGACCTGTCGGGCGACCCGAGCTTCCGCGCCCTGATCGGTCGGGCGCGCGACACCGCGCTCGGCGCTTACGCCAACCAGGACGTGCCGTTCGAGCGTCTGCTCGGCGAGCTGACGGTCGAGCGCGATCTGTCGCGGACGCCGATCTTCCAGGTTCTGCTCAATATGTTGAACCTGCCGCGCGCCGAGGCGGAGTTCGAGGGCCTGACGATCGAGCCGATCTCGGTACCCGAGGTCGAGTCGAAATTCGATCTGACGATCTACGCCACCGAGCACCCGGAGGGCCTGGTGCTGCGCCTGGTCTACAACGCCGATCTGTTCGGCCCGGAGCGCATGCGCGAGCTGCTCGCCCAGCTCGAAGGAGCGCTCGCCCAGGCGCTCGCGGCGCCCGATCGGCCGATCTCGCGGATTCGTCTGCGTACCGCCGCGGCCGACACCTTGCTGCCCGATCCGAAAGCGGCGCTCGACGCCACCTGGCACGGCTCGGTGGTCGACCTCTTCCGCGCGCAAGCAGCGCGCCGGCCGGAACGGCCCGCGGTGATCGATCGCGCCGGCTCGTGGAGCTATGGCGACCTGGCCGAGGCGACGGCGCGCATCGCCGCCGGGCTTCTTCGTCCACGGGACGGCGCCCCGGGGCTCTCCCGCGGCGACCGGGTGGCGATCTGGGCGCATCGGAGCGCGCCGCTGCCGGCCGCGGTGCTCGGCGCGCTCGCCGCGGGCGGGGCGTTCGCGCTGCTCGATCCGGCTTATCCGGCCGAGCGGATCGTCGCCATGCTCGACCTCGCCGAGCCACGCGCGTTCGTTCGCCTGGAGGCCGCCGGGCCACTGCCGGCCGAGATTGACGAGTGGCTGACCCGAAAGGGGGCGATCCGCCTGGATCTGCCGGTGGGTGGTGCGTCGGCGGTGCTCGCGGCATTGCCGCCGGTTCCGGACGGCGGGATGGAGCCGATCGAGATCGGCCCCGACGATCCGGCGCTGGTGGCGTTTACTTCTGGCTCGACCGGCGCGCCGAAGGGGATCGTCGGCCGCCACGGACCGCTGTCGCATTTTCTCCCTTGGCAGTGCGCGGAATTCGACCTCGGGCAAGACGACGTGTTCAGCCTGCTCTCGGGTCTCGCGCACGACCCGCTCCAGCGCGACCTGTTCACGCCGCTGTCCTTGGGCGCGACGATCGCGGTGCCCGACGCCGCCGACATCGCGACCCCCGGCCGGCTCGCCGCCTGGATGGCCGAGGCCCGCCTTTCGGTAGCCCACCTCACCCCGGCGATGGGGCAGCTGATCGCCGAATCGGCCGAGCTGGCCGCCGCGCGCGGGGGGCCGATCGAGATCCCGTCGCTGCGCCGTGCGCTGCTGGTGGGCGACGCGCTCACCCGGCTCGACGTCTCGCGGCTCGAACGGATCGCGCCGAATCTCACCTGCATCAATCTCTACGGCTCGACCGAGACCCAGCGCGCGGTCGCCTATCACGTGGTGGAGCGGACCCGCAGCAAGGGCGAGCTTTCTTCCGCCCCGGAGCGACTGGCCGCTGCCGAAGGCGCCCGAAGGAGCGGAGGGGCGGAGGAAAACTCGCCCGCTGGCGCGAGGGGCGCCCGGCGCGAGATCCTGCCTCTCGGCCGCGGGATGAAAGACGTGCAGCTGCTGGTTCTCGATCCGGCCGGCAACCCCGCGGGCTTTTCAGAAGTGGGCGAGATCGCGGTGCGCAGCCCGCATCTGGCGGCCGGCTACCTGGGCGATCCGGAGCTGACCCGCGCGCGCTTCGTCCCGGCGCCCCACGCGGCTGCCGCGGGCAACCCGGCCGACCGGATGTACAAGACCGGCGACCTCGGCCGCTATCGGCCGGATGGCGAGGTCGAGTTCGTCGCGCGCGCCGATGCGCAAGTGAAAATCCGCGGCTTCCGCATCGAGCCGGGCGAGATCGAGGCGGCGCTCGCGCGCCACCCGGGGGTGCGCGAGGCGGTGGTCGTCGCGCGCGTCGACGGCACGGCGGGAGCCGGCGCGGCCGGGACCGCGGAAACCAAGCGCCTGGTGGCCTATTTCGTTCCGGCCCCCGGGGCGGCGGAGCCGACGCCTGAAGAGCTGGGCGAATTCTTGCGCGCGCGGCTGCCCGAATACATGGTACCGGCGCTCTGGCTTGCCCTCGAACGGCTGCCGCTTACGCCGAACGGCAAGATCGACCGTCGGGCGCTGCCCGCCCCGCGGGCGGCGACTGCCGCCGCGGCCGAGTACGTGGCGCCCCGTACCGACACCGAGCGGGCGATCGCCGAGGTTTGGCGCGAGGTGCTGGGGATCGATCGGGTCGGCCGCAACGACAAGTTCTTCGCCCTGGGCGGCCATTCGCTGCTTCTGGTGCGTGCGCACGGCCGGTTGGCCGAGCGGCTGGGGCGCGAGATCGCGGTGATCGATCTGTTTCGCCATCCCGACGTCGCGTCGCTCGGGCGTTTCTTGGACGGCGGCGACGAATCGGAGATCAAGCAAGTCGAGGCGCGCGCCGAGGTGATCGAGGCGGGCAAGGATCGCCGCCGCATGCGGCTCGAACGAAGGCAGGGAGCCGGCCCATCCGGCGCGACCGACGGGGACGATCGATGACTGAAGAAGGCAAGAGAACAGGCCTGGAGGTGGCGGTGGTCGGCATCGCCGGGCGATTCCCCGGCGCGACCGACGTCGAGGGCTTCTGGGAGAACCTGATGGCGGGGGTCTCGGCGGTGGTCGATCTCTCCCCCGAGGAGCTGATCGCGCGCGGCCTCGATCCGGCGCGCGTCGCCGATCCGAAATGGGTCAAGGCGGCGGCCGAGGTGGCCGGGGCGGAATACTTCGACGCGCGCTTCTTCGACGTCGCGCCGCGCGAGGCCGAGGTGCTCGATCCGCAGCATCGGCTGTTTCTCGAAGCCTGCTGGGAGGCGCTCGAAGACGCGGGCGTCGATCCGTCGCGCGACCGGCGGCCGATTGGCGTCTTCTGCGGTTCGTCGATCTCCAGCTACTTCTTCCGGAACGTCCTGCCGAGCGGCGTCGATACCGGTTCGCTCGGCGGCCTGCTGGGCGCCGACAAAGACCATCTGCCGACCCTGGTGTCGTGGAAGCTCGACCTGTCGGGGCCGAGCTTCGCGGTGCAGAGCGCCTGCTCGACGTCGCTGGTGGCGGTCCATGTCGCCGCCCAAAGCCTGTTGAACGGCGAGTGCGACGCCGCGCTCGCCGGGGGAGTGTCGATCCTCTTTCCGCAAAACGTCGGCTATCCGTGGAGCGAAGGGGGGATCGTCTCGGCCGACGGCCGGTGTCGCTCGTTCGACGAGCAGGGGGCGGGAACGATCTTCGGCAGCGGCCTCGGGGTCGTGGTGCTCAAACGCCTGGACGACGCGCTCCGCGACGGCGACCGCATCCGCGCGGTGATCAAAGGCTCGGCGGTGACCAACGACGGCGCGGCACGTCTCGGCTATACCGCGCCGAGCACGGCGGGGCAGGCCAAGACCATCCGTACCGCTCAACTGCTCGCCGAGGTGGAGCCGGAGACGATCGGTTACGTCGAAGGGCACGGCACGGCAACCCAGCTCGGCGATCCGATCGAGGCGGCGGCACTCGCCGAGACCTTCGGCACCGGACGGCCGGCAAGCACCGCGCTCGGCTCGGTCAAGAGCAACATCGGCCACCTCAACGCCGCGGCCGGCATCGCCGGCCTGATCAAGGCGGTGCTCGCGGTCGAGCGCGGTGTCGTTCCCGCGACGCTTCATTTCACCCGGCCGAACCCGCAGATCGACCTCGCCTCC
>JBBRUC010000178.1:0-12563 GCA_038248205.1 Thermoanaerobaculia bacterium
GGACAGGTCTCGACCATCGTCAGCGCGGCCTACGAGCGGGCCAAGGTGATCCTGATCGAGCACCGGGCGGTCCTCGACCGCATCGCCGGCCATCTGCTGGAGCGCGAATCGCTCGATGGCGCCGAGGTCTACACGATCGTGCGGGAGATGACCGGACGCGATTTCTCGCCTCGTGTGCCGGAGATCGCCGAGAAGTCGACCTCCCCCACACCGCCCTCGTCTTCCCCGCGCCCCGAGAACTCCGTCTCGGCCGGTGGACTGCCGGGCGATCTGGCAACCGCATAGGCAACCGCACAACGGCCCGGCGGTGGCCGAAGCAATCTCGCGGCGGAGCCTGAATCAGGGCTCCGCCGCATCCACGTAGGCGATACACTGGAGCCAAAGAACACCCCCCCTGCCCCATGTCGATCGCCCAACTCGAACCGCCTGCCCACGCCTTGGATCTGCGACTTCCCCGCGGACGAAGGCTCGATCTATCGACGGGGCCTCAGGTGATGGGCATCGTCAATCTAACCCCGGACTCCTTCAGCGACGGCGGGATTGCCTTCGATCCGCAGGAACCCGAGCAAGCGGTCGAGGCCGGATTGCGCCTGCTCGAAGCAGGCGCCGACCTGCTCGACCTGGGCGCCGAATCGACTCGCCCCGGCGGCGGGGTCTATGGCCCAGGGGCGCGAGCGGTCTCGGCCGGCGAAGAGATCGACCGCCTGCTGCCCGTGCTTCTACGCCTCCGCGCCGCAACCGATGCCCCCCTTTCGGTCGACACCCGAAAAGGCGCCGTGGCGCGCGCTGCGCTCGCGGCCGGCGCGGATCTGATCAACGACGTTTCAAGCCTTGCCGATCCGGATCTCACCCTGGCACTCACCGAACCTGCCGCGGTCGATTGCCCGGTGGTTTTGATGCACAGCCGGGGCGAACTGCCGACCATGCAGATCGGCATCGGCTTTACCGACGCCGTCGCCGAAGTGACCACCGAGCTGGAAGCAACTCTCGCCCGAGCCGAGGCCGCGGGAATCCAACGCGGCCGCACGATCGTCGATCCGGGGATCGGCTTCGGCAAGGGACCACGGCACAATCTGGAGTTGATCGGCCGCCTCGATGCGCTCGCCGTGCTCGGCCGTCCGATCCTGCTCGGCGCGAGCCGGAAGAGCTTCCTCGGCAAGATCTCGGAAGCCGCGGGTGGCCCCGCCCTTCCTCCCGCCGAGCGGCTCGCGGGCAGCCTCGCGGCGGCGGCCTGGGCCGCGGCGCTCGGCGCCGCGATCCTGCGCGTCCATGACGTTGCGGCGACCGTGCAGTTCCTCGCCGCCTGGACCGCGATCCGCGAGGCGCGCCGATGAACTGGCCCCGGTTCCTGGAGATCCTCTCCTGGCGCGACCCGGTCGACATCCTGGTCGTCGCGATCGTCATCTACAACCTGCTGCTGCTGATCCGCGGCACCCGCGCGGTCCAGATGCTGCTCGGCATCGTCTTCGTCGGCCTGGTCTATTACCTCGCCCGGCTGGCCGAACTGCCTACGGTTCAGACCCTGCTCGAAAGTTTGCTGTTGGTGCTGCCGTTCGCGGTCATCGTGCTCTTCCAGCAAGAGATCCGCCGCGCGCTGGCAAATTTCGGCCGCAATCCCCTCTGGGGGCTCGCGCGTCAACAGAAGTCGGCATCCACCTTCAACGAGGTCGTGCTCGCCGCGACGACGCTCTCGGCGCGGCGGATCGGAGCGTTGATCATCATTGAACGGCTCCAAGGGCTGCGCAACTTCATTGAGAACGGCGTGCGCGTGGATGCCGAGATGTCGTACGGCTTGCTGATCAACATCTTCACCCCCGACACGCCCTTGCACGACGGCGCGGTGATCGTGCAAGACGACCGGCTCGCCGCGGCCGCCTGCTTTCTGCCGCTCTCGGCCAACCCGGAGCTGTCGCAGGAGTTCGGCACCCGCCATCGCGCCGCGCTCGGCCTGACGGAAGAGACCGATGCGCTCGCGGTCGTCGTCTCGGAAGAGACCGGGGGAATCTCGGTGGTGATCGACGGCGAAATCATCCGCAACCTCGACGGCAAGGCGCTACGGAACAACCTGTTCAAGTACCTGATCACCGACCTCTACCCGCAGCCGGGACCGGCGGCATGAGCGACCGGCGACGAATCTGGGGCCTCCGGGTGCTGGCGCTCGCTATCGCGATCGGCATCTGGAGCCGCGTCTCGCTCGAAGAGCGCGAGGAGACGACGGAGAAGCTGATCGAAGCGGGAGTCTCCTACAACCTGCCGCGCGGCTACCTGGTGCTCGATCCGGTGCAGAGTGTGCTGGTTCGGCTACGCGGTAGCCGCAAGGCGATCCGGGGGTTAAACCCCTACATGGTAGACGTGCAGGTCGCGCTGGCGCCCACCGGGCCTGAAACCGTGACCGCCCAGCTTGGCGCCGACAACCTGCTGATGCCCGAGGATCTGGAGCTGGTCGCGATCGAGCCGAACTCGATCCAGGTTGAACTCGATCGCGAAGTGACGCAACGGGTACTGGTGGAACCTCGCTTCAGCGGCGAACCCGCCGCCGGCAGCACGGCCGGCCCGGCGGAGGTGTTTCCCAACCAGGTGCTGGTCTCCGGCCCCGAGAAGCGCCTCGCCCGACTCGCGTCGCTCCCCTCGCAGTTCATCTCGCTCGACGGCCATGCCGAAACTTTTGAAGAATCGGTCAACGTCATCTCGTCCGATCCTCTGATCCAGGTCGTCCAACCTTCGAAGGTCACGATCAAGGTTCCGATCATCACTCCCGAAGTCCCCCCCGAGGAACCCCGCAAGGGGAAGAAAAAGCGGCGATGAACCCCTCGTCTCGGCTGTTCGGCACCGACGGGATCCGCGGACCGTTCGGGGTAGCGCCCCTCGATCGGGCGACGATCACGGCACTCGCCTCGGCCCTCGGGCACCGGCTGCGAGAGGCCGCGGGCGCTCTCGGCCCTTCTCCCCTCGTGGTGCTCGGTGGCGACACCCGAGAGAGTACACCGGAGATCTGCCGCTGGCTCGCAGCCGGCCTCGCCCAAGAAGGCATTGAGATCCGCTACGCCGGAGAGATTCCAACGCCAGGCATTGCATTTCTCGCCCGCCACCTCGGCGCAGCCTGCGGCATAGCCGTCTCGGCGAGCCACAACCCGGTGCCCGACAACGGCGTCAAACTGATCGACAGCCAGGGCTATAAATGGCCGGAAAAGGCGGAGGCCGAGCTCGAACAAGCGCTGCTCGCGCTCCGTGACGGTCCGGGGATTGGTCCGGTCAAGGCCTTCGCGCCGAAGTCCAAAGTCAGCCTGGCGATCACCTATCTGGAATTTCTCCTCGCGAGCCTGCCGGGAAAGAAACCGCTCGCCCACCTCAAGCTCGCGGTCGACTGCGGCCATGGCGCCGCGAGCGATTACGCGGAGATCCTGTTCAAATCCTTCGGCGCAACGGTCGACGTGATCAACGCCAGACCGGACGGCACCAACATCAACGCCGGTTGCGGCTCGACCCATCCGGAGGTGGTTGCAGCCAGAGTGCTTGCGACCGGCGCCGACCTGGGGCTTGCGTTCGACGGTGACGCCGACCGCTGCATCCTGGTCGACGAGCGCGGCGAGGTGCGCGACGGCGACGCGATTCTCTACCTCTGGGCGCGCGATCTCGCGGCACAGGATGCCTTGCCGCACCAAAAGATCGTCGCCACCTCAATGAGCAACCTCGGCCTGGTGCGCGCGCTCTTCCACGAAGGCATCGGCGTCGTCCGGTGCGATGTCGGCGACCGCCAGGTCGTGGCGACGATGAAAGCCGAGGGAATCGTCCTCGGCGGCGAGCAGTCGGGCCACATCGTCCATTTGAAAGAAGCCAGCACGGGAGACGGCCTGCTCACCGCCCTCCACATGGCGGCACTGCGCGCACAATCCGACCAGCCGCTCTCCCAGATGCTCGCCGGCTTCCGCCGCTACCCCCAGATCCTCAGCAACATCCCGGTGCGCGAGAAGAAACCCTTCGCCGACTTGCCCCTAGTCGCCGCCGCCGCCGCGCGCGTCGAGCAAAAGCTGGGAGACGACGGCCGCCTCGTCCTGCGCTACAGCGGCACCGAACCGCTCGCCAGGATCATGATCGAAGGGGCGGACCAGGCCGAGATCACCGCCTTGGCGGGAGAGATCGCGACGGAGATTCGTGGGGCGATTGGGGTGTAGGGTAAAAAGCCATCGCCGTTGAGGCAACGCGCCTACCCATTTCGCCAAGGTCAGAACAGAGGTCCCTCTCGCCTGTATCTTCGAGGACGGACAGCCGCAGCCCAGGGACGAAATGCTTGCGTACCGCAGGTTTCCGGTCTAGTCTCGAGCCGGCCTTAAGCTTAGGAATAATCTTTGGTGGTCTTGGTGATCGAAGAATTCGACCTTCCTTCGCCTTAGGTTCGTTTTACGGAGGGCAGGCGAGTGAGCGTCGATCTCCCAATTCTTGTCGCACCGGGTGCCTCCTTCCGAAGGGCTCGCGTACCTCGGGTTTCGATTCCGCGCACCGCTGCAGCGGCGATCGTGATGTTAATCCTTCTGGCCGCAGCGAGTTCGATGCGGGCCGCCACCACTTCGAGCCTCTCGGCAATCGCCGATACCACTCTGCGCCAGCAGCAGACGAATCAGAACCGTGGCACCGACGACCTGCTGCGCCTCGGCTGGTCGCAGGGGAGCCGAGCGCTGGTCCGCTTTGATCAGGCGGCGATTACCGCGGCCGTGGGAACCGGCCAGCTCGTCTCGGCCTACCTCGAGTTCTGGGTCGACGGGACCGGAGAGAGCTGGGGAAGCGGAGCGCAGAACGTAACCGCCCATCGCCTCACCTCCGAATGGACCGAGGCGGGTGTCACCTGGGCCTGCGCGATCGACGCCCACCCGAGCGATAACCAGACGGATTGCAACCCGCAATGGAACGGCGGCACGTACCTCGCCGCCGCAACGGCAACCGTGCCGCACACCAAAGAGACCCGGGGGCCGGTGCGCTTCGCGGTCACCGCGGACGTGGCGGCGTATCTTGCCGGAACCGCGAACCGGGGCTGGCTGCTCCGAAAAGCGAACGAAAGCGCGGGCGGGCGCATCGACTACGCCTCGCGGCAAGGGGCGACGGCGGCTCATGCACCCCGTTTGGTCCTGGTGGTCGAGACCGCTGCGGGTGGGGATCTGACACCGCCGAGGGTCGCCATTACGGAGCCACATGCCGGCCTTGTCTCGTCCTCCCCCGTTCTGGTCACGGGCGTCGCGTCCGATGACGTGGCGCTCGCCTCGGTCACGATCGATGGAAACCAAGTTGCCGTAGTGAATGGCGCATTCCAAAAGACCGTCGAGCTGACGGAAGAGGGAAACGCAGTTCTGGTGGAGGCGGTCGACACGAGCGGCAACCGTGCGCTCGCTTACTTGGTACTCGTTTTAGATACAACTCCGCCCACCCTCGTCATCGACGCGCCCCAAGCGGCGACCACGACAAACCAGGAAACGGTTGGGGTCACGGGCACCGCCGCGGATCTGAACGAGATCGCCTCCCTCACCGTCTCGGGTATGTCGATTCCTCTCATCGAAGGGCGTTTCGCCGCCACCCGTCCGCTGGTCGAGGGAGAGAATACGATCGTGGTCGAGGCAGTCGATGGCGCCGGCCACAGCAGCCGAGCGACGCTCTCCGTCGATCGCTTCTCGCTTCCGGCCATCACCTTGTCCAGCCCTGAGGATCTGAGCTACCTCACCTCGACCACGGTCGATGTCGCAGGGTCGGTCAGCGGTGTGGTCCATACGGTTTCCGTCAATGGAATGATGGCCGAAATCACCGGCTCCACATTTGTCGCGAGGGGCATTCCCTTGCTTGAAGGGGGCAACGTGCTGACGGCGACCGCCACGGACGCGAGGGGCCACGTCGGTTCCGCCAGCCTTAACGTGGTGCGAGACTTGACGCCGCCGCGCCTCACGATCGACAACCCGGTGGACGGAGCGCGGTTGTTCGAGACCATGGTTACCGTTTCAGGCCTGATCAACGACATCGTGGATGGCACCGTGAATGCCGAAGAGGCAACGGTTACCGTCAACGGTCGGACGGCGGCGGTTGCAAACCGCTCTTATCTCGTCGAGGTTCCGTTGGTGGTCGGAGACAATGTCCTCACCGCGATCGCAGTCGACAAAAGTGGCAACGTTGGCCAAGTGAAATCAACCGTACGCCTCGAATTGCCCACCGTCCCCCGAATCAAAGTCGTCGGGGGCGACCGGCAGCAGGTCGAAATCGGCACCCTGCTCCCAGCTCCCTTGACGGTCGCCCTGCTCGACGCGGCAGGCCTTCCCGTTGCTTCGACTCCCATCGTCTTCAAAGTTCGCGGTAACGACGGCAGCCTCGATGGCGGGAAGCGGCAGCTCGCGGTGGCAACCGACGCGAACGGCCGGGCTTCGGTACACTTCACCCTCGGCACGCGGGTGGGGGTTGGCAACCAGGAGGTGGAGGCCTCGGCCGTGGGATTTCTCGGCCCGGCTCTCTTCCGAGCCACAGCGTCGCCGGGTGCCCCCTCCTTGATCGTCGTCGATTCGGGCAACCATCAGGTGGGTGTAGCGGGACAGGCGCTCCCGCGACCTCTCGTCGCGGTGGTCACGGACGCCGGCTTCAACCGCCTCCCAGGGGTTCCCGTACGATTTCGGGTCACCAAGGGTCTGGGTCACTTCGCCGACGGCTCTCAGGATCTCGTCGTCAACGCGGATAGCGATGGCCGAGCCCTCGTCACTTGGGCGCTCGACCCCAATGAGGGAATTTCCAACAACGTCGCGGTGGCCCGGATCGCCGCGCAGGTTGAAGGTCCACTCGCGGCTTTCGTCGCAACGGGTTGGGTCGCGGGCGACGCCGCGCAGACATCGATCAGCGGCCTGGTTCTCGACAACTCCAACCAAGCCGTTCCGGGAGCCACGATCCGCATTCGCGATTCTGCACTCACCGCGGTAACCGATGAGAGCGGTGTTTTTCGCATCGCCTCCGCGCCGGTCGGCACGGTCAAGCTCATCGTTGACGGTAGCACCGCGCAAAGGCCAGGCACCTGGCCCGATCTCGAATTCGTACTCACCACCATACCCGGTCGGGACAACACGCTGGGAATGCCCATCTTCCTCCTGCCTCTCGATTTGTCGAGCGGCCTGTTCGTCGATGAAACAAATGGCGGGACACTTGCTCTCACAGATCTGCCCGGGTTCGCGCTCGAGATCGCTCCCGGCTCGGTGACCTTCCCTTCCGGCGGGCGAAGCGGCGTCGTAAGCGTAACCGTCGTGCATGAGGACAAGGTTCCCATGGTTCCAAATTTCGGACAGCAGCCACGGCTTATCGTCACCATCCAACCCGCCGGAGCTCGTTTCGAACCGCCTGCACGGCTTACGTTACCCAACGTCGAGGGGCTCGCTCCCGGCCAAGTCGCTGAGCTCTATTCGTTCGATCACGATCTCGGTCACTTCGTGAGCATCGGCCCCGGCACCGTAAGCGAGAACGGCAGCCTCATTACCTCGAACCGCGGAGTCGGCATTCTTAAAGCGGGCTGGCACTGCTGCGGCTTTCCTCCGGAAAGCGGAGCCCCGAACAGCTGCCCGGAGTGCACCAAATGCGTTGGAGACCAGTGCGACCCCAAGCCGAAGGACGGTAAGGCCTGCGCAGGGACGCCAGGGAAGGTGTGCAGGGGTGGGAGCTGCGTCTGCGCGATACCCACGAACTTTCACCAGACTGAAGGTTCCGGCGCAGCCGGGATTCTTCACTTCAAATACGAATGGGGGTCCAGCACAGGCTCGCTTGCAGATCTCGGGAGTTGCGTCGTCGGGGAGGAGATTCGATTTCCGTCGACCACTAATATTTTTGTCTGGCCACTGCCCTGGATCTATACGAACAGCAACCCTGACGCAGGGGAAGGACCTGCCACGAGGCAGTTCCTGACCGATGCGCACTCCGGCCTGCCTTACACCACGCCAAGGCCGGCAACGGTCACCATCCAGCAGAACTACTACTTCAAGTGCCCGTGTCACAACAATGGCGACCGAGTCATTCTCGAAGGACCAGTTCCAATTACGCGCACAATTTTTGAAGCTTCTCCAGGATCTTGGGTCTATCAGATCTGGAAGAAGGGTGTCACTTCGACGCAGAGCCTTCACCCGTAGACACTGGAAGGGAATGTATCGATGAGAACTAGAGCGGTTGCACTACAAGTCTTTATCCTGGCGCTCGTGGCCCCGATCAGTGGGGCGACAGCTTTTGCCCGGGAAGTCGAGATCTCCTGGCAGCTCGAACATCCAACTGTCGGCCTCCACGAGCCGATCCTCGTGAAATTTCGCGCCAACAACCATTCCAACAACGCTATTGTCATTGACCTTGGAAACAACAGCAAAGAAAACATGCAGTTCACGATTAAATCTGAGGACGGAAAACTGCTCAACGTGGCGCGATTGAATTTCAGTGACGGAATCAGCTTCCCTGGCGCGGTAAGCCTGAAACCGGGTGATGACTACGAACAAAAGGTCGTCATGAGCGAATGGTATGTGTTTTCGGTGCCAGGGACCTATAGGATCGAAGCTCAGTTTCTGGATGAAACTCTGCCGATATCCGACACGGCGAACGAACTCATCCTAGAGATTACACCAAGAGATTCGTCTCATCTCACAGAGATCTGCGAGAGGCTCGCAAAGCAGGCGATCGAGACGTCGATCTACGTCGACGCCGACCTAGCTGCGACAGCGCTGAGCTACGTCGACGATCCTGTTGCCGTGCCGTTTATGGAACGTGTTCTCAGGGAATCGTTTCATGGTAAGTGGCGCGCGATTGAAGGGCTTGCGCGCATTGCTGATCCTGCGGCTGCAGATGCTTTGGTGGCGGCCCTCCGCAATTCAGATGAGCTGACTAGAGCCCGAGTCGTAGGCGCTCTTTTTGCTATCGCTAGCGCCACCCGAGATCCAAAGCTCAAGGAACGGATCGAGGTGGCCATACGTCCATTCGTCGGCGCCGACGTGCTTCGCCAGTGAAACGATAGAGACCGATGGCGGAACAGGAACTGCAGGGCCAAGGACGTTATCGAAGGCCTCGCCTGATGAGAGTGGAGTCGGGGATCGGCAGGATGCGACGGCATGGCAACGAGGAATTGGAGCGCCAAATGATCCGAGGCCCTCTCCGAGTTTCGATACAGAAGCGCCGAGCCCGTTTCTCGGTTCGCTTTGCTACGCTTCTCGCGCTGCTCGGGCCTTCAATCAGCTGGGCTCAGCTCGACGACTCCTGTACGGTGAGCGCGTTCAACCGCACCGCGCGAGTTCAGCCGGATGGAGTTTGGGTGCTCCCCAATGTACCTTCGAATCTTGGAAAGGTGCGTGTGCGGGCCACTTGCGTCTCAAACGGCGTCGTTCGCTCCGGTCAGTCCGATCTGGTTACGGTGCCCCCGAACGGAGCGATCACCGTCGATCAGATCGATTTTTTCGCCCCGGTCAGGATTCCTCGGACCCTGCGGCTTGCAACTCCAACGGCTGTCTTGGGCGCGGTCGGGCAGTTCGTGCAGCTCACTGCGCTTGCCGTCTACCCGGACGACTCGACCGCAAACGTCTCATCCGCGGACTTCGGGACGAACTATCGCACCAGCAATTCGATGATCGCCTCGGTCGACGCGGCAGGACGCGTGACCGCTCGCTCCAGCGGTGTCGTCGTGCTGAGCGCCGTGTTCGAAGGCACTCTCGGCGTGGTGAGCCTACAGGTCGTAGCCTCCGGCGACTCCGACGGTGACGGACTTCCCGACGACTGGGAGCTCGCGAACGGACTCGATCCGAACAACCCGGTCGACGCCCTGGAGGATCGGGATATCGATGGCCTTTCGACCTTAGACGAGTATCGCGCGGGCACCCATCCTACGGTAGCCGACACCGACGGCGACGGCCTTCTCGATGGTGAAGAGTTGAATCGCTACGGTACCGATCCGCTACGGTTCGATACCGATGGCGATGGAGTCGGAGACGGCCTCGAAATCCAGAGCGGCAGCGATCCGCTCGATCCCTGGAGCCTGAATCTCGCGACGATCCTGGCTTCGCTCTCGGTGACGCCAGGAGCCCTCGATCTCGTGTTCGATACCGTGGTGGGCGAGGCGTCCCAGCGCCTGAACGTTATCGGCCGGCTGATCGATGGCCGATCGATTGACCTGCGCCTCCGGGGTCGAGGCACCGCTTATTCATCGAGCGATCTCGCGGTGGCCTCATTTGGGGCAGAGGACGGCCGGGTGTTCGCCGGCCAGAGCGGTACCGCCACGGTCACGGTGAGCAGCGGCGGCAAGAGCGCAAACGTGGCGGTGCAGGTGACCACGTTCACTCCCGGCGCGCTGTCGTTCCTCGGCCTCCCCGGCTTTCCGAACGGCGTCGATGTGGGCACCAACAGCGCGGGCGATTTTGCCTACGTCGCGGCGGGCTCGGCCGGTCTGTTGGCAATCGATGTCTCGAACCTCTCGCAGCCGAGAATCGTCGGTTCGTTCAATACCTCCGGCAATGCCAACGACGTCCGGGTGGTGGGCGATTTGGCCTATGTCGCCGACGGCACGAACGGCTTGCTGATCCTCGATGTCGCCAATCCTTCTTCGCCAGTCCTTCTTGGACGGGCGGATACCCCCGGCACGGCGACCGATGTCGCCCTGCGCGGCGGTTTCGCCTATGTCGCGGACGGCGCTTCGGGCCTCGCGGTGATCGACGTCGGGAACCCTTCAGCGCCGGTGATCCGCGGCCAGGTCGACACCCCCGGCAATGCCCGTGGCGTCGACGTTGCGGAGGGCGACCGGGTGGTGGTTGCCGATGCCGGATCCGGGGTCGAGGTGATTGACGTCGCCGATCCAGCCGTCCCGGTGATCCTCGGCCGGGTCCACACCCGCGGTTCCACGTCGGCCGCAGCCGACGTCCGCGTGCGCGGCTCGCTCGCCTACGTGGCGGATGCCGCGGGCTTTACTTTAGGCGGCTTGAAGGTGATCGATCTGAGCGTACCTGACACGCCGGTGGTAATCGGAGAAACTCCTGACGCCTTCGCACTCGACGGGGTTGCAATCGAGGATGGGTTCGTGCTCGCGTCGGACTATTTCTTCTATAACGCCGTGCCGATTCTCAACGTCGGAGAACCGCGGGAGCCAACCTTCGCGGCGAACTTGAGCTTCGGAAACGGCCCTACGTTTCGGGATGACAACGGCAACGGGATTGCGGTCGAAAACGGTGCGGTGTTCATGGTCGGCATGGTGGGGCAGATCACCGACAATGGCGTAGTCGGCAACGGCGGCCTGTACATCGGTCGCTATCGATCCGCACGAGACACGGCTGGCGTGGCTCCGGAGGTGACCCTCGCTACGCCGATTCAAGGTACTGAGACGGTGGCTCGGTCGATCGTCCGGGTTCGAGCGACGGCAACCGACGACATCCGCGTCGCGTCGGTGCGTTTCACGATCGACGGAAATCCGGTCGCCGTCGACTGGAAATCGCCCTTTGAGGCGGATCTCAGGGTCCCCGAGGGGGTGACGTCGATGGTGCTCACCGCCATCGCTTCGGACCTCGGCGGCAACGAGACGACTTCCGACCCGGTCCAGGTCTCGGTGCTCGCGGACGAGAAACCGACCGTCTCGATCCTGGCACCGAATCCGGCCAGTCATTGGGTGGAGGGGACGACCGTGGGGATCGCGGTCGAGGCTACCGATGACCTGGGCGTGACCTCGGTGGAGGTCCGCGCCGACGGCTTGTCGCAAACCCGAACGAGCCCTCCCTATCTCGTGGCTTTCACGATCCCGCTCGGCGCAAACGCGGTCACGATCGAGGCCATCGCGCGTGATGCGAGCGGACATGCGACGACCTCAGGTCCGCGCGTCGTCCCGGTTTTCGACGACCCGCCGCCGATCGTCGCGATCGTGAGCCCCGCCGCAGGAGGAAACGTCATTGAGGGCACACGGCTGAAAGTCGGCATCGGCGCGATCGACGACAACGCGATCCGGGTTGTGCGCCTGTTCGCCGACGACACGCTGGTCGGCTCCGACAGCTCGGCTCCCTATGAGGTGATGTACCAGGTTCCGCTCGGCGCGACGCTCGTTCGCCTGCGCGCGGAGGCGACCGATTCGATCGACCAAATCGGCAGCTCGGCTGAAGTCCCCGTTCCGGTCCTACAGGATGCATTGACCACCGTGTCAGGGCGCGCGCTCGACGACGCCGGCTTGCCGGTGGGCGGTGCAAGCGTCACCTGCCAAGGCGTCGCCGGAGCCACCCGCGCGGACGGTCGTTTTGCGATCCCCGGCGTGGGTACGGTCTTTGGGGACATCGCCTGTGCGGTGGTGTCCGGTGGAACCGGCGACTCGCTCAGTGGAGTTTCCGCCGCCCAACCCCCGGTTCCCGGAGACGTGACGCCGGTCGGCGACATCGTCTTGACCGGCAAGGTTCTTTACTTCTCGACCGGCGATGCCGCGAGTCAGATTGGGGTTCCCGGCCGGCTCTACGCCTACGACAGCGGCCGCGACCGGGCCGTACCGCAAAGCGAGTCGCTGCCGACCGACGGCCTGCGGGCGATCGTATTTTCTCCCGCGGGTCAGATGTACGCTCTGCGCAACC
>JBBRUC010000179.1:0-12529 GCA_038248205.1 Thermoanaerobaculia bacterium
GGCGATCGGCGCCCCGAGCGGGTCGATGAGCCGCAGATCGGCCGCGCCGCCGGGGGGCAAGCCTTTGGCGCCCACCCGGAGCGAATCGCCGATCGCCAGCCTGCCGTCTCCACCCAGTTGGCTGCCGGGCGGAAATGTCAGCTCGGCCGCGAGCGTCGGCACGGTGGCCAAAAACAGGGCAGCCCACAGCAACCTTGCCGCAAAGGTGGTTTCTGCACTTCCGATCCGCTCACGATCCATAACTCCTCCGTCCGCTCGGTTAGGTGAACCTGCCTTCAAGGCGTATCTGCGAAATCGGTCGCCAAGGTCCCTCAACATTTCGCACCAAATCTTTCCGCGCCGCACCGAACGAGACCGGTGAGGGAGACTCTGACGAAATTCCGCAGGGATCGATAGGGGCCGATAGGAGGAGGTGCCGGCGTGCGGCGCTTTCGGTTTCGGTTGCTCCACCGAGTTTCGATTCCCAGGAGGTCGTGATGAAAAATCTGTCGAAAGTCTTGGCGCTCGCGCTGCTGCTCGTGCCGGGTGCCGCCCAAGCGGAAGAGTGGTGCCACGGCGACAACGAACACATCTGGACCTACGCCTCGGGCCAGACCAATTACACTTTCCAATGTGACGACGTCGAAACCCCAACGATCACCCAGGCGAGCCAGTACGCCTCCGACCGTTGCCAGTTGTCGTGGGACAACTTCGCGTCACACTACGCCTTTTCCGGCCCGGTCTCGATCCTCTACTCCATGCCAGACAACGACCAGCCCGGCTATTCGCGCTGGATGTACCGCTGCCGCGCCTGCGTCCACGGGCATTTCCCCTACCTCTCCCCTCGCCCCGCGCGTCTGGGTCCGGCCGAGGTTGGCGGCATCGCCACAGGAGAAGTAGCGGGCCAGGTGGTCTCGATCGTCCTCCATGACGCCGAGGGCGACCGCCCCTACTACCTGGTCGATGTCCTCAGCAAGAGCGAGCAAGTCCAGGTCGAGGTCGATGCCAACACCGGCGCAGCCGAAGTGGTAAAGCAGGGAGAAGGGGGAGTCTGCCGCCAGTAGCCCGCAGCCCGATCGGCCGGTCCCTCGTGGGGGTGGGGCCGGCCGATTTGCGCGAAGGAGTTGCCCAGCCTCAAGCCGAGGGAACTACATAGCGGCAGCCTGCGCCACCAGAAACGCCCCGGCCGCGAGCACCACGCAGAGGGGCGAGAAAAGAAACGTATCGAGCCGCGCGAAGCGGGTGCCGCGGTTGCGTTTGAAGAAGCCGCGCGTATCAGGGGCTGGCTGAGAATTACCCGCGGGCTCATCCGGCCTTGTTGAGCACTCGGAAAATCGCCGGATCTTTGCTGTTGAGGTATCCGACCGCGGCGTCGTAGCAGGCTTGGGCGCTCGGGCGGTCCGCGTCGTAAAGCTCAATGAACGCGCGTCCGCATGCAGTGTGCAGTTGCTGATGTCCGTTCCGGACGGAGAGAAGAAATTCCTCAGATCTCGCTCTCTTCGTAAGATCCGAAGACTCCCGTTCCTCAAGGCGCGCCCAGAGGCACTGAATCATCCAGCACCGGCCTTCGAGCAACCCCTCCCGAGTGTCCAGCTCGAAAAAGTCGATTACCACTTGAGCCCGGAGGCGCTCATAGCCCGCCGCTGGCAGGGCTTGGAGAGTTGGTCCGAGAAACGCCAGAAACTGGCCTGGATCATCCGCGTTCTCACCGAAAGGAAAGAGCAGCAGGGGCTTTTCCCGAGGGTCTAGCGTTTTGCGCGCCTTTCTTCGGGTTTGCGGCTTGCCCGCGATGGGAAAGCGGTCGGCTTTGTATGAGGAGTTGCAGACTTTGCACGAGACGACATAGTTGAACGGATCGTAGGCGAGGCGAAGATATCCGGCTGGAGATCCTGATCGTACCTCCTGCTGGTAATCTCGAATCCCCGGGCGCCGGGCTAAGTCCTTGGGAGAAGGCCACGGAGTGACCCGGTTCTTGGGCCGAAAGTGTTCGACGTCATAGTCGACGGCTACTTTCTCGGCGGATGAGGAGTCGACCTTGGGCATGGGGAATTCGCAGTAAACGCACTTGAATCCCTGAAGGAGAATGAAAACCTCCTTGATCTCACTCCATGTGCCGCCCCCCTCGTCGACTTTTCCTGCCTGAAGCGCCGCCGCAGCCTTTGCCTTGGCCGTGGTGAGCCAGCCGGCTTTCTTTTTCCGGATGGCTGTGAGCAGGCTTTGATCTGAGACTTCGATCCGGATCATTTCTTGCGGGGCTGCTTGGCGACCCGAGTCTTTCGAGAGTTCGAAGATCCGGCCTGCTCACGAATGGCGGTGGTCTTGTGGGCCACCGGGGCCGGTGCTTGCGCCGTGGTGACGGAGGTTGGCGGGGGTGGATCCTCGCCCGCGGCTGCGCCGAGGGCCATCAACCGCATGAAGTGGAGCGCGGCCTCCGAGTCTCCTTCGCGGGCCGCCAGCGCCTGGGTTTCAAGGCGACTGGTGAACTCCGGATCGCGGGCTGAGGAGAGACCGAAATGGCCGCTGGTCAGGATCTGATCGGAGGAGAGCCCATAAACCTCCTCGTCGGAGGGCCGAATATCGCCGTTCTCCAGCACAAACAGGTTGGAGCCGTGAACGGTTCCGACCAGAAGCGGGCTGTGCGAAGTAAAGATAAATTGAAGGTTGGGCAGAGCGTGCGCGACGGTCGGGATGACCCGCTGTTGCCACTCCGGATGAAGATGAAGGTCGACTTCGTCCACCAAGACGACTCCCCGGTTTTCGGCAAGCTCCCAGCCTCTCGGCGTTCCCGTGCAGAGGTGGTAGAGAAGGTCTGCTACCCAGCCGACGTAGGCGCGATAGCCATCGGAGAGCGCTTGGAACGGCAGGGAGACGCCGCCGGTGGAGAACAGGTACTCGTCGTCAATCGGTTCCGGCTGCAGCTCAGCGTGGGGTTGCAAGAGCAGGTTGAGCAGGTGGATCGCTTCCTCATGACGTGACGGATCCTGGGTTCTGAAGCGGGGCAGCCAAGCGGAGAGTGGCACCATCGTCACCGATTCCTCGAACAGACCGGCCACGCGCCCATAGCGCAGCGCGCGCGACCTCGAACGCTGCTCTTCGCTCACGGCATTGGGATCAACGCGACGGCCTGCGCCATAACCCACCATCAGAAAGGCGGGAGACTTCTCGTCCCACATGTCCTCAGCCCATTTGGGCGGCGCGGCCGTACGGAAGCGATCGACCCAGCCCCGAGTTGGTTCGATCACGGTCTCATGTGCCATCTTGCCGGCATGTCCATCTTGTTCGTGTAGTAAAAGTTCAGCCTTGATCTTTGCCTGTGCCTGACCTCGATCGCGGTTTCGGCGCACTAGGGAGTAAGGTACGAAACCAGACCCCGAAGTGAGGATCGGGCCGAGAGCGGCAAGAGCTGCCGCCCGCAGGACGGAGGTCTTCCCGGAGCCGTTATCCCCGAGTAGCAAGCTGATATTGGGAAGATCCCGCGAGTTGCCGGGGAGCGCTTCGCCGCCCGGCACGTTGAAATGGACTTGTGCCTTCTTGAGCGTCCGTAGATTCTCGATCTCGAGCGATAGGATGTACATCCGCGTAGGCCTCGGTAGGATTCTAGCGCAAGGGGGCGGATCTGTTTTGGCCAGCGGCTTCCTCGCCTTTGAGCGTTCCCTCTACCTCAGGTAACGCAACCCTTCCCAGAAACGCCTCTCCCTAATACTCGCAGTAGGCGGTCTCGCCTTTCCGGCGCGGCCGGAGAGCCCCTGAACGAGAGGTAAGGTTCTACGCGGTGCGTGGCATCGCGAAGCGTTCGCGAATAAGGTCCATGACGTCGCGCGTCTTCTGCCCTTCCCGCTCCTCCAGGTGGGTGACGCGTTCGTCGATGCGGCGGTAGAGAGGAGTCACCAGGGTCCGCAACTCGTCGAGCTTGAGGTTGACCTCTTTCTCCGTCCTCTCCATGACGTGGTTGATGCCCATCATCCCTTCGGCGAGCAGCCGGGTCTCGTCCCGTCCCCCTTCGACCAGGACGTGGACGTGGCGGATCTGCTCGTCCACCTGCTCGAAGCGTTGCCGGGTCTCCTCTCGGAGGCTCGCGACCTCCTCCCGGAGGGTTCCGACTTCTTCCCGGAGGCTCTCGAGCCCCAGATGAAGGCCTCCAACCTGCGCCTCCAACTGCTCAAAACGCTGGCGCGTCTCGTGGAACTGCCGTTCCAGGTAGGTCAACAATTCCTGATCCATTTGGAGAGCGTACTCCGCGGCGTTTCGACAGGCAAGCACGATCCGGCGGCCGCCCCGGCCGGTTCACTGCGAAGGTTTGAGTTGCAGTTCGATCCGTCCCCCCTCTTTCCCCACCGCGACCGACCCGCTCGCCGTGCCGAGCGGGCTCTCGGCCGTCACTTGGTAGTTCCCCGGTTCGAGGCCGGTGAGGGTGAACATGCCGTCGCGATCGGAGACGGCGGTGCTTCGTGGGCGTTCGACTTCGGCGATCACGGTTCCCTTGGAGAGAACCTTTTCGGCCTCGATCGTGACGCCGGCTACGGGTTGGCCGCTCGAATCGCGCAGGCGCCCTTCGATTCGCTGACCTTGGGAGAGCGCCATTCGAAGGTTGGGAAGGTGGCTGCCGGCGGGGATTTGTAGACTGCCGACGCGCCCGGAAACGTAACCATTGGCGCGGGCCAGCAGGTCGAAAGCGCCGGGTAGAAGTCCCTCGGCGTGAAACCCTCCCTGGAGGTCCGACGTGCCCAGCTCCTCTACGAAACGCTCCTTCGTGCGCCGACCGTTGGTCCGGGTTTCGACCGTTCGAACGGCGAACACCTCCGCTCCGGCAATCGGCATCCCTGCAAAGTCGGCTACGGTCCCGGTTAAGCCCACAGCGTCTTTGAGATCGGTCGCGCGGTTGAGCCGGAGGGTGAGCGGCGCGTCGCGCGGCCCCGGGGGCGCTGCCGAAATCTCGCGCCAGGCGTGGCCCGTGGCAGCGGCGCCGAACACCGGAGGACCCGAGCCGGCGAACAGGATCTCGAAATCTCCCCGGGTATCGGCAACTCCACCCCGGCCCGGCGCGCCGTTGCCGCGCACCCAGACGAGAGATTGCGGAAGGGGTGTTTCGGAGGTCAATGCAAGCACCACACCCAGCGCCTTTCTCGGCGGGCCGAGCCGGACCGCGACAGGTGCCTTCCCGCCTCCGCTCGGTGCTTTCTTGACCTCGGCCCATTCGCCGCTCTCGGCAACGACGAGGAGGGGAGCGCTCTCGGCGCTTTGCGACGGAACTACTACGTGGCCGTCCTCGTCAGTTCCAGCGATGGCGCTTCCGGCCGCATAGACCAGAGCGCCGGAGGCGGGCCGGCCCGCCGAGTCGCGAACCGCGAGCGACAGGCTCGGCCGTGCAGTCAAATTCATGACCGTCCAGGTGGCGTCGGCCGGAACGTCCTGGCGAGCGGTGGCTCCCGTCGTTTCGGCGAGAACCTGAACCGGTCCCGCTTCCCGGTAGACGACGGCTCTCCCTTGAGAATCGCTGCGGCTGCGCTCCGCCAACGGCCGCCAGGCGTTCGGGTCGGTCGAGTTTTCCGTCACGGTGGGAGAGACGACTCGAACGGTGACCCCTCCGGCCGGCTGGCCGTTCGGGTCGTGTACCTGGACCGCCAAGGGCAAGGCGGTGACCGGCTTGAGGTGCGCCAATTGGATTGGCTCGACCAGAGGCAGAAAGGGGATCGTGAGGCTCCGAAAACCCTGGGCGCGAGCGTCGATCCGGTAGACCCCCTGCTTCGGTACGATCAGGAGAAACGTGCCGTCTTCGCCCACTCGTGCGGTCGCAAGGGCGTCAGGGTCGGCACCGTGAAGGGCCGCCCGTTGCGCGTCGAAGCCGGGGAACGCCGGTCGAAGCTCGACCACCATGGCGGACGGCGGCGTGCTCGCCCCGGCGACCGGCAGCACGCGCCCGCCGACCAAGAACGGCTCGGTGGCAGGCTCCGCGTAGGTTCCACCGGCGAGGAAGAAGAGAATTCCAAGCCAACAGAGGCGAAGGTTTCTCGGCCGACCGGCCCAGTAGCTCGGGATCGTTGTCTCCAGATAGATCGTTGCCACGCGTTCGCCCTTACCCCTCCAACCCCGAATCCTCCAACAGCGCCTCCAGCAATCGCGCCAGCTTCGCCGCCGCCGCTTTCCCCGCGGCCAGGACCTCCTGATGATCGACCGGTCCGTCGGTCAGGCCCGCGGCGGCGTTCGAGACGAGCGAGAGGCCGAGGCAGCGGAGGCCCATGTGGCGGGCAGCGATGACTTCCAGCACGGTGGACATGCCAGTCACGTCGCCGCCGAGTTGGTGGTAGGCGCGAACTTCCGCCGGGGTTTCGTAGCAGGGGCCGGAGACTCCGAGGTAGTTGCCTTCGCCGATATGGATGCCGAGGCTTCGGCCAGTCTCTTGGGCGCGCTCGCGAAGGTTGGCGTCGTAGGCCTCGCCCATGTCGGGAAAGCGCGGTCCCCAGGCGGGGGGGAGGTCGCCGCGCAGGGGATTGAGGCCCGAGAGGTTGATCTGGTCGCGGATCGCCAGCAGGTCGCCGGGGCGGAGGGCGGGGTTCAGGCCGCCGGTCGCGTTGGTCAGGATCAACACCCGGGCGCCGAGCAGGCGGCCGAGCCGGATCGGGAACGCCACCTCGTGGGCCGAATAGCCCTGGTAGCTATGAAGGCGTCCGCGGTAGTACAGGACCGGGCGGCCGGCCAAGGGGATGAGAACCTCGACCGTGTGCGGGTGCCCTTCGATCGCGTGAATCGGGAATGGAATCAGGTCGCCGAGCGGGACCGGGCCGTAGGCCGGCTCGCCGAGGTCGACCGCGAGTCCGGAGCCGGACACGAGGATGATCCCGGGGCGAGGCCATCCCCGGGCATCCCAAGCTTCGACCGCGGCAGCGAGTTCGTCGCGGTAATCGTAGGTATCGGATGTGGACATGGGGGGGAATGGTAGCAGGGAGGGCGAGCATCTCGATGAGATTCCGCCGGCTCCCGCGGGAACAGCCCCGGCTCGCATCCCGGCGGCAGGTTCTGCGTTGAGAAATGCAGCGCTTGCCGCCTGGAGCGTCGCGCCGCGGAGGACGATTGGCAATCAGCCCAACAACGCCGCCTTCCCTGGACCGGAGCGACCTCTGGCATACGCCTTGCTCTGTCGAAAGAGCAGGTTCACGCAACCAAGGCATCTCGCCACCCTCCCGCGAGCGAACTGATCCAAATCGCGACAACTCTCGTGGCCCTACGGGTCGCCCGAAAGGAAACTGCGCAATGAAAAGTAAACACCCCAAGGTTCTCATTCCCGGCATCATCGCCGCCGCCTCGCTCGTGCTGGCTGTTGGCGTGGGAGCACAAATGACTCCGCAGGCCGATACCTCTCCTGCCGCCAACACTTCCACGGCGACTTCGATGGCGGATCACAAAGCGGACATGAAGGCGAACTGCGAAGCCATGATCGCCAAGCGGCAGGAGATGCAGGTCAAGATGCAAGAGATGGACGCTACGCTGGACAAGCTGGTGGCGGAGATGAACGCCGCCAAGGGGTCCAAAGAGCCTGATGCGATGGAAAAGCCGATGGCGGCGGTGATCAATGAGCTCGTCGCGCAGCGAAAAGCATCCCACGCCATGGCCCATGAGATGGAAACCTCGATGATGGGTCACATGAATATGCACGGCATGAAAGGCGAGATGGACTGCCCGATGATGAAGACGGGCATGATGGGCATGAATCACTAAACGTAAACCGAGGACGGCTCTGGCATCTGCCAGGAAGGAAGTCTGCCATGATGCACGATGGAGGTTGGTTTGGGATGGGAGGCATGGGGCTCTATTGGCAGCTCCCTGTTTTGATTTTGGTCGTCGCGGTCGTCGCTTGGTTCTTCTTCAGAAGGCGCCCACGGATGGGCCGTTAAAACGAGAGTAGAGAGAAAATTGTTCCGGTGCCGGACGCGGCAAGACACCCCCAAACAGCCATCCGATGCAAGAGGGTTGGACCGTATGGGGCGGTTCGGCTGTAAGCTCTTCGGGCTTCGGAGATGACCCATGAATGAACACGTCCGCGAGCTTTCTGGAGACGGCGCTCAAGTTTGGCGTGCTGCTTCTGGGAACGGTGCAGGCGCTTTCCGCGGTGGGGATCAACACGGCCGCGGTCATTACGAGCCTCGGGCTTGCTGGGCTCACCGTCGGTTTTGCCGCCCGCGATGCGCTCTCGAATATCATCTCCGGAGTGCTGATCTTTTGGGATCGCCCGTTTGTCATCGGAGATCTCGTGGAAGTCGAAGGCAATTACGGCCGCGTCGACAAGATCACTCTACGGTCTACGCGTGGTGACGGTGGACGGAAAGATGCTGGCCGTTCCGAACTCGACGATCACCAACACGACCGTCGCCTCCTGCACGAACTTTCCCCACCTCCGTCTCGACATCGACGTGACGGTGGCGGTGACGGAAAACCTAGACCGGGCGCGGGAGATCCTACTCGCTCTCGTCCGGGACGATCCGGCGTACCAGACCGATCCGCCGCCACGGGTGGTGGTTACCGCTCTCAACGACTACAACGTGGCGCTCCAACTTCAGGCTTGGTTGGACGAGGAGCGGGATCACATCGCGAAGCGCTTCGCGCTGCGGGAGCAGGTTTTCAAAGCGCTCACCGAAGCCGGGGTCGAGATGCCCTTCGAGACCCTCCAACTCGCTCCGAGCGCCCTGGCGACTCCACCGGCGGCCGGAGCGTAGGCATGCGGTGTCGTCCGGCGGTTCACGGAAGCCGGGATTGTGGATGTACGAGAACATCGGAGCCGCGACCCCATGCTATGTTGAGCGGCCCTTGCCGGGGCCTCGGCACTGGCGCCATCTCCGTCAAGGAGGAGAAATTCGGATGAGATTATCTGCGAGCGCCGGTTTTGTGATTGTGCTCGGCCTGCTGGGTGTGCCGTCGCTGGCGGAAGTCCCTGATCCCGCCCCGAATATGGCTTCGAATACGGCGAGGCCGCAGCCGGTCCTGCGGGAAGTCGTCCAGGGCATGCCGACGGGGGAGTCGCAGGAAGTGAGCGTCTTCACGGCGAGTTTCAAGCCGGGCGACAAGACGGTGTTTCATACGCACCGATTCCCTGTGACCGTCTACATTCTGGAAGGTGCCTTCACGCTGGAGCTGGAAGGTCGCGAGCCGGTGACGGTAAAGGCAGGGGAGGCGTATGTGGAGCCGCCGGGCGTGAAGATGACCGGCTACAATAGGAGCACCACCGAGCCCCTGCGTCTGGTGATTTTCTACATCGGCGATCCGGGTACGCCGTTCCTCGACCCCCTCCACTGAACCGGGGCCCCGGCGCCTGGCCCCCGAGTAAATCGCGCCGAGATCTTGCTCAAAACACCGGTCAAGGCGGCAGCCGGCTCGGCGGCGTGGGGAGTTCGCCTTTCACGGACTTCCCAATCAAGAAGGGCGAGCGGCCCAGGGGCCGTGGCACGTCGGCCACGGTCAGTTCGCGCGGGTTGGCGTCGAGGTCCGAAAAGAAGGGTGACCCGTAGGCATAGGTGGCGCCGCACCGATTGCAGCGAACGCCCACGTGTTTGGTCTTCGAACCCAGAATCCCGCGGGCAACCAACAGGCCGACGATGACGATCGTTGCGGCGAGAAGCACCAGCGAGGGTCGAAAGAGGACGTTGCCGAGCCACTCTGCCACCACCACGGCAGGCAAAACCAGTAGTGCCGCCTTCGCGACCCACCAAATCGTTGCGGATTTTTGCTTTCCGACGACCCACCCTCGCAGAAGTAGACCGAGGACCAGCGCCACGGCAAGACCTATCAGGAAGGTTGGGGATAGGGAGAGGCCGAGGGCCAACCATCCCGACACCGCCACGACGGGCGATAAGAGGAGTGCGGCCGTCGCGAGATGGTGCATCTTCTTTTCGAGACTCGCGCTATTGGCCGGCACGATCCACGAATCGAGCTCGAACGAGCCGCAGGCGTCGCAGTACTGGTAGTGACGGTAGTACTGGACAGGGTGGATTTCCGGGTCGTTATCCCCGGTGGTGTAGAGATCGGGGACACTACCCATGAGCACCTCTCGTGGCGGTCATCATTCGCGGAATTCTACTCGGAAAAGCACGGTACGCCGCGCTACGCGCAGGGCGGCGTCTGCGTGGCTCTCAACGGCCGCAAGTACCCGCCCGTAGGAGGGTGCCCGGCGACGTGGCAAGGGTCGGCAGTGTCTCAGCTTTATCTGATGGCAGCAGCGAAGGATTTGACAGGGGGAGCTGAGAGAAAGTAGGCTCAGATCTTCAAGAATCCTATCGTGACGCTCGACCTGCAGGCAGCCGACCGGCAGGCGACGCCTGTCAACCGGTGTTCTATTGAAAGGGGTTTTCATGTCTATTTCCGTGGAGCAGATTTACAGAAATTTGAAGGTGAGGATCGGGTATCAAGAGGGTCTACTCTTCGGATTTTTGCCCGATAATTCTATCGGCTCTTTGGAAAACTACCTCTTCGACACGCCGCGCGGCTACTGGACCACGCCGGACAAGGATTTTCCGACCGACCACTCATAGCGGTTTCCCGCGGCGATCACTGCGCTCCTCAAGACAGCCGAGCGGTGGATCGACATCGTAACGATGGATGAACCCACGGGCGAGTTTCTCAACGCCATCGAAAATGGCCTGATCTTTCTCGCCCAGGAGCGCAGAGAAATCACCGTGCGCTTCCTGATCGGAAGCAGCCCGCCGAAATTGAACCTGCATACCTTTCGGATGCTCTCGAACATCGGCAAGTTGCTTCGCGGCCGAGGCGGCAAGTTGACGATCTATCTGGGGCAGTATCGCTATAGGAACGCATCGTGGGGCCACGCGAAGATCATCGCGGTAGACGGCGCGCGCATGATGACCGGCGGGCACAACCTTTGGGCGGCGCCCTATCTCGAAAAGGATCCGGTGTTCGACCTGTCGATGCGCATCGATGGCCCGATCGCGATGGGGGGCCATCAGTTCGCGGATTCCTTGTGGGATTTTGTTCGCACGCACAACAGCCACAACGGAATTTCGACGACCTACAGCAACTCCCTGCCTCCCAACCTCGAGGTCGGGAAGGATGCACCGCCGGAGCGGCCGCAATGGCGCAGCCAACCGGCAGGTTCGTTGCCGGCGCTCTGGGTCACAAATCCCGGATGGGGCGTGTTCACTCATCAAGGAACTGACCATCTGGTAGGCAGCGGAATGATCGCCTTGCTGAGGGCTTTGAATGATGCGCGCCATTGTCGGATATCGCAGCAAGATTTGGGTGCGCGTTACAAGCATGCCAATGATTTTGAGGAGCACGTGATCAATGGGTATCCGTATCGGCTGATCAGCTGCTCGAATTTCTTCTTCATCTTGCCGCTCATCGACAGTCTGGCGAAATTGCTGGCAAAGAGCGATTCCACGGTACTCGAGTTGGTAATGTCGCCGCCGGAGAAGCGGGGGCGTGGCTACACCAACAGAATATCCTTCGAATCGGTCTTCAATGTCATCGGCCAGCGCATGTGGCTTCGCTCCGAGCCGAAGCTGACCAAGCAACGCATCCTTGAAAAGCTCAATTCACAATTCTTTCTCAAGACGATCAGCTTCGACAACGACAGGGTGAACTGGCCCAGCGGCGATCCCAAATACAATCACGCGAAATTCTGGATGGTGGATCAAGATGTGTTCTATGTCGGCTCCGAGAATCTCTATCCGAGCACGGCACCGGCGCTACCGCCAGGCAACCTGCAGGAGTTCGGTGTCATCGCACAGGTCACGCCCGAAACGGAGAAGTTGATTTTGGACGGATATTTCAGCCCGCTATTGACGTACGGCAAACGGACCTTGGCCAAGTTGGCAGACCTTACCTGGTGAACACCGCCAATCCGTTCAAGTCGATGCAGCCACGCCCTCGCTCCGCATGAAGGCACTGCAGCTTGCTTCGGCGGGCGGTCTCTAATTTGAGCGCCGGCTCGACTCGGTGCCGAAGCCCGCTCCAAGCTGCCCAGCGCACTCCAGTCTGTGGAGTCCGGTGATAGCGCCGGACGCCTTTAGGAGGAAGGTCCCATGAAGAGGCTCACCGCTGCCTTCGGATCGTTCGTTCTGCTCCTCAGTTTGGTCCTGGTTCTCCCGGCTGTTTCGTTCGCCGATGAGGGAGCCGCGACTGTCGCACCTGCGGCAACCTTGTCCACGCTCCTGTCCTGCCCGGCGAGCCCTGTCGTTCCTGCCGGCCCTGCGATTACCGCGCCGACCGGTTCGGAGCCGACCTTCCTCGCGGCGCGCTGGTGCTGTCTCGAGGAGTGGCAGCCGGGTCCTTGCGGCTCGTCCCAGTATTACGCCAGAATGTGTACCAACGCCTGTGGGACCTGCGGCTCCTTTAGCTGCATCCCGAAAACGACCTCCTGCTTGAAGTAGTGGACCGGCCTCCCCTGGGTGCGGGGGGCGCCCGCCCCCCCATTTCCGGGGGGGGGGGGGCGCCCCCCCCCCCCCCCGCGGCCCCCCCCCCCCCCCCCCCCCCCCCCCCCGACACTGAGGGCCCGGACCGGCTGCTCCGGGGCTACCAGTTCACCCAGGCGCTCCTCGTCGCCACC